>NZ_JAMPNU010000013.1:0-210043 GCF_028479505.1 Providencia sp. PROV205 | reverse complement strand
AGAAGCCCAAGGCTTATTTCGTCCTTGGGACTATGACAGCCGTTATACCTCTCAAAAGCATATTGACGAAGGCGTTATTGAAGTGGGTCCTTACGCAGTATTCCGATATCACAAGGATGCTTTGCAGTGCTTTGGTTATGGGGATAAAGGACACCACCAATCAGGTAGCTGGCGGGTACCTGAGACTGTTGTAAAAGCAATCGGTTTGGACGGAGATGTAATGGTTTGGTTTCCACGGTTGTATAAGGCGGGGGAGTGGGACAATTCACTTTCCACTGATGGTGACCTGATAACGGAAAAAAGTCTTAATCCAACACGCAACTATAGGGAAACGTGGCGTTATCGTATCGTAATGGCTCACTCTCGTGATGAGCTGAACCGGACACTATATCGATTTCTTGGTATTTTCACTCAAGATGAGCAACAATCATCTGAAGGTGTTAATGTTTTCAAGCGGGTAGATACACGCATCAAGGTTTATACAACATAAAAGTAGTTCTACATTTTGTAGCTTAGCCATAATTAAATCTCTTGTGGCGTTGAGATTTAATTATGGCTGTTAAAATACTTGAATTACTCGACTAAAAAGCTCGTGCTGAATTTCTATTCGTGAACATTCGCTACAAGCATTAGCCCAAGTCTGGAACGGTAATTAAAAGTTGGGATTGATACGTGCTGATACTCCAGCATGCTCTTTTAGGAGGTAAAGAAGTCCGCCGCCATCATAGAGGACATAATCACTCTGTTTTGGCTTTGCTGCATCGATCTCTTTTGCGGATAATGGTTTGGTTTGTCTTGCCATTTTTGATGTTCCATTGTTTTTAGGCACCTCAAAAACTACAAAGGTTACGAGGTGCCTATCAAGGTGCCTAAGATGATTGGATTTAATTAGGTGACATCAGACTGCGCAGGACATAAAAAAGCCCGCAACTCATTGAGTTAGCGGGCTTTTCAGTCTTCTTTGGACGTCCTTAGAAGATAATTTGGTGGGCTGGCGGAGTCTGAATTCGTCGCTTAACTAAGTGATTTTATAGTGCTAATGTTCAATTCAACTTTTCAAAAGTGCCTATTAAGGTGCCTAAAAATATTTTGATTGTTTTTTGTGCATAGGAGTTAGTGGGGCACTTATTTACTATAGTTTGGTATTTTATCAGTTGATGTAGAAATTATTATTTTTCTTTTGTTGTTGGTAATCTTGTAAAGGGCGAATATGGTGTTTAAAGTTAAGTGTCACATATACTCGTTTGTACTAAGTAATGTTTATTTTGTTATTTTATAACATCTTTATACAAGATTTTAGCAAAAGATGAAAGGAAATAGGTATGAGCCAGTGGACACTTGATGATCTGCGCAGATTGGATAAAAAATATGCTGAGGATGGGATGCACGTTCATCAACGTCCGTTAGCAGCAGCAATGGATATACTAGGAACAGATTTTAGGCTTGGTTTTTTTAGTAATCCAGAGATTCAAAGAATCGTAGATGCATATACTGTTATGGTGCCTGAAGTTGAAACAAGCTGGCCTGGAGCAGGAATAGGTATGATTGCATCCATGGATCAAGTTAGAAAAATGATATTTCCTGTCTTATTCGGAGATAACGTGCTAGAGATTTGGCAAGTGGCAGGTTTTTCAAGTAATCAAGAGTGCTGGGAGTGGTGTCGAGAAGATAGAGAAATTGCAGCAGAAGTGTCTTTTGCTACTGCTGATCTTCATGATTTTACTATGGGTTTGAATGAAATAGAGGCATATGCCTCAGAAGTGTGTGCCTCAGAAGCATTAACACTCTGGAAAATGTCTCGCTCTAATCTTGAAGACATAGCAAATACACTGCCTAATAGCTTTAGTCATGATTCAGTTATCCAGCCCATTTGCATGGTAGCAGAGCTTTCCATTAAAGCGGCGTTGGTATGGAGTGGTGTTGATTTAAACGTTTTGAAAGGTAAGAATGGCCATAACCTTACATATTTGTCACAGGCTATGATGGAGAAATTACCCCATCGTGATGATAAACAAATTAAAGCCGTGATTGATAATATGCCTCATTATGTAGCTAGCCGCTATAAGCCTGTGGGGCTTAAACGTCTTCAGGTTGTGCGATTGGCATTAGGCGTTCAGTTTGTTGCAGCATCTACCTTGCGTAGAATAACGACATCAGACCTAGCTATACAAGTAGAGTCAGAGGGATATCCTAGTTTACGCCCAACATTTAGTATTTGAGTGAGAAGCTGTACTTCATAAATTATTATTTTACCTCAGTGTATTGAACATCACGAGAATGATTTTTATTAATGTTTCCAGCCAGTAGTGTAATTAAAAATGATGGATTTATAGTTAGTGGCTTATTTCCTAGATACATCTAGAACAAAAATATCTATAAATTTTCGCAGTTCAGCAGGGAGCTTTGCTTCAATACTATTTTTAAGCTCTTGGGCAGATTTCAAACCATGTTTTTTCCTACCAGCAACACTTTCCATTTCACCAAACCATATGACAAGGAATATACCTTGCTGCTCAGCATCAGGATGAATCGAATAACGCTCATATAGCTGAGATGAAGCTGCGTCATAGAGTTCTCTGTGCCATTGCCCTTTTACTTCAGTTACGAGTAGGCGTCGTTTACCATTAATAACTTTGGATGCAGTAAAATCGCTTCTATTTTGATCTTTTAATTGGTGCTCTGGTGTTATAGTTATACCTTGAGATTCAAGTCTTAAACTTAGTCGCTCAGCGATTATTTGTGTAGACCTAACTTCATCTAATCGTTCATCTTTTTCATAAAAACGATCTACTGGGTTAAATTCCCCTCCATGTATTGATTTTTGGAATTCATATAGTTCCTGAATAATGAGTTCACGTAACCCTTCAACTGTAATAATCGTACCATGATCTAATAATTTAACAATTTCTAGGGGTGTTGGTGGTGCAAAATCTTGGAGAGCAAATTTTCTAATTTGGCTGGCATATATACTTTGTAGTTCTTTATTCATTGAATTAAACCGAAGATCACTCATAAGGCGCTTCAGTACATCTAAAGATTCAACAGCATCATCTGAGCTTATTTTGAATATTAATCCAGTTAGGAATCTATAACCTTTTTCTTCATTGGGGCTATTACTTCCCCAACTATTAGGTAATTTCATTGCAGGCCATTTATCAAAAAAGGCATCTAAGATCATTTCAATTTTTATAGAGGTAAGTTTGGGCCAAGATTGATCATCATAATTACTTAAGTCCCCAGAAATTTGCTCAAAAAGAAGTAAATTATCTTTTGGGGATTTTAGAATGTCCCAATGTTCATTAGTTATGTCGTCTAAAAAAAAGAAACCACGAATGAGCCAAAATATTTTTTTTCTTGCCGTATTTTCATCTTCTTCATATTGATTAATATTTTCATATAAAAGAGCAGAACAACGTTCTTTAATGATTTTGTTCAAGCTATCTCTGCACCCATTGTTTACCGCAATTTCAAAAAGAGTATTTAACGAATCGATAGATAAATTAGGGTATTTATCTAACCATTCTATCGATAATTTTTCCCGTAGATGATTAAAAGTTGTATCAGAAGCTAATAACCAAATTTCTGGATGTGGGCATGGTTGGGCTAATTGAGGCTCTAGGTATTGCCTAAGATACAGTTCTGCATAGGACTTATCACTAAACAATAGGCGATCAACTTCAAATTGTAGAGTCTTACATTCATCTTCTGAAACTGCTTGGTATCCTAGAATAAAACTTGTTCGCAATGCTTCAAGAAGAGGTTTAGATACACCTTCTAAGTTTCCATTGTTACGTAGAATTTCTAGGCATGCGGCATATAAAATTCTTTCGGATTGCTTATGTTTAGACTCACACCTTAAGTTAGCTAATTCACTGAGGTTTGGTACGTTTGGTGCAATGAAGTCCAAGCAGTTTTTTAATGCATTTTTGACTAATTTTTCATCTTCAAACTTTGCTTTTATTGTATCTGGTCTGAAAAGGAGAAGGTTAGCAAAATGGTCAAGATATCCCCAGTGACGGCCGCTTTCTATAAGTTCTCTATTTTCGTTAAGAAAATTTTTATTTTTTTCATTAATTTTTTTTTGTTTTTTATTGTAACGTTTAATTCTATTATTTCGCTTGAAATAGCGTGGTTTATATTCAGAATTAGAAAGTTTTATGGCTTTATTAAAGCGAGCCCACTCTTTCATAAAAAATATATTGGAGTTTGCATGTTGGCGCATTAATTTTCTTAGGTCATATATCCATGTTTGTTCCTGTGGATGATAATAATTAGGGCGAATAAGAAAACAAGACCATAGGTTCACATTTTCGTTATTAAAAGCTAAATTAAGAAGAAAACTATAATCGTTTATAGTCAGGTTTAACCCTGAATGAGATTGAAAACTACCAGAGAATTTATCACTTTTTAGATCATAAATTATTTCTTTATTTGTTAATGAACCAAATACGTGTGATATAATTCCTTGTCTAAGTACATTGTTATTCTGTAGTACTTCAACAGTTTTGCTTTGGTCTGCTTTTACTTGATTATGAAAATTAAGATTACATATCCATTGCCAAACCTGTTTAGGTTCAAAAGGTGGTGATGCAAGTTCAAAGTAGCGGTCAAGTATTGAACCAACAATTTTACTTATACCATTACGGCAATCACATTCATACGATTCTTTATTACATTGGCAGCTTAAACTATATGTAAGTTCATCAAGAAGTGGTTCTAATAATTTCAGTGGGAAATGAGCTATTAGTTTCTTAATGAAATAACGAGAACCAATGACTATTTCGTGTCTTTCTTTATGTCCTGGATATAGGTGTGTACAAGTGAGTAAAAATTTCGCAATATCTTTATGAGTAAATTGATCTAGGCCTATAGCCTCAATCGTTTCGGCTGCGATATATAGTGAGGTACTGGTAGCTTCAGATATTAGAGTAGGAAGAAGGCTGCTATGGTGATATGTCGGGACGTTTAACAAACAACGACTAGAAAGGGTTCTAATATTCTCTGACTCATTAGGGTCTAAGACTAGTTTACTCAACTCAGTGATCAGCAAATTAAGCACCGGAGAGTCAACTAGTAATTCCAGTATTAACCCTCGTAAATGACCAGTATTCCCATTCATTATTATTTGCTTTAATTCATTTAAAACATCTTGTGTAAAAAAACCGGATACGCTAAATCTACGCCAAAAATCTCCCCGTCGGAAATAAGGGTCTGTCGCTTCAATTTCTATTAGCTTGTTTATAAGTAATCTTTTTGATGAGGGTTCTAGTTGGGATGGGTCACCATTAGCTAATACTGCATAGGCGTCAACATTGATTATTGATTCTTGAATTGTTTTATTACCCAGCGAAGCCATCCAGCCAAGTAGACCTCTTAACTCATCTCTTGGCGTATTGTTAGGTGCAATTATAGGTAGACATTTTACTAAGGATAGCGAATCTTCATTACTTGTGATTCGATTCACGAGGTATTCAGCGGCACAGTATTCGGCTACAATTTTATGGACAGGATGGTGCTTATCTTCATTGTCAGCAGGCCTAAAAAGTCTGGTAGACAATATATCAGAACACATAATTTCACTATCAAATAGTGAAGACAAAATCGGATACATCCGAGTTTCAGTTGCTTCTGTTGTATTAATTCCTTCCGCTCCTGAAAGGAGTAACTTTGCGAATACTTCGGAAGATAGAGAGATCTTCTTATTATTGGATAGAGCTGATGGTGCTTTGGGGATGCTGCTGTTTGTTTCTTTAGCTAATCGCTCAACGGCTAAAGAAAAGATGGAACGCTTATCAGTGAAATACCCATTACTTTCTAGATACGCGTCGGCAAACATTTTTAGGAACTGCGGGTTTGGTAACAACATTTCTAAATTAAACCTAGCTACTTCAGTTTGGAATTCAGAAAAATTTTCTCCTAAAGCATAGTGCTCAAAGATAGCTCGTTGTTCATTTATGGTAAATTCATCTAATTTAACAATGGTTACTGGATTTCCGATAAATTGTTCGAAAAGTATCGAAGATGATTGCGCCCATTCACTGGACCTGCTAGATAGAATTAGTGAGGTAGGACTCGACTTTTTTGCAGTTGCAAGTAATTTATGAAGTCCTGATTGATCAATAGCTGCAATTTCATCGACGGCATCGATGACAAGAGGTGTATTGTCAATGTTAGCTCCCATATAGGCAAATACACTAGCTTTGAGTGATTTGATGTTTAGCTTTTGGGCTAAACTGTTCATCAATTCTGTTTTTCCAGCCCCCGGTTCTGCTAAAATCACGATGTACTTAAATGTAGCTAACAATTCTGCTTCAGAATAGTGTTTTTGACCAATAGTAAAGGTTCGCTCAATATAATATTTTGAAATCATAGTAAAAGTTAGTCTTCATTAATTAATAGGTGTTACATACATTTTCAGCCAGAAAATAGTATGGTTATTATAACATTTATTTTAGGTAAACTGGAGTGTATTAGGTTGATAATTCAGTAACATTATGACTGAAATCATTTTGGTTCCTAGAACTGTAGTCTTTGGGCCAGATATAGATATGTTGAGAAAAAACTAGATTTAAAATAGTAATTGAGTTGCTAATATTACATAGGGTATTGTAGATGAATTATTTTATATGGCTATAATAAAAAAGGATCTTAAATTAAGATGAGTAGTTTTAGAGGTTTTATTTATGATGCGTTTGATTATTATTTAAGTGATATAGAGAAAGTAACAAGCAGCAACACTAAATTAAGGGAGTTCTCGCACTCAGATAAAAAAAATGATCTGACAAAGGATGATTTTATTAAAATATATAGACGACCAGAACATATTACCGATTTGATGCTTTGGCCTCCTAATATTTTTGCTGTATTAGCTACCTTTCTAGATAAAAGAGGAGGGTATAGACTTTTGATTTCTGGTGAAGATGATATTAATTGGAAACGAGAAGATGTAAAAACTGTAATAAAAATTGCTGAACACTGGAAAAATGTTCTTTTTAGTCCCCCAGAGAAAGTAGTTTCTGATAGTTACGATTTTATTCTACAGTCATTACAGAACGTATTTAAATATGAATACCTAAATAAGGATATAACAGTTTTACTAACCGATAGTCAATTTATACATGGTGTTTTGATGCTAACTATGGCTTCTGATGAGTCATTTAACTCTAAAAATTTTCAAGATGCATCTCCTGATTGCCTTGCCAATGAGGTTTTGAGACAATTATCATTAATTTATCAACCCGCTGAATATCAGCTATCGTTCACTGATCGACACTTCGGTTCTGTACACCAAAAAAGCACGGTGTGTCAGAGTGGTGTTTCCTTAAATAGTATGTCGCATTTTATTGCCTTAATTAAGCCTGAGATAACATTAAAAACAGTTGAAAGGAGTGGCGAAAAATCTGATGAGGTGATGAATTTATTAATTTTACCATGGCCACTTAAAATTGACATGGTATCTTTTCAACCTTTAAAAGATCAACGTATGCTTGAAATGGAGAATGATTTTGGTTTTTTTTCATATCAACCATCTAATCCAATACAGTTAAATGATATTGTGGATTATGTAAGAAGGGCCACAGATCTTATTGGGCATATAGATCTACTCGTTTTACCTGAGTGTGCACTTGAGCAGGAGGATGCAACCTCTCTCGCAAAATTACTTTTTGAAGATAGTAAAAATATGAAATATCAATGCCCAGCTTTTATCACGGGAACCTATGAAACGAAAAAGACAGGCTATAGTCGTAATCAGTTGAAAATGTTTGTTCCACCAGATTTGAAGGACAAAGAGGATGATTTTGGAATTCCAAATATTCTAACTCAAAATAAACATCATCGTTGGTATCTTGATAGGCCTCAAATTTTTAACTATAAGCTTGGCAGTTATTTGTCTCCATCAAGGAAATGGTGGGAATATATAGAGGTTAGTGAGCGTAGTTTGATTAATTATCGTTGCCATATGCAATCAATACAAATTATTCCTCTTATATGTGAAGATTTAGCTAGACAAGATCCAGTTGCGCCCTCAGTTAGAGCTCTAGGACCTTCACTTATCGTAGCCTTGCTTTTGGATGGTGCACAGCTCAAGAATCGATGGCCTGGCCGCTATGCTAGTTTTTTATCTGAGGATCCAGGTTCTGGAGTATTAACAATTACTCCACTTGGCATGACGTTGAGAGCAGATGGGACAGGGTTTCCACCTAGCAGAACGATTGCATTCTGGAGTGAGCCCGGTACTTATCGTGAACTAAGTCTTGATAATGATACAAATGCAATGATTTTAACCCTTGAAAAGAAAAAAGTGACACAATGGACTGCTGATGGACGGCGTCACTCCAGAGTATCTTTACACTATTCAGGGAATGTTTGTCTTTGAAAGCGTGCTATAATTATTAAGCTATATATTGTTTTGGAGGTTGATAAATGAACAGCTCTGAAATTAAGCAGTTAAAAATTCTTGGTGAGCTAATGCATTCTCAAAAAGATCGAGTTTATGATCTTGTAAATAGAGATCGCTTAAGAGTGGCTGAGCCTGCAAGGGACTTTTCTCGAGAGTTGCTACACAATACAGTTCAAGTAGACCATATAACTAGTGAACATGTTGATCAGGTATACGAAAATAGTTTTCGTATAAATGATCTAGATGGTAGATACAAGTTCATAGCAGATGTTTTAAAAAAATCTATTGGCGAATAAGTAGATATTTATCCTTCTGATTTGTTAGGATTAAAAGTGGTTTTATTAATAATTGGTATATTTTTTATTAAATGTGACCGCTTATGCGGTCACTGAACTGAACGATAAAACTATTTTAGTTCCGTTGAGTTTCTCTTAGGATAGTCTTCTGATTGAGATTTATAGGGTTATTAGTGAAACATACGACGGTGTTGAATGATTCTAATACAGATTGCTACTAATCAAAACACTCATACATCTTTTCAGTCATCACCCACAATGCCTTATTCAATTTAATATCCCCATCAATACCATTCACCGAACGTGTGCGAGCTCGCTTGCCTTTAGCGTTCCTACCTGATAACCCTCCTTTAATTAAATTTTCCTGCAAACGTTGGTATACCGTCCAAAGATCATCTTTCTTATCCTCCCAGCGGCGAGGCTGTAATACCTGTTCTTCAGTAATAGGTTGATGTTCCTCACCAAAGCGATACGTCAAAGCCGCCTGTGCCAAGGCTTGTTGTGCTGGTGGCGGTAACATAAGAGATTGCATTTGTTCACGCTTTTCAGCTACCGAGTCAAAAATTTCCAGTACCTCATATGCCCCTTCAATAACTTTCTCCACCACGTTACCCTTATGGGGAATACGCATTTCACCTAAGACGTCACCGCACACCAAACCGTTAGAACACACTGCTCTAAAGAGTCCCGGCAACATCTGATAGCTGCTTGAGCCATCATGGCTATTTAAGAGAATAATTTCAGGGACTTGTACACCAGTAATTTGGTCATGACGTCGAAGCCGTAACATGTGCTTGGTGTGCTCTCGACGACTCGCATCACGCACACGAGTCTGACAAGCAAAGAACGGATAGAAGCCTTCTTTTTGCAGGCTATCTAACAAGGTAATGGTTGGGATGTAGGTATAGCGTTCACTGCGGGAATCGTGCTTCTCTTCAGAAAATACACTCGGTACAGTATGGAATAACTCTTCGATGGTGAGTGGACGGTCACGGCGAATACTGTTAGCAGAGCCAAAACGCGAAGCTAATAAACTCATGATAAAACTCCGGATTAATCAATTAAGTGGAAAATGGCAGCGGATTCGGGATGTTGTGAAGCGTAGTCACGTAGCTGATAAAAGCGCTCGCACATCACTTCGTTTTCTGTTTGGAATGACCAGATGCTGTATAGGATAAGACATACGGCAATGCCTGCCGCCTCTTGGCTCACGGTGGCTTCATTGCCGTTGTGCATGTTGAATAAGGTTAAGGTGTCTGCGTTGAGGTCGGGGTAAATAAAAGCACCGCCATTGCTGAGCGTGCCATACTCCCAATAACCGCCATGATACTCATTGCAGAATTGACCCATCGTGGTGAAGATCACCACTTCAAAGGTAGCCCAGCCCTTCACACTACCAAAATGGTTGAACCAAAAATCAAGGCGTTGTTCATCAGGGACTAATTCCATTGTGATAGTAGATTCAATTGTGTTGCTCATAAGTTGATACTCCAATAAAAAGAAATAAAAAAGCACCAATCCTGTTAAGGACTGGCGCTGAGAGTGATGAATAATGAGTTAACGTAGGAGGTTAAAAGAATAGGTTCCACAGCGATTTAGCGACGGAAACGATGCTGTTTTTGACCGTACCAATCGTACTTTTTATCAAGACAGGTAAGGGAAGGATGTCTATCAGTGTATCGACGATATCACTGACACATTGCCCAAAATCGTTACGTGCGGAGTCTTCCACGGATTGTGTCCGATAAGTGTTATTCAGTTGCCTAGCCACACCGCTACTGGCTTTCGCCGGTAACGCCTGTATTAATTGCTCAGATAATTTAGTGAGCTGAAAACCTTCTGCCGCAGAAACCGTCATCACTGGATGGTGCGGTTTAAATGCTGTTATCACAGCTTGTTGCTTCAATTCTAAGTTAACCGCTTGTTCAGGAGATGGCTGGTGGCACTGTTCATCCCACTGGCGACAGGGCTCTATTTTGTCGGCCTGATTCAATACAAACAGAAATCGTTCAGATTGGTAGCCACATTGCTCAGTAAGAAAGCGATAACACTGTTCATCAGAAGACCATGCCCTATCATCCGCCTTGAGTACCCAGATGATTAAATCCAGTTCTGGTAATAAGTTACGATATAGCTGGTGGTACTCTTTATCTCGCTCAAGGCTTTCCCCCACGCCGGGTAAATCAATAAAGGTGAGCGTATGGCTGTTTATGGTCATATTGAAGCGTTGAGCATGCCGTGTGCAGCCAGATACATCACTCACAGTTGATAGGGTCGATTGGAATAGTGCGTTGATCAGACTGGATTTACCCGCTCCTGTTTTACCCATTAGACCGATGGTGGGCGAGTAGTTGATTAGGTAGTTTAGTTGATTGAAAAAAGAGGTTTGGAATGAATGAGGTAGAGCGGATAGCAGGTTTTTAAAATGAGAATGCTGAGGCATATTACTCCTTGAAATAAAAGAAAATTATAGCTATTCAAGGAGATAATATATATCTGAGATTTTTTGTAAGTATAGTGATTGGCAAAGTGTAGATCTAAATATGACTAATATTGCAGGGGGAACTGGCCCTTCAAAAAAGGGAATAGCCAGTTCAATATTGTAGATTATTATTTCACTTATTAATTTTACAGAGACAAATATTCAGTAAAATTAAAATAGTTAAATTTTTATTTTGTATCGCCAAAAGTAAGGCTTCTATTGGTTATTTTGAGTATCCAATATATGGGATAACAAACGGCACTCTTTTGGCATTGGTATCATCTTGAAGAAATTAACAAATAAAATTAAAAGTAATGAACTCATTGCATATAAAATGAAATGCTGTGATTGTTCAATGCTTCCCCCCTTATAAATAGATAAAGCCATAAATAAGAAGGAAAGCACAAGGTATTGTATAGAAAACAAACCATAAATAAAGCATTCAAACCTGAAACCTAGTCCTTTATTGAATGTCATTATTCCATCGTCAATGGATAAAAATGTCCGGAATTTTTTAAAAAAACGGGGTGAAATTAATTCTTGATGTTGCAATGCTAACCTAAACACGATGTGTTGCATGCCGGAGTCTGAAATGCCAGATATACGATATCTAATAATGTTTGATATATTCGATTTAAGAAAAAATTTATCATCCTCACCGAGCGGGTAATTTTTGAGCATATTATTATACTCATCTAATTTTGAGTTTTTCATATCTTTTAAAAAGGTAATTATTTCTTTGGCTTTCCAGATGGCAGCTAGTAGTAGTATCGTAAAAAAAATAATAAAAATAGCCTGATAACTGCTCAACTCTCCATTAGAAACCATTCCTGATAGCATCTCAGATAAAAAATTAATTGCATTTCCTAACAACTCACTCATGAATATCTCCTATGTTATACGTAATTTATTTAAACAATATATGATGCTTGCAATATATGTTAAATAAAAATATTGAGTAGATGAATTATGAGGGGAGCTTCATCAGTATGGTTAGTTATGCTAAACTTTTGGCCTACGGTATTAGGCTATTGCGGAATATATGGAACATCAATTCAAATCATACAATAAGGGTCGCAAGAGCAAAGTAATGTCTATTTACTGGGGCGTTGTTCTTGTTGTCATTTGGATAGCGTTCATGTATTTGTCACTAATATTAGGCCATAGAACTGTTATGTTTGAATGGTTTCCAAAATGGACTATTTCTATTACGTTTGCTGCTATTGTAAGTGTAATTGGTGGAATTTGGAGCATTTTACGTCGTCCGTTAAAAAGCGCATTTAAAAATTTTTTATGGTCTGGGTTCGCTGGTTTTATGTTAATCGTTCCTGTGTTTGATGTGCTGACGTATTTACTAACAAACAAAACCATTCGCTACCAGGCAGAATATGAAATCACATCACCGGGCCCGAGTACTAGCCGATTTAGTCGATGTGACCACGGTATGTGGATAAAAGAAACCTATACTGAACAATGGAAATTACTTTGTATTAGCAATCCAAAATCGAAAACCAAAGAAAACACAGGTATGGTGTGGGTTACAACAAAAACAGGCCCTATGGGCGCATATATTGTTGATTACCAGTTTTTTCCTCCTAGTTTTGATTTATAAATGCAGGCTAAGAAAGTCTGAAGTGGCATTGTTAATTTGGCTAGATTTACGATAGGTCTTTGAGAGCCTATGTTTGACATATAGTATTGGAAGCTGGCGCTTATTAGCCAACGAATGGGCCATATATGTGTTGAACCTATTAGATGGCTAATTATAGTTGCGAATTAAACAGACCTTAAATTAATCAAGAAATATACAATTATTAAAAATAAGATTTATCCTATTAGTAAATTTGTTTGGTACTGACGCCATTTGTCACTTGATTTGTTATTCTATGGACAATTATTCTTAACTTAAATTTGCGTGAGATAAACATGGATGATTACAAAAAAAATCAGGGAGTCAGATTAGCAACAATCATTCTTGATACATATCTTTATGGTGAAGTAAATAAATTTGAATTGGCATCTCGTTTTAAAGTTAGCGAGAGAACGATTTATCGAGATTTAAATTCATTAAGCTTAATTCTTGAGCATAAAGGTAATTCTAATTATGGATTTTCGATGGTTGTGGAATATTACAAAATGATTTCTTTTTTGGGGATAGATAAATACCTCCCTGATTTTAATCAGTCATTTTTGAGAAGTATTCCACAAACAATTGAAAGTAAAAGTGTTCTCATTAAGTTTAATGGTATTGAACACAGGGTTAAAAATTATCTCAGCAAATACTATGAAAAAATCAGATGTTCAATTGATAATAAAAGGAAATTACAAGTTTTATATAAAGGTAAAAATCGTATTTTAACTCCTTATAAACTAGTTTGCCATAATACGATTTGGTACCTGAAAGCAACTGAAGATAATCAATTAAAGTCATTTTCATTAAATAGAATTGAATGGTTAGATGTAAGTAAAGAGTCATTTGAATTTGATGCCAGTGTTAGTGGTATGTTATTGAATAGTCAAGATCCATGGACAACAAGCAGCTATTTTGATGTCCGAATGGAGATATCATCTTCGATAGCAGAATATTTTAAAAGAAGAGATATCTTTCCTCGGCAATCTATTATTGAGGAGAATGAAAATTATTTCACTATTTCATGTGTAGCAATGAGTGACAAACAAATATTACCTTTAATTCAATACTGGCTACCAAATATTAAGATATTAGAGCCCGAATGGTTAAAGTTAAAACTTGAACAAAATCTATACGACTATATTAAACGTTTATAGTCGATTATTTCAATTTCATAAAAATTAAGAGGGTACTATGGCTATTCCATTTATTATTGCTGGGGCTGCTATTGCAGCCGCTGCATTTGGCGGAAAAAAAGCATATGATGGTTATCAAACTAAGTCAGAGGCTGATGAAATTTTAGAGAAAGCACAACATCGTTATGATGAAAATAAAGAAGTACTAGAAGATATTAATGTCAGCACAACATCTGAATTAGAAAAACTTGGTACATTAGAATTAAATATTGGTGATAGTTTCAATAAATTCAACACGATAGCTCAAGCCATTTTAAAAAAGCTTGGTGAGTCAGGTCAAGATATCACGGTTTCTATTCCTCAACATGAAATTGATAAAATTCAAAGTTTAGCGATTTCAGCGACTGAGTATCTTGGAACAGTAGTTGGTGCTGGTGCATCAAGTGCAGCTGCTGGCTTTGCTGTTTATGGTGGCGTTATGGCATTTGCTGCGGCTTCTACAGGTACACCAATTGCAGCACTGTCTGGCGCAGCAGCGTATAATGCAACAATGGCTGCTATTGGTGGAGGTTCATTGGCTGCTGGGGGATGGGGCATGGCTGGCGGTGCAATGGTCTTAGGCGGAGCTGTTGTTGCACCTATTCTGGCAATTGCAGGTTGGGCTTATAATTCTCATGCTGAGAAAGCATTAGAGAATGCACAAAAAATTCGTTCTGAAGTGCGTGATGCAGTCCATAAAATGACACTCGCTAAAGAAAATTTAACCAAAACCAAAGAATATGTTGTTGCTATTTATCAAGTCTTGGAAGCTCAATTTGAAATATTCCAACCTTATTTATCTAAACTGATTGAAGCAAATGAACTTATTGAACGTGCTAAAGCATCAGGACAGCCAAATAGTAAAGTTATTACGGATGACTTGAGACTCATCATGAAAAATGGTTATAGCCTTGCGTCAATTATGACCAATCTAATAACAACTCCATTATTTAAACCAAAGTTGAATGAAAATAATGAAGCGACTATTGTTGATGGAGTCATTGAAATTGAAACTGATAGCAATGGATTGAAAGTACTAAATCTGGATAGTCTGGATAAGCAGTTAGATGAAACAGAACGTTTCACTCTCTCTTAATGCTTAATGCTTAATGTTGATGGCACGTAGTAAATCATAGGTAGCCGTGTTAGGCGGCTACTTTATAGGTAAGGCATATGCAACAGTCAAATTATAATTGGCAAAAAGAAATTAACGATACAATTGTTCAAAGTCTAGTCACTTCCTTTGGTCTGGATTTTTTATTATTAAAGGATAAAAAAGGTGGGGATGTTGATACCATACATAACGTTAGGCAGAATATTTGGGCAACAGAGGTAGAGCAAGAACGCTATGAAAATCGCGGAGAATATGATTCCCATGAATATCATAGCCATCAAAATTACAAAGAAACAAATCGACAGGGAAAGCAAAAAAAGCTTGCAGGGGAACTAAAGGACTCTTATACCGGTGAGACATTTAGTCAACATGATGTGACTAACCTTGACCATATCATTGCTGCTTATGAAGTACATAATGACCCAGCTCGGGTTTTAGCGGAGCTTAATGGCGCTGATTTAGCTAATCGCGATTCTAATTTAACATTTACTAATGAAACAATAAATAAATCGAAAAAAGCCAGCAAAATGGCTGATTTTATTTTGCGTATGCAATCTCAGCAAGCTCAAGTAAAAGCAGATATAAGTGTATTAGAAAATAAAGGACAACTGACCGATGTTGAATTAAAAAAATTAAGAACGCTGAAGAATAAAGAAAAGGCCAATTTTGATGCGATGAAGGCTGTCGATGAGTCAGCTAGAAAGCAATATGACGCTGAAGTTAGCAGTAAGTACTATGGCAGTAGTAAATTTTTTGCTAATACAGCCTTGTCTGCTGTCAATACAGGCATCAGAATGGGGGCTAGGCAGATGCTAGGGATTGTATTTGCAGAGCTTTGGTTTGAATTAAAAGATGCTATCCCAAAATTGATCAATAGCCATAAATCAAATTTTAAATTTAAAGTTTTTTTAGAAGATTTGGGAAATGTAGTTACTAACATTTGGGAAAGATTGAAAGTTCGTTTTAAAGATTTTTTTACGGAATTTAAAAATGGTTTATTTGGTAGTTTATTAGCCAGCGTCACTAACACTTTATTAAATATATTTTTCACCTCAACAAAGCTGGTGGGTAAATTAATCCGTGAATCTTGGAATAGCTTAGTTTCAGCAGTTAAGTTACTGTTTTTTAACCCAGAAAATTTAGCGTTAGGTGATTTGTTAAAATCAGCAATAAAAATCATCTCTGTAAGTATATCTGTCATATTAGGTTCAGCGCTGACAACATGGCTAAATGGTATATTAACATTTCCTTTTGGAAATGATGTCTCGATGTTTATAGGGGCACTAGTTTCGGGATTAGTTACATTAGCGATGTGTTATTTTTTAGAACACAGTGAGCTAATGGATAAGGTCTGGCGTTTTTTAAATAAATTTCGTGATAAATTTGAGCTAACATTGCAGTATTATCAACAAGTTAATTTAGCTTTAGATCAATATCTAGTTGAATTGTCACAATTGGAATTTAATTTTGATGTCGTTGAAATGCAGTTATTTGTGAATGGATTACAAGCGACAAATTCAGAATATGAACGTAAAATTATTCTTGAACAGGAAATCAAGCGAAATAATATCGCCTTGCCTTATGATGTCGATAATGAAGATTCATTCGACGAATGGTTAGATTCCTTATGACGCTAACGCTTGAACATAGCTTTCCTTGTGATAAATGTGGTGCTTGCTGCCGCCATGTAGACCGCGCGGAGGAAACTCAGTTTCTAGATCGTGGAGATGGTATCTGTAAGCACTATAATGAAACGAATTTGCTATGCACTATTTATCATGAGCGGCCTGATATATGTAGAGTGGATAAACAGTATGCACTTAACTATGCCAATCTATATACATGGGATGAATTTGTTGAGCTTAATCGAGTGGCTTGCGAAATAATATTGAACAGCGAGTAGTCCACATTAGAGTTATACTCATCAGGCTTCAAGTTGTGGCTTTTTTGCTAAGGTATGGTGAGCGTCTTTATCAACGTATTCATTTGATGTTCACCATACCTTCAATTTGTGAGAAAATAATGCATTTTAATTAAATTATTATTTAACGTAATGGTTAAGATTAGTTGAGCTCTCTATGAGGGCTAAAGTTAGTACAACCAATGGCTGTAAGCCAATGGTGCTTTATTCAGCAAATCTTTACGCTCTTGCCAATCAGGAAGTAGCTTATCCATATAGGTTTTAAATCGTTCATTATGCTTACGTTCAAGTAGGTGAACTAACTCATGAACTAGGATGTATTCTAAACATTCTGGTGGTTTTTTTGCGAGTTCTAAGTTCAACCAAATACGTTTTGCTTGCGTATTGCAGCTGCCCCATTTGGTTTTCATTTTTCTCACGCCCCAATCGTTGACAGTGACACCTATTTTGCTTTCCCAAATAGGTAATAAGTCAGCTATTCGCTTTTTAAGTGCTTCACGGTAGTATTCAGTGAGAACGAAAGCCTTTTGCTCAGCAGTTGCAGCATGGTTTACATACAGATGTAATCGCCCACGGCCTAATTTGGCTTCATGCTTTCCTACATGTGCCACAACATTGAGACGATAGCGCCGACCCCACAAGTAATGGCATTCGCCACTGACCATTTCGCGTTCTGATTGGCGGGGTTGTTTTATAAAATTATTCTGCTGCTGTTTAATCCAAGGGATACGACGGATCACCGCCATACGAATAGCTGTTTCTGTCATAGATACAGGTGCAGATACACGTACACGACCATCTGGCGGTAACACGCTGATATGTAAATTTTTGATTGCTTTACGATTCAACTGTATTGCGATTGAACCAATTTCAATCATTGTCATCATTGATACTCTTTTTGCGCTTTAGCGAGTTCCATTACAGCTTGAATATCCAATTCATAACCGGCCGTTTCTTCTCGAATAGCATTGGCAATTTCCCGTTCTTTAAAACGATCTCCAACCCAGTCCGCCTTCTTCGTATAACGAATTGCACTATCAATTTTGGTGGCAAGCAATTCATCTTTGCCAAAGTTATCATAAAAAGCACGCTTGGGATTAGTATCCATCGATGCAGGATAGCTAGATGCTGTTTGCTCAGGGCGTACCACTTTAGCTGCGAGTTCACGTATTTTCTCTAGGTAATCCTGATATTCAATGGCCTTTTGTCGGCGAAGTTCGATCAGTTCATTCAGCAAAACTGACATCTGTTCATAGTATTTAGGGTTAACCGGGTTTTCATCAACAATAATTTTTCGAACGTTATTCTCAATAGTTTCAGCCATGGCTCCCGGATTTTTACGCAGATCCTCGGGCAGGGCATCGACAGCACTGACTCCTTTTTCGACGATTAATTCAATCAAGCCGAGCTCTTCAAAGTCCATAAGGACTTCACTATCATCAGCACGAATATACATATCTAGCAGATGACGCATCGCAGGCTCAAAGCGCTTCATTTCGACGAGATCACCACTTGCAAGCTTCACTTCATCGCGAACTTTTTCATAGTGGCAAACTTCAGACCTAATTGAGTCAATATCATGTGTAGAATAACCTGCATCTGGCATTTCGTTGGCGATATTTGCGAATGCCCGCAGCAACTTGGCAACGCTCTGGTATAAAGTTAAACGAAGTGCCTCTTTCTCGGTTAACTCATCTTGATTCAAGCCGGATTCGCCACAAAAATAATGGATGTAATCCTCTGTATTTCGTGGTGCTTTTACTGGTTCACATAATGCTCGAACCATTTCCAGCGCACTATCCAAATCGAGTCTCGCTTGCTCTAATCGGTCTTTTAGTAAACCAACCACATCTTCCTTGTCATAGCCCTCAAATGCGCCTTGGGTATAATCAGAAATAGCTTTATCTAATGAACGGAACAAATCTTTATAGTCGATAATATAACCATATTCTTTATCATCACCATCTAGGCGGTTAACACGGCAAATTGCCTGAAATAGGCTGTGATCTGCCATTTGCTTATCAATATATAAATAAGTGGCAGAAGGCGCATCAAAGCCAGTTAACAATTTATCGACCACAATCAGCAGGCGCATTTGCCCGGGTTCATCAACGAAACGCTTTTTAACTTCCTTTTCAAAATCCTCAACTTTATTAGCGGCTTTGTCTTCAGGTAGTTCGAAGTAGTCTGCTAACATTTTGCGGTAAATATCGTATTTAAAGAGTTTTTCCGTTAAGCCTTCCCCTGTCTCCTCACCTTTAATGCTTGCAGGTGTTGGTTGGAAACTGGTGACGATAGCAACCTTACCCGCTAAATCGGTCTGGCTAAACATTTCATAGGCTTTACAGGCCTGATAAACGCTGGAGCAAACTAACATCGCATTACCATGGCCATCCATTAGACGTGGTCTAGTATCCATATCCAGTAAGATATCATTCACAATCTGTTGCAAGCGTGATTTACTGGATAGCACCTTTTGCATGGTGCCCCATTTTAGTTTTAGCTGTGTTTTAGCTATTCGAGATAATCCGCGAGTTTTTGCCTCGAACCACTCATCAACTTTCTTTTGGGAGGTAATGTGTTGGTCTATATCTCTTGCTTCATAGCGTAAATCCAATACTACGCCATCGGCTACAGCCTCATCGAATTTATAGGTATGAATATAAGGACCAAATACCTCAACTGATTTTTTTTTGTCTTTCTTCATCAAGGGAGTGCCCGTGAAACCGACAAACATGGCTTCGGGTAAAATAGTCTTCATTGCGTTGTGCAACTTACCAGATTGAGTACGATGGCACTCATCCACAAAGACAAACAATGTCCCTTTAGCACTGAAACTTGATGGCAGTGATTTTTTCAGTTCTTCGATAAATTCATCGGTCGCGGCATCATTTTCAGAATCAGATTGTCGGCCAAACTTATGAACCAATGAGCAGATCAACCAAGGGTTAGGTTGATTTAATGTAGCCACAAGATCTGCACCACTTTTGGTGCGATAAATTTCTTCGTCAACACCCGTAAACACTTTTTCAATCTGTTCATCAAGTTCAGTTCGGTCAGTTACAATCAGAACGCGAGCATCAGTGACATTTTCTCGAATCCATTTAGCTAACCACACCATCGTTAAGCTTTTACCTGAACCTTGGGTATGCCAGATTATGCCGCCATCACGCTTTGCGATATGATGCTTAGCCGCTTCAACACCGAAAAACTGGTTGTGGCGACAGGTTTTCTTTATACCAGCATCAAAAACAATAAAATCATGGATGATTTGTAAAAAGCGCGCCTTATTACATACACGGCTTAGGTGAAAATCGAGTTTATAGTCATAATTATTTTCAAGCGGTTCCTTCCACTCAAGATAAAATTTTTCGGGTGTTTCAATTGTGCCGTAACGTAGTCCCTGAGTATCATTGCCAGCCATCACCAATTGCATCGTGGTGAAGAAATTACGAATAAAATCTTTCTTTTGGTTATCTAGATTTTGGCGAATACCTTCAGAAACAGAGACAGATGAACGTTTAAGCTCTATCACACCCAGCGCAATACCGTTAACATATAGCACAATATCTGGGCGTTTTTTATTTTCACCTTTAATCGAGACTTCTTCTGCAATCGCAAAGTCATTAGCTTCGGGGTTATCCCAATCAATCAACCAAACGGTTTCATTTTGGTAGCCAGCACCTTCTTTATCTTTCACACCGTAACGTAATAAGCGATAAACCTCTTTGTTGGCGTAATAGAGTTTCTTCCCTTCACCCAGCGCAGCGGCTGCATCTAGCTGGCGAATTGTGCGATTGATCAACGCTTCACTTACATCACGCTTTATTAACCAATCAACAAGAACCTCAACTTCAATATTCTTATTATTTGTACGATCCTGCCAATCACCTAAATGGCGATATCCTAAGTCAGTTTGAAAAAACTGAACGATACGATTTTGGGTGATACGTTCGCGCTGACCTACGTTGCTCATAATAATCTCTTATATATTTGATACTTGTTAACTTCGCCTATTCTTTAAAATACTTTCTTGTTAAGAAGCATTAAAACGTTTGTGAACCTTTGCCATTACTTGATAAAAATGTCTCACAGCATGGGCAGACGATATTGGTTGTTTGTATAGCTCGGGTGCGATGATAAGTCCAGTTTATGCCATTTTTATATAAAGGTCTTCGACAAGACGCACATAGTGTTTCGATCGTATTTTGACCACAGGATTTACAGTGAATTTTATTCACATTATTTCCAGCCTTAGTTTTACCTAAAGAAATAATAAGATCGTTACTACCACATGATATGCAGTTTTTATTATGCCAACTAATATTCTTTCTATTACCATCATCGAGAATGGTGGTGTGATTTTGAAGAAACATACCAATGAGGCGTTGTAAATTTTCAATAGAATTTCGGTGCTCTCGGCTAGGGCTCAAATATATAGCACCTTTCTTATGGTCGATTTGACCAACATGCCCATAATTGCAATATTTTCCCCATGCTAACGGCGAAGTTCTCATTTCAGTCACGTTTGCAACAGGGTGAACAATGAATACTGAATTATGGTCATTCTCACTGTAATTTTTATCGTCGTAAAGCTCATTAATCAAATTATCAATATGGCGCTCACTTACATTCCCACGAAATTTAGCATCAAGCACCATTCTTTTAATGTTATGTTCATTGATATACCATTGGGTTTGGTTTGAGTGCTCGTTTGAAAAAGTATTTGTGTCCGGCTTCGAAAGGTAAGTTTCGTAATGTAAGTCAATGACAAAATCAGGTCTTTTACCTGAATCTAATTCCTTCTCGTAGGTCAAGATTAGGGCGAGTTGCCGCGTTTTACATGAAAATGATATCTCAATATTTCTTTCGTTTTTCAATACACTATCAATAAGCTTTTGCTGCCAGTTGTGTTGAGCTTGAAAGCGATAAATATCTTTAATAACAATAATTAATTGAAGCAAGCACCATCTTTCATAAAGATTCGGTAAGTTAACGAGTCCTATTTCATCAATGGCCATCATGCTATTTAACAGCGAGTCATCCATTCCCTCTAGATTTGAAATTTGTTGAAATAAACTTTTTACGGAAGTGTATAAGGGATTCTTAACAAAAATCATAGAATTAGGGAGACTTTGTTGCTGTTTTACCTTGTGCGTTCGGAAAAACTGCATAGATTTCTTTACGCGGGTAATTAAATGAGAAATATGTGAGCTGAATTCGCTCAACTGGTTTAGTGCATCCTTAATAGCATCGAACCTTGTTAGTGTGATCTGTATTTGATTACGAATGCCTTCCTGCTCGTCGGGACTTAAATGAGTGACCCATTCATTATTTTCCAAATTGGCACGAGTTAATTCTAAATGAGTAAGCTCTTGAGTTAGGGGGGAGCGTAAGATATCAATAGCGTGTATGTTAGTGAAACAAAGCCGATAGTATATTTTCCCATTGTTGTTTTTATCGCTATACTTTTTTCCTGAGCCTGTAATTCGAAATTCGTATGTAGTTAAATACTTATCATTAAATAGCTCCTTAAAATTAATCCCTGATGAGAAAACGACATAGGTATCAAAATCTTGGCTAACGATTTTTCCATTTAATGATAGTACAAAGTAATCAGTATTAGATTTACCATAGGTATTATTTAATGTAACCGTATAAGTTTGACCAATAAAATTCTCATCACCACGATTTATTTGCTGTGCCTTAATTGCGTTATTCAACATAAGGCGCTGTTTTTCCAAATCTGAAGTAATCGCTTGGATCTCATTATCAAAGACGACTGGGTCGACTACCTTTGTTTCTTTTCTGCTTTCTGTTTTCAGCCAATGTTCGTCTCTTTCAACTCGATCGTGCATAGCGTTCACTTGATGATATGCAAGCCGACTCAGGGTGTTGAGTAAATATAAAGTTCTTTGCATCAGATAATGCACAAAGCGGTTTTCTGGAATATCGTAAGATTCCTTATATGAACGACTTGTCAAACGCTTAGAGTGGGGTTGAGTCACAATCTCACGAAAGGTTTTAGCGACAGGTTTTACCAAGCGCTTAGGTAGTTTCTCTTGTACTTCAGATAAAATGACGTGAGGCTTTTTAACGATAGCCTCAAAGCTCGACGTTAGCTCGCCAAATAATTTTACGATATCCTCTGAAAAAATGGAGGGAGCTTCATTTTGAATTTTGATTTTGCTTGCATTTTTATTATCGAGGATCAGCATCCAGAGTTTGTTTTTAAGATCTGATAAATAGTACTCAAGATCTGCAACAGAAAAATTTACAGTATGGTTTTCTAGAATTAGCGTTTCATTCTGCACGCTAATTTCGATACGACCTGCGGTATGGTATATGGTCGAGAAGTACTTATTGTGCTTTGTATCCCAATTCCCCTTTTGAACCCACCAGATTTTATCTTCTCCTGGAACCTTAATTGGCATTAATGGAGAAGATCCATCATTTGGCAGTTTTAAATAGGGTTCATAAATAAGTTTATCGGCGATGCATATCCCAATATAAAAATATTTTTGTGGGTAGGCGACCGTATTGCCTACCCAATGCTGCTCGACTCTTTCTATCTCAATGGGGTGAGAACTTGTCTTAACTTTCAATACTGAACGATCTGTATTCCAGACTATATCTATATACCGGATGTCGATAGATTCCATTAGCGTGACCAGTAGTTAACAATCCAATCATTACTTGCAGCATTTTGTATAATGCGATCTAGCTCATCAATACAGGAGGTGACAGAGCTATTCGTAATACTTGCTAACTCGCTTTGAAGGTAGTCCCTCAAGGAACCCAATAAATCCTTACGAAGTAGGTCACCTTCAAGCTGTTTATCGCCATCAAACATCATTTTAGGAAGAACTTTATGGAGAATGATGTTATTGAAAATAACTTCTTCGCTTGCACCAAATGGAGCGAGTACATTTTGGTAGAGTCTCGCCTGCCTAATTGTTCTCATACCAAACTCTATACCTAGGCGGTCTAAGTACTCTTTAGTTAAATAGAGAAGTCTATTAACGAGGGGTTCGTTTCTATCAAATGGTGGATAGGGTTGACGAATACCTAATTCGCTTGGTTTAAGATTCACGGGTAGTGACATATCCAAATCAAACGATTCAATTTCTCGTTCAACGTCATCCCAGTTAGTCAATAATGGGCTAGTGAATCGCATTAAATGTGCCCGGTCGAGAATTTTAGGTGAAAGATAATGTGTTGTTTCATCAACATTGATAGCACCAATAATACGAACATTAGCAGGTAATTCCAATTTAGCTGGAGTGCCTAAATAACTGTGTAACATTTTCCGAAGCCGGGCATGGTATTTTAGTAGTGAGTCACCTTCATGAAAGCCACATAACTCATGGAGTTTAGCGTTAACTTGCTCGTCACGCATTAAGTCGAGGAAGCTGATGAGATCTGATTTATCAAGCTTGGTTTTTGAATCTTCTATTAGCGCTAAAAAATTGCGTGCTTCACTCAATAAATGCTCTGACTCTGAATCTGAATAGAGCGAAATCTCAGGGCTGCAATGGCGTTCTTCAAGCAAACTCAAGAAATCCGCAAAGTAGTACTCGACTCTCGCTAAGTTCATTTCATCGAGACAAATAAAATAGGGAAAATCTGGGTTTTGTTTTGCTTCAAATAATGCGTCAAGAAATGGAGTTGTGAGGTACTTTTGCTCGAGTGGATTATAATAACCAAGTAAATCCTCAGCACTGGTCCAGTTTGGTTTAACGGGAATGATAATTGCTTTACCGCCAATTGCCTCAGCAAACGACTTAACTAAATTTGTCTTACCTGACCCCGAATCACCGGCTAAAACAATCAAATCATTGGTGCACACTAATGCAAAAAAATCTTCCAATACAGAACGTTGGTACATAATGTCTTTTTTGTACATAAAGGCTTGAATGTAACCAACAGCGAGTTTGTGATCACTATCAAAAACGGTTTTAAAATCATGACCGATGAGTCGTTCACTGACCTTGCTTTGTCCCAATAAAGTATCAACATCGGCTTGTGATATAAGATCGAGATCGAGCAGCATTGAAGCCGTATTCTTAACGTATTCAGTTAGTTTGTTCAATTTATACTCCAATTCCGTTTGTTGCTTAGAAAACTCTCGTTGCTGCTTCGCCATTTCTGCCTGTAGATTCTCTAAACTTTGCGTATTTTTAGCCAGTTCTTGCTGAGATTTATTGACTTTGTTAGCTAAGGACTGCTCCGTCATACTTAATGAATGAATTTTTTGCTCTACTTGGCTTTTTTCTTGAGCAAATTGTTCTAATAAACGAGCTTCATCCTCTTGAATTTTTTTGTTATTTTTAGAGAGATAAAAATCGACTATCCAATTTTCAACATGGAACTTACCATCAATAAAATACTGATTATTGTCGGCACTTCCCGGTAGCTCACTGAGTAGGCTGACAGAGCCGTACTCCACCATAAGCGAAAATGGGTTATTCCGTTTTACACGCTCATTTTCAGGAGAAAGAGTGACGCTTACTTTCACCCAACTGCCAGATTCAACGCTGTACTCTTTAATCGTGCCCACAAATACAGTGTGATGGATATCCTCTCGTTGTAATGGATAAACTAAAGCAGAGCCATCATGGGTACTATGTAATTCTTCTAAAATATAGAAGAAGTTGGTATCTATGGTAATCTTTTTCAGTTTACCAATAATTTCCAACGGCTTTTGTGGGTCGTAGCGCCAACTACGTTTGAGCGTTTCGAGTAATTGTTGGTCACTAAAGCCTGCAAGTTCTTCTAATAAGTAATGTGTAGTTTCTTCAGCCATTCACCAGTCTCGTCTTCCCTGTGAGTAACTCTTGCATCATGCCCTGTTTAATTTGGCGAGTTTTGCTAAGGCGTTGTTCTAACATCTGAATTTCTTCATCCATATCGGAGAGAATCGTGGCGATGGCAGTTTGTTCATCTTTGGAAGGAATTGGTATTTGGTAATTTGCTATTGTAGATAGAGGTACTCTTCGATGACCAGCACTTCCAACCATCTCAGATTCTAAGGACTGTCTAAAAATATCCCTATTACTCCAGTAGTAGATGAATTTTGAATCAGAGTTATTTGTCGCGCGTAGAACATGAAATTCAGTGCTGCCAAAGCCAATACAAGTCAGCAGTGATTCAGTATGGCAACCTTTTCCATTTTCAAAGCAAGGCGTTATCTTAGCAACTAAGATATCGCCACGTTCAAAATAAGTGAATCCATTTTTTACATCATCAATACCCATCAGATGTTGACTTGATAACTGGGCCTGTTCTGTAACATCTTGCATTCCGACAAAGGAAACTAAGCTATTTGGCTTGATAAACTTTTTCGATATAGTGCGTTGAAATATTGAGCCGAAGTCTAGAATTACCCAGTCCTCTGGAATCTCACCCAACTCACTTTGTTTAGTGCCTTTTTTCGAACCATCTTCACGTAGTGCGAATTGAGGTAGACGAGTACGGCCTGTGAGGAGTTGTTGTATGGTAGCAGTTTTGATGGCTTGTTTTTTGGCGATCAGTTTTTCTAATTCGCTAATCAGCGCATCAACATCGGATAGTACATTGGCTATGGCGGTTTGTTCTGTATTTGAAGGAAGAGGTAAAGACAATTCTTTAAGTAGAGTTCCCGTTATTAGCGGTTGGCCTGAACCAAAAACTAAAGTATTAAGATTTTTTCGTATCAACCAATATTTAAAAAAACTAATGTTATTAGTTGATTTTGTTTTGATTAATATTGTGTTATCCGAAACTCCATACTCTCCATAAACATAATTCAATCTTCCCGCATTTGCACCAACGCGCGCAACAAGCAAGGATTCTCCAGAATATTCAGGTAACTCACAACTTCCGATTAATCCTGTAGATCCATATAGGGGATACTCACCTCTGGATTTAGTATTAGTTTTCCCCGATCCAACATAAGATGTGCAATCACCAAGTTGAATGACATCCCAATCATCGGGGATCACCCCAGCTTCCGTCTGCTTATAACCAGCCGGAATGAGATTTAAACCCGTTTCAACTACTCCGTTACTCATAGCACCCACTCCAAACCCATCGCTTTTAAATGGCCTGCGACTTTCTCACTCAGCTCTTCTACCGATTTACTAATATCCGGCAATGGTTCACTGTAGCGTTCTTCTAACTCTTTAACTCGATTAGCCAGTTGCTGAGTCACACGCTCAATTTCTGCTTCGATATTGCTTTGCAACGTCGTTAGCCATTTATCATCCACTATTAAGGTTTTGATTTCGTCGATACTCAGTTTCGGGTATTGCTTAAATACTGCTAAATCGAGGACATCTTGGGCTTCTTTCAGCGCTTTTTTAGCATCGGCTTCATTATCAAACAGCTTTTTGGCTTGCTTCAATGCCGATTTTTCATCAGAGTCAGTGGCAACTTTCAAACGTGTCGTGACTGTCGCTTTGGTGACTTTATCTTTATCATTCAAGGCATCATTAAGTAGGCCGTCGTCACCGCTATTTTCCTCAAGATAAGTCTCTAACGCTTGGCTGGCGCTATCGAGTTCGCTTTGCAAGGTATCGACTTTGGTTTGTTCATCGGCAAAATAGCGAGCAACGATAAGGGCAGGGGGGAGCAACTCAGCTTTATACTTTGTTTTACCAATCACTAAGTCAGGCGTTTCTCTCAGTTTTTCACCTTTTTTGACTTCTAACTCACGCAATATCTTACCCGCTGACCAACCATCTTGTACCAGTACGTACACATCGTCTTGCATCGTATTACTCCAGTAATCCATTAGGATCTGGTAGATATCGTACTTGCTTAGCAAAGGGGTTTGTGAATAGCCTTGCAACAAGCTTTCACCAATTTCAGCGATTAACGCTTTAGGCTGATCACCGATACCAATCTCGGCTAATGCAGCAGCGCGAGCCCAAACGTGATAATGCTGCAAGCTATTCGTCGCAAACTGTTTAAATTCATCGTGGTTTAGAATGGTGCTTTTTACATCAGAGGCTTTAACCAAAGCTTCACTATAACCTTCACGTGCTGGTTTGAATAAGGTCGCGCGAATACTCGGGAATATCTGCCAGTAGCGTTCTAAGGCATCGATATCACGGTTGGGAATACCACCTTGCAGATGGGCACTGAGGTCATGCAAGTCTTCTGCTTCACTGGAATCAATATAACGTGGAATATTCAGGTTGTAGTCATTAGCTAGTATTTCGCTTAATGGCACCATCCGGCTAAAGCGAGGTTGTTCCAATTGCTTGGTAAATACCTCAACAATTTTATAAATATCCTGACTACGCAGGCGGTTTTTATTGCCATCCTTGATAAAGCCTTTGCTAGCATCAACCATAAAAATGCTTTTCCTCGCCTGTGCGTGTTGTTTATCGATCACGATAATACAGGCAGGAATACCCGTGCCGTAGAACAGGTTGGCAGGTAAGCCGATAATTCCTTTGATATAACCTTGTTTAATCAGGTTTTCGCGAATACGTGCTTCGGCGTTACCTCGGAATAATACACCGTGGGGTAGAATGACTGCGCCTTTACCCGTGCTTTTTAAGCTTTTGATAATATGCAACAAGAAGGTGTAGTCACCATTTTTTTCGGGGGGAATTCCCCAGCTAAAGCGATCAAATTCATCCTCTTGAGGATTAATGCCGTTAGTCCAGTTTTTATTGGAGAAAGGGGGGTTAGCGACAGCAAAATCGAAAGTTTTCAGTTGTCCGTTGGCTTCTTTCCACTGCGGATCTGAAATGGTGTTACCTTTCCAGATTTTCGCTGTGGCGTTGTTGTGTAGGATCATGTTCATACGAGCCAAGGCGCTGGTGGCGTTGTCCATTTCTTGGCCAAAAATACTCAAGCCACGCGGTGCTTCATCATTCGCTTTTAATAATAAGGAACCTGAACCGCAAGTTGGGTCATAAACGGTAGCGTCCTGTGGGGTATTACTATCAATACCAATCACTTTCGAAAGAATACGCGAAACTTCGGACGGGGTATAAAACTGACCTTTGGACTTACCAGACTCAGTCGCAAAGTGACGCATAAGGTACTCATAAGCATCACCCAATAAATCGTCACCATCCGCGCGGTTGGAAGAGAGATCTAGCCCTTCAAATATGCCTATCAGCTTGGAAAGGCGGTCAATCATCTCTTTGCCTTTGCCTAGTTTATCTTCGTCGTTAAAATCGGCGACATCTATGACACTTTTGAGGTCGTTTTCTTCGGCTAACGCACTGATGATTTTGTTTATTTTATCGCCGATTTCTTTATCGCCTTTAAGCGCAACCATATCATCAAAGCTGGCACCTTGGGGCACAACAATCATACCGTATGGGTCGCCTTTATACTTATCAGATACATACTTCATGAACAGCATGGTTAGTACATAATCTTTGTACTGGCTGGCATCCATCCCACCGCGTAATTCGTCGCAACTGGCCCATAGTGAGGAGTATAGTTCGTTTTTCTTAATGGCCATTTGGGTTCCTTAACCTTTAGATGACAGATTTGTAGCGTATAACATTACAATGATTGATTCAGCTCGTAATTAAATAATTCACTTGGCTTATCTAGCGTTTATAAGTAGTTATAGCGTATTCTTGTACAAAATACGGTCTAGTCCGATTTCTCATAATATGTCGCTAGTATTTTTTCAATGTGATTTCTATTGCAAGTGGATTTTCATTATTAATGAATTGATTTTCATTGTTTTTTTACTGTTTAGTTTGATGTATCAATGTTGCTTATACTATCATTGTAATGATTTTTTCTCAAAATATTCGAATTGAAGTGGATTAGAAAGAAGTGAGTCCAATTGTTTTCTTCGGCATGAATAGTAACGTTCGTTGAGTGTGATATTAGTTTGTTATAAGGATAGATTACGCAGTACTGCCAGTGTGAATATTACCTAATTGTATAGGTGGCCCTAAGGCCACCACAAATATTAATACTGGCTACGCCCTAAACTACGACGCACAGGGCTGTACTGCTTGGAGTATTCTTTTGCTAAATAACTCAAACGTTTCATGACTAATTGGTAATCGTCAGAAAATGATGCTGAAAGTTTATTTAAGTAATATCGGCAGTTTTCTGGGTAGTGTACTAATGTGCCTTTATCAAAAGAAGGATCAAATTCGAGCTGTAATGCATTGTACCAAGCTGTGGTGATCATGGCCCGTAAGCTAGGCTCGAACAAATTGTAGTCCCCTAAGTGGTAGTATGCGTCTTTATTGAAGACTAAAAATACATGGTAGTGAGGGAGTGTCGCGGTTGCAATTTCTTTTACCCACATATAACGCATATTGTTTTCGAAAGTACGTTTACCTTGAAGCTTTTTACGGTGTTGATCGTGCTTAAGTTTAGCCTTTAAGGAATCAGTAAATCGGGATATAGGACTTCCTTCTAAATAAGGGAAACATGTCGGCATATCTCCATTATCGATAATAGGCGGAAAGTGAAGGTCAACTCGTATTACCGTGATACGAGGGTATTCCTTTAAAGCATAATTCAATGTATCAGCAATGCATTCTAGATAAAATTCATTATATTCATTTTTAGACATGAGTATTCCCTAGGGTAATATTAACTTACCCTTTATTATGATTAAAGTAATATAGGGATAGGGCAAAGGATCTGCCTTATCCCTTTTTTATAATTTAGCTAGTAAGGTTTAAAATGGTTTTTTATTAAATTAGATATCGTCTCCTTGGTGGTTTTTTATGTAATGCATCCCTGCTGTATTTTTATTATTTGCTAGTTATAATAGATGGTATATATAATACCTATCCAACACGAAAACTATATTTAGAGTCGTACTGTAACTGCATTTCTTATTAATTGATTACTCTGGAGTTGGCCTTATTCGAAAATATCTTTATTCCAGTGTCGCTTTATAGTTGAAAGACTAATGTTAAGCTTATTTGCTATCTCGCGTTGTTTATATCCCTTGCACCTTAGCTCGTAAATATAATCCTTATACTTACTTCCTGCTGGTCGACCTAATGACTTATTTTGGGATAACGAAATGTAATGTCGCCTGCTTAGTTTTAGTACTTCATAGCTTTCTTCTAAATCATTTAATAGATTCAGCACGTCTAGCAAGAAAAACTTCTGCTCAAATATATTCGTGATAGACTGATTAAGGATGACAACAGCCATACCAAGTTCATGGCATCGAGATAAAATCTGTGCAGCCTGCGGAGTATTATTTCCTATATCATAGAGACTCCTTGTTATTAAAGTGTCTTCTGGTGTTAAAATATGGTCAATATGCTCCATAAGTTGTGGTGGAGGAAGTTTCACATCAAGCAATGGTTGACGTTCAATGATGATATTATCCTTAACCTCAGGGCAAAACGTGACAATTTCCTGTGTGTATTGCTCAAGATTTGCTAAGGCGTCACTGTCATCATGTCTTACTCGGATGTATGCATAATGGCTCATTTTATTCCCTTAGGTATCAAAAAACGCATTAATGACCTGTTATAGTGGGTTTATGATTATGGTGTTTGAGCTTTTGTCTATTCTTCTGCTGGCATTGTTCCTATCAATAACCCCAATTAGAATGCACTGATGGTTTGTGTGATAAATCGGTATAAAAGCCTCATAGGTATGTTTTAACTGTACCTTACTTTTCTTTATCGCTTCTTCAATGCCAAAAAAAACAATATCATTCATCGGTATGTTAATGATCCCATTAAAGTCAAAAACGTAATTTTTATACTCAGTATTTTTAATTAAAATTGTATTTGATAATCCACCTGCTTTATGTAGCTTATAGTGAACATGCCTATCAGTATAAATAAAGATAGCCTTCTTAATATTGGGCTCGCTAATATAGTGCTCTAGTTCTTCTTGAATGCTTGTTTTTTCTTTGAAGCCAACTTTAGGACTTTTAAATGCATGAGGATAAGCATGTTGATCAATAATGACACCTTTTTCTATTATGTGCGTTTGCCATATATCTAAAAGATGTTCAGCTAAAGAAAATGTAGATGCTTTCCCTTGATAATTCATTGAAGATTTATCTGGGGAAAATAATTTACTTTCAAGCTCGTTAGTTAATTGAGTGTATTGGTTTATCTCTGAAAGTAATGGGCAAGCACTCTTTAATATACTAGATATTAAAGATGAACGTGAAGTTTTATGCTTACAGCAGTACTCATCTATCTGTTTTAAATTGTTTTCATTTTTTACAGTAATAGTTATCCGTTGAGACATGATAATTATCCTCTCTTAAGTTTTGTATAAATAAATTTTAACGTTATTGAATAGTCAATATTCGATAATTTAGGCCAGTTTTGGTTTTACTTCTTTAACTTCTTCACAATAATAAACATTCTCAATAAAACATTAATATCGTTAATGATAAAATGATGACTAGCTAAGTTGACTCTCGTTGAAGTAACCAATCGTTGATTTCGGATTCGATCCAACCAACAGATTGTTTCCCTAATTTTTTTGTTTAGGAAACGTTGGGTCATACCTTGGTGATGTTGGGTTGATCCAGTCATAGATGGTGGAACGACCGATACCAATGCGTTCGATTACAGTGGGTAGTCGAAGAATCATGATATTGGATTGATTCATAGTGTGATTTCCTCTACTTATTAAGTTATGTCTAAGTTTGTAATAGCTATTTTATTGCGGCTTAGGGATGAAAAATATGGTGGAAGCAAAAATAATATTGAGGGTGTTTTAAGTAGATGATTTAATTGATTTAATACGTGTCGTTTGTAAGGCTACTGAAAGTAAACAAGCACAATTTCATGATGAAATAAAAAAAAGAGGGTGGAGGGGTTTACGCGCTGATTCAACGTTAAAAGTTTTAGGTATGTTGAATGGGGAAGATGATGAAGTTAAAAAGTATGCAGCAGAGTTATATGCCAAAATATCAAATAATAAAGACCCAGTAGGTAGTTATCGCAGACGAGTTAGGAGTCTGCATCTTAAATTTAATGATAAAGAGAAAGGCGTTAATGTTTATCTTTTAAACAGTGTATTTTGGTCAAGTGTTAATTTTCAATTAGCGATGAACTTTTATGAGAGAAACTCCCCATTCGATCATAAAATTATCGTTGTTGAGTGTTTAATGCAAAGTCTAGAAGTGGTAAGTGAGATCTTTGGATTAGGCGTTTATAGTTATTTTAGTGAAGATTTAAATCGATTGAATAGACAGCGATCTGAGGCTGCTAAAAAGGGAATCTGAACTAGGCGCGATGGCTACGCTAAAATAAGACAAAAAGCATGTGAGTTGTTAGGTGAATGGCAGCCTAGGCCTTTAAAATGGAAAAATAAAACTGTTGCAGCGAAGGGCATTGCAGAATATTTATGGGAGTATATTGAAGTAGTAAAAAATAAATATCCACAAATAGAGATTAAATATGCTGATTTAACTAAAAATATTCTTGATTGGTCTAGAGATTACGATGATGTCAAAGCAGCCATGGAGGAAACAGCTATAACCAAAAAACGACCAAAGAAAAATGCCAAGAAAAGATCTAAATGAGTATGATTAAATAAATCAGTTTTGATAGTTATGTTGATATGCTATTGGTTTAGTTCTGGTTTTTCTGAACCAATAGTGTTACGAAAGTTAGGCTGATCATAAATTTATTAGTCTTTACTGTGATTGTTCTACTCATTCTATACCTTATACATGCACTATTAGCTCAACTCGATATAATAGTTTCACTTCCGGCAATTTAAGTGCCAATATTTTCGTTAAAAAGTCTAAGCCATGGCAATTTTTGATATTGAAAAAGATGAATTACTTGGGCTATCTGATGTTCAGTTAGAAGAACTAATCGCTCGTCTTTCAGAGGCAGAAGTAGCAGCACATGGTCATAGCCCTGCTAGGGTAAATTGGTCTGGATCAATCAATGCTCCAGATGATGGTATTGATGTTCATGTTAATGTTCCTGTAGCACAATTAACTACAGGGTTTATTGAAAGACCGAATACAACCCTTCAATCAAAAAAACATTCAATGCCGAAGACTGCTATTACAAAAGAAATGGTTATTGATGGTGAATTATCATCAACGATTTCTTTATTAGCCGCACAAGGGGGAAGTTACATTATTGTCAGCTTAGCTGATGATTGCTCTCCTCCAATGTTAAAAGACCGTATTGAAGCCATGCAGGATGCAGCGAGCAGAGATCCTAATGGCAGTAATTTGCATTTACGCTTCTTTGACCGTTCTAAATTAACTCAGTGGGTGCGCCAACATCCGTCAGTGATGTTATGGGTGAAAAGGAAGTTGGGTCGAGGATACTCTGGCTGGCAGCCGTATGGGGCATGGAGCAATCCACCGCAAGGAGCTGAAGATACTATAATTTTCGCACAAGGTGTGAAGATCTCATTGCCATCAGGAAAACGTCAGAATCTTAGTATTGAAGATGCAATCGGACCGATGAGAGACCTTGTACGAACGACTAATAAAGCAATTCGTATTACTGGGTTATCTGGGGTAGGAAAAACGCGTATCGTACAGGCGCTTTTTGATGAAACTGTAGATACAGTTGGAACAGATGCTCTTGATAGAACAATTGCTGTTTATGTCGATACTGGTGCTGAACCAGAGCCGTCGGCTACAGTCATGTTGGAGAGGCTTATTTCTGAAAACCGACATTCAATTATGATCCTTGATAATTGTCCATCAGACCTCCATGCAGATTTGGCTAAAAGGGTTTCTACTGCATGTGACAATGTAAAACTCATTACTATTGAGTACGATATTAGAGATGATAAGCCACAGACCACAGAGGTAATTCACATAGAGACAGTTGGACCCGAAGTCGCTGAAAAATTACTGCTCCGTCGTTTTCCTAATATAGGCCAGAATAATGCCCGTAGGATTGCAGAGTTTGCAGATGGTAATGCAAGAGTCTCTTTGGCAATAGCGGAGAGGGTGGAAGAGGGGGAAAGTTTGGCTCAACTATCCGACGCTCAATTGTTTAACCGTTTATTCGATCAGCGTAATCACCAAAATGATGATTTAAGGGAGCAAGCTGAAATATTATCTTTAGTATATTCATTTTCGATTTCTGATCCCGATGTAGGGGGAAGTGAATTAGAAGTATTGGGCTCTCTTTCTGGGTATTCTAAAAAACAATTATTCCGCACAGCCAAAAAATTAATAGATAGGCATATTGTACAAAAAAGAGCTCATTGGCGGGCTATTTTACCTCATGCTATTGCGAACAGATTAGCATCGTCAGCACTTGATAGTATCCCCACCGAACAGCTTAGGGCAACCTTTGAAGCATCGAACAATCAACGTTTATTAATGTCATTTGCTCATCGGTTAGGATTGTTACATGACCATCCTGTAGCCATCGAGATTGTTGAAGATTGGTTACAACCTGAAGGACTGTTAGGGAAAATTCTAGAGCTAGATGATTCGCAAATAAGAATGTTGGAATATATCGCTCCAGTGGCACCTGATACGTTATTGAACCGAATTCAGGTAGAACTCACTAACTCTAATTTCAACGAGTTAAAGCGCTATGACTCTCGTCGAACAACGACTATCAAACTACTGCAAGCATTAGCTTATGAGCCTAGAAACTTTGTGCAATGTGCTAAATTGTTAATTCGAATTGCAGATAATGAAAAAGAAAGTAATAACCACGATGATGCAGGGCAAAAGCTCACTAAATTCTTTCAGGCATATTTATCAGGCACCCATGCTTCTATAGAGCAGCGTATTGAGATTATGAATGAATGCCTTACTTCAGATATCATTGCTCGTAGATCTTTAGGGCTGAAAATGCTTTCAACTGCTCTTGATGGTGGTTTATGGTCAGGTATTGGGTTGTATGAATTTGGTGCTAAGCCTAGAGATTTTGGATTTGAACCTAACTACAATGAACTGATTGACTGGCGTCATGCTTTTATTAATGTTGCATTACAATTAGGAAATTCGAATGATCTAGAATTGAAAAATAGTGCCCGGCAGATACTAGCGAATCAATTTAGAGGGATGTGGTATCAAGAAGCGATGAGAGAAATACTTGTTGATGCAGCTCGTAAGTTACATGCTTATACCCCTTGGAGTGAAGGTTGGAAGGCGATTCGTTCAGTTATTTATTTTAATTACTCTAAGAGCCAAGATAGTCAAAATTTAAAACAGATACCAAATAACCTCGTGGCCTTAGAGAAAGAGTTAGAACCTAATAACTTGATTTCAAAAATAATAACTTTTGTCTTAAGTGGGGGGAGGGATTATTGGGCTCTTGATAATGACTTCAATCATAATGCTGGCGATAAATATACAGATGCTCAAAAACGGCTTGAAGCTAATGCTCAACGACTAGGTGAACTTTTTGCTATTTCAAGTCATAAGCTTTATGAGCTAGGTTCTAATTTGTTTTCTTCAGAGTGGATGCCTTATCGAGCTGCGTTTGGGAAAGGGTTAGCTAAAGGAACTTGCGACCAGAAAATCTATTGGCAGAATCTTGTTGATGAGTTGAAAAAATATCCCGAAATTAATAAAGATTTCTCAGTTTTTAAGGGATTTATTGAAGAAGTTGATTTTATAAATAGGGAATTAGCACAGGAGATACTGGATCAATGTGCACAACATAGTGAGCTTAAAAAGGTATTGGTCGATTTACATCCATGGAAAGAATTCGCTATAAATGATTTTAATCGCTGCATCGCAATTTTAGATGATTCAGATATTAACCCATTCATGTACGGATCAATCTTGTGGGCGGCTAAATATTCTGATTTACCTAGTGAGTGTATTCTTGATCTTACTTTAAGACTTTTAAATAAACCAAATGGTGATGATGTAGTTTTAGATGGCCTTAGCATGAGGTTACATGACACAGATGAAGCAATCGATACTCTTGGTGCTGAATTTAGATTACTTGGCCTGAAAGCTGGAATATCGCGACTTAAGGGGAATGATAATGACTCTGGCGGTATGAGCGATTATAACATGGAGCATGTGATTAATGCTGCTTTACGTTTTGATGGTAACGAATCGGAAAAACTAGAGTGGTTAAATACTATTTTTGAGGTAATTGACAATAGCTATGGTTGTCTTTACTCATTTGAAAATGTTATTGGGAAGACAGCTTCATTGATGCCAGAAGAATTTCTTAGTCGTGTTTTTGAGGGAACGGATAGGCAAAAACAGTCACGATTATATTTTATCCGTAGTGATGATAGGAATGGTTCTGCTCTTGAAAAAATAGATGTGGATTTCCTGCTTGAGTGGTGCTGTACTAAAAATGATAGCAGCATATTTGCGGTTGTAGCGACAGGCATAAACCTTTGGGTAAAAGATGAGATTACATCAGCAACAATCTTGTCTGAGGTGGCAACTAAATTATTAGAACTAGCACCTGAACCAAAAGTTGTTTTAGAAGCTTTTGCAGCACGTACAGCTCCATCTAGTTGGTCTGGTAGTTTGGCAAATATAATGCAATCTAGAGCAGATGCAATTAGCCAGCTAATTACCCATGAGCGTACCGACATTTCTATAGCTACAAAGTCGGTGAATGAAAAACTGATTCGCTGGATAGAGAATGAAAGAGACCGTGAACGTAAGGATGCTGAAGGACGTGAACAGAGATTTGAATAAACACGATTTAGAACAGTTGCTTAAAACATTTCATATACGGTTCATTGCTCAATTCAATTACTTAATTTATAGGGTATAGAGGGCCCAGATTGAGGTAAAAATATTACTCAATTAATCAGGTGGATAAATGTTGGCATGAGGTAATGCTAAGTTAGAGCCGTAGTCAAGAATTGGGTAAGTGATTAACTGCAATTGTATTAGCTCATACCCGAGCAGTGTCGTGCATACTTAAAACTGACAGTCAGCTCTGAGCGAAAAGCGGAGATCCATAATCATTCCCTCTTTTGGTGAGAACAATGTTAACAGCTGGACATCTTGACCAATGGATAGTTGTCTAGTTGGAGCTGCAAATTTTTGGCATGTATCTCATATATCTATTGACCATTTACAAATTACTAGTATTGTTTTGATACAAAAAATTGAATGAATATAAGGAATAATAATGAGCTTACACCCTGAAATATTATTTCATTTTACAGATAGGGATGGATTATTAAAAATACTTGAACATACATTTAAAATATCATATGCGAGAGAAAAGATACAAGGTAGAAATGAAACAAGGGAGTTTGGTATTCCAATGGTTTCATTTTGTGATATAAAGCTGTCCGATCTAAAAGATCATATTGCTAAATATGGTGATTATGGCATTGGTTTAAATAAATCATGGGCAAATTCTAAGGGATTGAATCCAGTTTGGTATGTAAATAAAAATAGTGAGTTCCCCGATGGCCTTACTTCAGCATTAAACGCTTTATATCGACACATGAATTTAATCATAGATGATAAAGAGCATAAAGAGTTTAATAAAAATTACATGAAATTCATGGATATATATAGATATCTTAAAAACTATGAAGGGAACCTAAAAAGATCTTCAATTGAGATTGAAAACTATAGATATGCCGATGAAAAGGAATGGAGATTCGTTCCAAGTATCAATGAGGAAAATGTATTACCATTAGTGCCCATAAGCAGAATAAGAACAAAGCAACAAAAAAATGAATATAATCGAAAAATCAGTCACCTACGTTTGAGCTTTGAGCCAAGAGATATCAAATATATCATTGTCAAGGATGACAATGATATATTTGATGTTATTAATCATCTTAAAAGGGTTAAAAATAGATTTTCATCTGATGAGGTGACGCAACTACAAACGCGTATATTAACCACCGAGCAAATAAAAACTGACATGTAATCATACCGTTATCCGACTCATATTGAATAATATAATTAGAGGCAACAATGTATGCTTCTGGTACACACCGACTAGTTTGGATAGTTGTTAGCTCTGTTGTGAACGAAGGGGAGAAATCCCACCTTAGGAAGTCTCCTCGCTCAACATATGTTCTACAAATTAACGCGATATTGGTTTTGAACTAGGAACTAGATTTTGAATAGAGCTCCTACAACTAATGAAGGAAATACATGGAACTGCAAAATATTAATCAAATTTTGAAATATCTAATTTCAATTCATTTATTCAAAGAATTGACTGCTTTACCTAGAACACCATTTGGAGTGTCTCTATAGATATTTTCCACTACAAGTTTAGCAGATTGAGTTGCAAAGAAATAAAGCATATGTAAAGAATTTTTAATAAATTCACGATCTAATTTAATTATGCTACCTAAATTCGCGCTGGTGTCGGTTTCGCGCAGATACTTCCTGTCAATCTTACCGTTGTTATGCGCAATAATATTTCTTGCTGCAATTATCTTCTTTAGATTGTTAAGTTCTGCCGTGCAATTTTCCTTAAAGAATGAACCAAATTCTAATTTTGCTTTATCTTTTTCAAATACATCCAAAGGATTTCCATAGAATACCCCTCGAATTTTCTCTTCAACTAATCTTTCTACCATTTCATCTTTGTTGGAACAGCTAAGAATTAACTTTAAAAGTTTTTGATAACCAGTATTGTTGCTGTCATCTTGAACTGATGTTAATTTGTTTGGCAAGTCTAAATACACTAATTCGATCAAGTCGGACATGTAGTCTTCAAATATTAGAACAGCCTCAAGTAATGTCCGTCTAAAATTACCACGCCGTTCCAATGAACTTAATGCACCATAGGTATTATCTTTATCAATAGTTTTAGTGTTTTCATTTATAAAAGTATCAATTGTTAAGGTCGGCAACCGATCGTTTTTTATTAAATCCTTAATACGAGGAGTATAAAACTCTATAATTAAAAAAGATTCCCATACGTCTTTTAGATCCTTCTGAAATCTCTTATATCTTACATGTAATTTCGGTAAGCTTTTTGATTTATCCATTGCCATTACTCCATTTAACTCAATATGTTGATTCTGTTAGGGAAGTCGAACAGTGTATCCTTTGTTGAAATGAATCAATTCAATGCGTTCACTATGGCCCCCGCGTAGCAAGGAGAACCTTAACCTACCACTCTAAGATAACTCAACACTCTCTCAGGATAAGCGTTCGCAAAAATCATCTTAAGTTAATTACTCAAAAATTCAATGAGGTAAATAAATTCTGTCTATTCTATGAACCAGTAAGTGTCGTTGAGTATCAAGGTAGTTGTCACCCCCGGTTAATTTAAGCCGCCTGTTTTCCCCGTTCCGGATTCAACATGGACGGGTCTTCCGATTGCCAGTTTTTGTCTTCCCTGACCAGCGCTCCGGATGTGCTTTCTGTGCCTGATGATACAGTTCATCCCACTGTAACGATGTTCTTCGTTATGTATTGCTGGTAGGCTTCAGGACAACCATATTGAATAATATGAAATACTCATAAGTATGCGTGAGTTCTCATAGCTATATACAAAATATAAGGAAATGAGGATGGGGTTAAGCAAAGAAGGTTATCCGAAAGGGGTGTTAGTAAGAGCTGTGTGGGATTGTTGTCATGAATTGTATGAGCAACTTGGCAGAGCACCAACACGACTGGAATTTATGGCAGAAATTCACCGTCGAGAGCCGGCTAGAAAAGGCATTAGCACACATTCACGCCAGTGGGGGGACTGGATGCGTCACCACAGTTTTAAAAGCGATATATTATTGAGTGGTCATAATATTCCGGATGAATATTTGGAACCGCAACGTCTTCGGGTGGTATACACAGTGGAACTGCTTGGTGAAGTTTCTGTTGCCGAAGTAGTTAAATGGATAATTACAAGCAATGCACCACTTAAGAAATCTGAAATAGAATATCAGTTTCAGGCGTTGACTGTGAATCATAGTCAGCGATGGTTTCATCGTGGAACACGAAAAGACATGCGGAGTAACAGTAACCATCCCATGGACAAGTTTTATCGTTCTGGAGTAGGAAAGAATACGCGATATGTCATATACGCACCTGAAAAGCATGGTATCTGGGACATCGCTGAGGATGGCAAAACTCCTATTTGTATTGCAGCGCCTAGATTGGCCGATTTGATTATGCTGCAACTCAGAGATGAAAACGAACTTGCAAACAACATGCCTACTGACGAAACATACCGCGATGCGCGTATGAGGATGATGCGCGAAACGTTTGTACGAGAGGGGCAGCCAGCCTTCAGGCGTCGCCTTTTTCGTGCATATGAGGGGCAATGTGCTATCACTGGGTGCACTATTTCTGAGTTGCTTGAAGCCGCACATCTCCGTCCTTATGCTGGAGCTTGGCATTCCCGGGCGTGTTTTGGGTTATTGCTGAAAACCGATATCCATACCTTGTTTGATAAAGGCTTATTGTGGCTCGATAATGAATACCGGGTATGTCTTGCCCCTGCAATGATGTATACGGAATATCACACGTTGCACGGTAAAGCAATTAGCTTACCCCGATCCCCGGACGATTGGCCGCTGAAAGAGCATATTGCCTGGCATCGTGATTTCTGTCTTGAAAGAGCTGACTTTTCTCAGGCAGATTAACGTACCGTGATGTTAAAAATATCTGCTCTTGGCACCTAGCGTTTGGGTCGCCGGACTGCTTTGAGCGAGGAGCAGACGTTGAGGGCTATAAGAAGACTACTTAATATTAACCGGCTTCAACACAAGCGCGCCGTAGTGTACTTCACGGTGACAGTTCGGACAGAGTGCAATAGCATTTTCAACAGAGTCCTCTCCACCGTTAGCAAGCCACTCCACATGATGCACTTCAAGATACGGTCTACCATCTTCCCGCTTGAATGGTGCGTCACGTAGGCAGTTTTGACACTTACCTCCAGCTAAGGCTAATACCTCTGCTACAACGAGGGGATTACGCTTGAAGGTATAGCTCTTTATAATGACCCTTTCTGGCGTGGTGTTGGCTGTAGCTAACTTATCTCTACGTTGTTCTGAGGTAAGTTGAGACGCAGTTTCTATGGCCTTTTCAAACTCACTTTTAACCGGACGTGTTAGCCATTTGCCGTCTGAAGCTTCATAGATTTCAAACACACCATGAAGTGCGGAATCATAGACCTCGAAAACGTTTCCTCGCTTGAAAAGTCGGTCATATTCATGGTGGCGATGGGTGGCATCATCTGTTCGTCTGGCTGTCCTGTTAAAACTCCAGTGACCACGATTGCAGTTAACTGAGTTAACTATCAGATTCAAATAAGTATTGTCTTTGTAATGTGGAAATCTTTTCTTTAAAATTGCATCAACCTGAGCAGCCGTAGCCTTTCCAGCAAACTCATTTTCAACTATCTCAGCGGTTGTTGTACGGATTGGTTTATCACCATAAACATATTTACGAGCCATTTATCTATTCCTTGAAAAGTTCGGGAAGGTGTTGCTGAAGCATAGGCGCAGTGAACATCTTGACCTGCTCCCAGCAAACTAACATAGCATGATGTAAGCGAGTTCCGCTCCTGGCACATAGCTGACGTCTGGATGATGTATAGATCTACGTAGTCATAGTGCCAGTTCAAATTCGAACTGGCGCACAAGTTACCCAACTAGCGATATCCCTCTGATTCCTCCTTCAATAATACTTCCCCTATCTGCTTTCTCAATAAAATCAGCCCACCATTGCATCATAGGGCGTCTTTGTTCTAAGTAGTCACTGCGGTTATAAGCACGTCTAACTTCGTTTTTGTCAACGTGGGCGAGGGCGGTTTCTATGACATCAGGTGGGAAGCCTTGCTCATTGAGAGCGGTGCTGGCAATTGAGCGAAGACCGTGTGAAACAAGTACACCTCCGAATCCAGCGCGTTTTAATGCAGCATTGACGGTTTGGCTATTCATTGGCTGAGTAGGCTTGATACGGCTAGGGAAGATAAATTCACGATTACCACTTAATGGTTTCATTAGCTCTAAAATAGCCAAAGCAGCGTCAGATAACGGAACGGTATGTTCGCGATTCATTTTCATTCTAGCAGCGGGTATCTTCCATTCCTTGGTTTCAAAGTTGATTTCGTCCCAACGGGCCTCAGCGGCTTCGGCAGGGCGAGATATGGTAAGCAGCTGCCACATAAACAAGCATCGAGTTGATAGGCTAATACTAGCTGTTCGCATTGTTTGCATGAGCTTTGGTAGCTGATCAGGTGGAATACTTGGCATATTCTTTTTCTTGGGTTTTTCAAAAGCTTTACCAATGTTGATACTTGGTACGGCATCAATTAAGCCAGTATTTTGAGCATAGATCATGACTTCGTTGATTCGCTGACAAAGGCGGCGAACAGTTTCTAGCGCGCCTCGGGCTTGTACGGGCTGTATTGCTTGAACCAATATATGCGCTTTGATATCGGTAACACTAATATCACCAATAGCGGGGAAGACATCTCGCTCAAGAGAACGCCAGATATCATTACCATAGTCTTCTGTGACGGTGGATTTCTTCACTTCCCACCAACGTTCAGCGACAAGTTGAAAGGTGTTGGTTTTAGCTTCTTGAGAGTTTCTTATTTGATCTTTCTGATATTCTTGAGGGTCAATATCTTTCGCCAGTAATGAGCGAGATTCTGCTCTAAGTTTTCTAGCATCTGAAAGTGTGACAGCAGGGTAGGCCCCAAAACTTTGTTTGGTCCTTTGTTTTGTATAAGGGCGGTAGTAACGGAATTGCCATAACTTGCTTCCGCTAGATTTGATTAGCAGTGTGAGTCCATCACCATCATACAGCTGATAGTCCTTGTCCTGTGGTTTAGCTGCTTTGATTTCGGTATCGGTTAATGGCTTTGTTTTTCTTGCCATGAAAAATCTCCATGCGTTTAGGCCCAACAAAGATGTTAGTTCTTTTCGTTGGGCCTATCAATGGGCCTAAAGGAATTAGCTTGGGTGGGATAAAATAGGACAGTGTAGGACATAAAAAAGCCCGCAACTCATTGAGTTAGCGGGCTTTTCAGTCTTCTTTGGACGTCCTTAGAAGATAATTTGGTGGAGCTGGCGGGAGTTGAACCCGCGTCCGAAATTTCTACATTCTCTAATGGGGTATAGTGAAATCAATAGGTTACTATATTAATCAATAAATTAGCTAACAATGGCTGATAACGGCTATCAATAGATATCAACGAATAACAATAGTTATTGAGTTAGATGGACACTATGTGGACATAATAAATTGTTAGCTGTGTAAAAAGCAATGTTTATTCATCCAGTGAACATAATGGATTTTTGGTGACGGCATCTTCCAAATGACTAGGTGCAAAGTGAGCGTATATCATTGTCATTTTTATATCTGAATGGCCTAGAATGTCTCTTAGCACTAAAATATTTCCCCCGTTCATCATAAAGTGGCTTGCAAATGTATGTCGCAAAACGTGGGTGCATTGCCCTTCGGGTAATTCAATTCCTACTTTATTTACCGTTCTTTCAAATGTTTTACGACAAGGGGTAAACAGCTTGCCTCGTTTTTTGGGTATCTCGTTATATAGTTCTTTTGAAATAGGAACAGTTCTTACTTTTTTACTTTTTGTGTTTTTATAAGTAATACGATAGGGGGTTACTTGGCTACTTTCTAAATTTTCCGCTTCGCTCCATCTTGCGCCAGTGGAAAGACAGATTTTTGCTATCATTAAAACGCTATCACTTTTAGATTCTGAAAGCGCATCAAGTAGAATTTTGATTTCATCTTTATATAGAAATGTCACCATGCTTTCATCTACCTTAAAAGTAGGTAGGCCAGCAAGAGGGTTAGGTAAAGACCAATGACCTAATTTTTTTAAAGTACCAAAGACTGCTGATAAATTGCGTTGTTCATGATTAACCGTGACAGGCTTTATTTCCATGCAGCGCCCATTAACATCAGGTATTTCACCTTTTAAGCGACCCTCACGATATAAACTAAAATCAGATGCGGTTAGTTGTGATGCGATTGGATCGCCTAGCCCTGCACAAATAGCTTTTAGCTTTGACATCATGCGGTCTACATCGGTTAAGGTTCTACCGTATAAGTCATGCCATTGATTGATTAAATCAGAAAGCCGCCTGTTATCCTGTTTTTCACCAAGCCACGGCTTATCCTCCATTTCACCTAAGATATATTTCTCGTAATAAAGAGCTTCACCCTTTGTGGCAAATTTTTTTCGTATGCGTTTACCGTTAACACCGTTAGGCCTTATATCACATAGCCATTCGCCAGAGTCAATTTTTCTAACAGTCATATTATTTATTGATTTTCAATAATAGTAACAACTCGACCTAATATAGATAAGTCATCTAAATCACAATCAAACGGTATACCAACGCCAGACACGCGAACTTTTTTTATAGGTATGCGAGTAAGTTCTCTAATACTTATTTTACCCTCAATATCAACTAGCCATTTACCGTCAAAAATATCACTGAAATGTTTATCAATGATGTAGTAATTATTATCTTCCTGAATGGATTTAGGTTCAGCAGGAAGCGGGGCGGTGTTTTTGAACATAGCTTTATCAAACATAACGTTGCTTGACTGAATAAGTTCACCATTGATTAACTTAAAGTTAGTAATTTTTAGAACATCAACTTTTTCATGTGTGAATGGTGTTCCAGTACCAAATGTTAACCACTCAAGATTAGCGCCTGTTTCCAAAACGCAACGTACAACTATATCGGCGGGGAATAAATCTCTTTTGTAACGCATCGATAAGCTACTACTAGCGATACCTAAATGTTCTGCTAAAGCTACTTTGGAGCCAAATCCATAAGCCTCAATACAACGATCTAGCACCTCGCCACCACTTTTAGTGAAGTCTATTTCTAGATTCAAGGTAAATACCTCTTGATTTTAGCTTTAAGTGAATCTATTATTCACTACAAGCTATTGTTAGCCATTGTTAGGTAGTTAGCAATTATTGTTAGCTGTTGTTAACCAACTGGAGATTTTGCCTTATGAACGAACAATGTTCAACTGAAACAACCATGAAAAAGCGCTGGATTCCAATATCAGAATTTTGTGAAAAGTATGGAATATCGCTTAGCACTGCCCGTTATTGGAAATCTCAAGGTAAATTAAAAATCAAACCAAAGAAGAAAGCTAATGAACGTGTATACGTTGATTTGGTCGCTTACCATAAAGAATGGTTTGAATAAAAAAGTTCACGTTTCGTGAATGTTGATGTGTAAATAGTGAATTACAAAAAGAGTAAAGGCTATGTTTGATTATCAAGCTTCCAAACAATCACACTTTGATAATGCATGTCGTGCTTTTGCGATTACTCACAAAGGTGACCTTGTTCAGATAGCGGAAGCAATCGGCATGAATGCGCAAATGTTGCGTAACAAGTTAAACCCAGAACAGCCGCACCAATTTACATGGGGCGATTTAGTTAAAGTTACAGATGTAACAGAAGACGCAACTTTAATTGATGGTTTGCTGGAGCAGCTTCAATGTCAGCCGTCTGTACCTTTGAATAATGCGACTGAGGGAAATTTTCCTTCATATATTTTAAATGCAACGGCAGAGGTCGGAAAGTTAGCAAGCCAAGCGGTTTTAGGTGGTCATATTAATAATGCCCGTGGCGCTGAAATTAAACAGAGCGTAAATAATGCGATACGTTGTTTAGCATTAGTCGGTGTGACAATTTCAGCCCGTTTACATTCATCCCCTGCGTTTGTATCAGCGATTGATACCGTTGTGGGATTCAGCCAAGCAATGGTGTGAGGTAATTATGTGTAAAGAAAAGCATCCGTTAGAAAAATTAGCATCAGCTGTAAGTAATGAAATAAACAAAGATAGTGAGGGGAGTGTTTACAATAATGAGCTTTATTTAAGCCTCAATAATAAGCATCAGCTAAAAGGTGAAATTGTTCACGATATTACTCATGCTATTCATGATGGTAATTTGGGTATAGAAATGGTTGAGGATGTTTTAAGAGATATTTTAAGAGATATCGATTGGGTGAGAATGAAACTACATAATGAAATTCCATTCTGAGGAATAAAAAATGACTCAAGCACATAAACAGCAGTACAAATATAAAGTCACTGGTGACTCATTTAAACGTTTAGAAGAAATCAGCGTAAACAAAAAAGATGGTTCATTAAAATATATTGTTCCTGTTATTTTGTTTGCAACTGTTTATATCATTTCTAGAATATAGGTGATTACTATGCAACAGAACCCAGCAATACTTGAACAACGTTACATGCCAATGTCTATAGGCCAGCGTGTACACGGTATCAATAAAGTTTGTGAAGTTAAATCTAAAACATCGGGATTAGAGAATAAAGAATTAAAGTCATTTATAAAAGAAATGCGTGACCGTTTTAATGAAGACAATGCAAATAATAAAAAACTTTTAGCTATTATATTCTTTATGGCTGACATAGATAAGTCTAGACATGGTTGTGAATATGAAGATTTAACATCAAAAGAGATATTCAACATCGTTAAAGCAATTAATTACCTCAAGGTATCAACTGCTTTTTTACCAAAGAATTTAACGCTACCTTTAAATTAAACAAAACGAATTAAATAAATGACGTTAGCGCGTCAGGGATTTTTACACTCTAAATTTAGGAATTAAATAAATGAATATACCAGAACCAACATTCACACCTGTAGTTGATATGGGTAACGGTGAAGATGTCACAATGATTGCTGTTATTCAAGCTAACCGTGAAGATGAAAAAAATGCACGCTCAATTATTTTTGCTTCTCGTTTACGTCGCCTTTCATTGCAAGTTATTCGCGACAAGCTCGACTATGGACAGATAGCACAGTTATTGGAGAGTGAAGCTAATCACATTGAAAATAAATCTACAGGCCATTAATTGTGGCTGCATATTACAACGAAATAGACCCATTCGCCGCGCAGTGGTTAAGAAATTTAATTGCTGCCGGTCATATTGCTGCCGGTGATGTTGATACCCGTTCAATTGAGGAAGTGAAACCAGATGATATCCAACAATACACGCAATGCCATTTTTTCGCAGGAATCGGAGTTTGGTCATATGCGCTTAAAAAAGCTGGATGGCCTGATGATAAACCAGTTTGGACAGGAAGCTGTCCTTGCCAACCTTTCAGCGATGCGGGTGGTAGAGCCGGGTTATCCGATAAGCGGCACTTATGGCCTGAATTCTTTCGGCTCATTAGCAAGCAAAAACCTAGCGTTGTGTTTGGTGAACAAGTTGCAAGCAAAGACGGACTTGCTTGGTTCGACTCTGTACAAGCTAACTTGGAAAGTAAGGGGTACGCCTCGGCAGCAATCGATTTATGCGCTGCGGGCTTCGGTGCGCCGCACATCAGACAGCGATTGTTTTGGGTGGCCGACGCCAACAGCCAGCGATATGAATGGCTGTCGAGGGAAGTTGATACGCAAAGATGGGAGAGTGCGGACATTTTTAAGGCTGGATTATGCAGCGGTAAGGGGGTTGACAGGCAAGCGTGTAACGGGTTCTGGGATGGAGTTGATTGGGTTGAGAGAGTCGATAATGGTTTCTCACCAATTAAATCCGGTGTTCAGCCTGTGGTTGATGGGTTTGCCGGATTACTACATATGCTGAAAGCATCGGGCAATGCGATTGTAGCTCCAGTAGCTTCTGAGTTTATAGCATCATTTTTAGAAATAAAATCAAATGAATAACTCTCTAGAGCACAATAGCGACGTATACATTTCAATACGTCGCCAACAAGAAGAAAACAAGCCAGAGTTGCCGAAATCAGCGACTCTGGCTGAACGCATTATGTGGGATGCTAATAAAGATGATGCTGAGTGGCGTCATAAAATTATTTCGCATGTTCCCGATTTCCTATCAATTTATTTTGCCACTAAATACGCACGCCTTTTTAATCAAAAGGGTCGTCGTCGTGCCAATGAATTTTTGCGCAAAACCGCTAAAAATGTATTGCCACGATTCGAACGTGTCATGAAACAGTATGAGTTTAAACATCGTGTTTCAGGTGATAGGCCATTCCCCTTTATTGAGCAACTAGAAAATATTGCTCAGCTAGATAGAACAGTTATCAAAACTTTAGCAAATGATATTGCCAGTTTTATGAGTGATAACTATGAAGCTGCAACAAAGCAATACGCCAACAGCGACCCAAAAGATGAATGTGAAGCCCGTCAGCGTCTTGATAAAACTTACGCTTTCCTTGCTAAATTAACATTGCAGTCGGGCACACAGCCGCCATATTGGCAGCAATTTATTAAAGGCAGAATTAAACCAAGTGAAGATAAACTTTGCGCGGCATTACTTCGCATGTTTGATGCTTCTTGGTGGTATCGTCGCTTAAAGCGTTTATGTGACCTTAAACGTGAGCACCTTGCTATCGCGATTGGTCAAGTTCAAAAATCCGCATCCCCTTATGTTTCAAAAACAACCTTGCATCGCTGGGTAGAGCAAAAGCGTTCAAACTGGCAATTTCTTAAAGACTTTGAATTAGAAGACGAAGACGGCAACCGAACCGAACTTACAAAAATGGTTTTAGGTAGCGTGGCAAACCCTGCTGTTCGTCGTTGTGAGTTAATGGCACGCATGCGCGGGTTTGAAGACCTCGCAAATGAAATGGGCTGTGATGGTGAATTTTACACAATGACAGCTCCATCAAAATACCATTCAGCCTATCAAGCAGGTGGTTTTGTTGATAATTGGAACGGATGTGATCCAAGAGCAACCCAAAAATATCTATGTAAAACGTGGGCGAAAATACGTGCGGCTTATAGCCGTGCGGGTATCCGTGTTTTTGGTTTTCGTGTTACTGAGCCACACCATGATGGTACACCGCACTGGCATATGTTGCTGTTTGTTATGCCTGAACATAAAAAACAATTGCGTTCTATTTTTAGTCACTATGCACGTTTAGAAGATAAAGACGAACTTACTACACCTAAAGCATTAAGAGCCCGTTTTCACGTTGAGCCTATAGACGAAAGAAAAGGCAGTGCAACTGGCTATATCGCTAAATACATTTCAAAAAATATCGACGGTTACGCGATGGACGATGAAGTCGATAAGGAATCAGGCCAGAAGTGCAAGGACATGGCGCGGGCGGTTTCCGCTTGGGCTTCACATTGGAAAATTCGCCAGTTTCAACAAATAGGCGGTGCGCCTGTGTCGGTGTGGCGTGAATTGCGCCGTATGGGTGATGATACCGAAGCATCAACAGGTTTAGATGTTGAATTTGCCGAAGTCCACAAAGCAGCCGATACCAGCAACTGGAGCGAATACACTAAATTACAAGGTGGTGCGTTCGTGCGTCGTGCCGACCTTATCGCCCGTCTATGGTATGAGCGTGAAGAAAAGACCAACGCATATGGTGAGCCCGTCGATTGCATCAAAGGGGTTTACTGTACTTTAGTGGGTAACGACTCCCCAATTATCACTCGTATTAAGAACTGGCAGATTGTGCCGAAGTTAGCCGAAGCGACAGCGGAGGCTGGTTTTGATGGCGCGATTAGCGCCCCTTGGAGTTCTGTCAATAACTGTACGCAGGCACGGAGGACGATTAAAGACAAAGAAACGGTTATTCCCGATATTGTCAGAAAAGCCAAAGAAATTGGCATCACTTTAGACCCCGAAAAAGACCCTTTCATGATCCATTCAATAGCAAGAGGGGCAATTTATACAGAAAACGGTCAAAGCGTGAAGTTTCACGCGAATGGCCATATTCAAAAAATCGTATTTAAGTCAGATAAAGTCAAAAAATCACTGGCTAAGTGTGAATCGGCTATATCTCGAATTCAGCAAAGGATAAAAGAAAATGGCAAAAACAGCAGCAGAGCGCAAAGCGGAACAGCGTAAACGACAAAAAGACAGTGGTGAAATGAAATTTGAGTTGATTGTTGATAGCCAAGAACTAGAAATGTTACGCCAAAATTGTGCATTACGGCGACCAGGGCGAGAGCCTTACGATATGAATGAATACATTCAATTACTCATTATCAAAGACAACCAAGAACTGACGGAAAAATACAAACAGCTTTCTAATGAGTGTTGCGGTAAGTGTGGAGAGAGTTTGCCTGTTGCTGAGTGTTGTTTGTCGGGAGCAGCAGACTGTTGGAACACCAAAGGTTGGCATGAATTATCGTTAAGTAAAATTGGTGTGACATGTCACGAAATTAAAAGTTAGGGAAGCATTTAACGTAACTCTGTAATAAAAAAGATTTTTTTATTTTTTTGGCTTATACAGTGTTCCCCTGTGGTTTAATTTATGTATACTGTATAAATATCCAGTATACAAATGGGAATTTGAATATGAGCGATTTATTACAGGAATCAGTAGCATTTGAACGCATTAGTGTTATTGCCAAGCTGGGGTGTTTAGAGGGTTGCAACCATTATGAGCGTCAAGTTGTACTCACACTGATTACTGAGCTTGCAGATAGCGCAAGAGAAGAAATAACAAAAAAGAGTAATAAAAAAATTAGGCTGCTAAATAGCAGCCCTGATGTAGGCCAGCAGTCACACACCCTTTGAGGTTAACAACCCTAGCGCCAGTTGGCGCTGTTCAGGGTTAAATTTTTCAATCATGGATTGAATCAAATCATCTGAGTGGGCGCTAGGGCTGATGGTGTGACTAAACGTTAGATTTAAAACATAGGTGTGACCGCATTCAACATCATTACAGGCGCAATAAAGGTCTGAAATTTCACGATGTTTACGATTCGATTTGCGAATTGTCGCGCGTTGGCCGCAAATGGGGCAGAATATTTTTAATACTCGCACGTTCCAGACCTCCGATTGTTGATAACGTCTTAATTTTACCCTATTTTTAGACATTATTCATTTTCCTTAACGATATTTTGATGAAAATTTAATTTCAAAGACTCATTTCTACCGATTTCACTATTGACCGCATTCATAAATAAATTTTGTACGGGGATAACTTCATCTTGTCGATAGGCTTCTCTTGCTTTCAATGGGTCACCTAAGCCGCCAGAGCCTAAGCCGGGAATGATGCCAGCAAGGCCAGCGGGGAAGCGATGAGCATTCAAGATATCTTGCGCACTAATACTTTTCACATTGCTAAACTCATCGTTTGCAGAGATATCCCCAACGGGTATAAATTTGATGCCGTCAGGGTCACCGTTTGGCACACTCACAAACATAGTTTCAAAATTACCAATCCCTTTGCTTTGGCTGAGTTTTTGGATAATTTGTTCTTCCACTTCATCGGTCATATTCGGGTCATTACAGTAAATCATCCCGCCCGTGTGTGCCCCGTTATGGTAATAACGACGACGAAATATAGTTGCTTCACTGTTTAGTAAAGCTGCGTGGATACCGCCAATATAGTCCGGTAAACCGTAGACTTGCTGTTGTGGGTCATACATCTTGATATAAATGATTTCATCAGGGGTATAAACTAGCGGCTCACCTTCTTGTAAAATCACAAAATCACCGTCTTTACGCCTACGCAAGTAAAGTGAGGGTAAAACCTCCAATCCGATGATTTCCCCCCAACCGTTACGCACTTTTAAAATGGCCACATCACCAAATAAAAAGTAATTAAAGACAGCCGCTTTTAATTGCTCATGAGTTAGGCCACCTCCAATATAATCGCTGGTGACCATATTATGGCGGGCATAGAGAACGCCCCCATGTTGGCCATTTAAATTTACCAATTGCGCCAGTGCTTCACGGTCTATTGGCGGTGTCCAGTGGTCAAAATCATTGTCATACCAGATATTTTTATAATCAGTATGTGTCGTTAGAATAGGCGTTGGCTTGCCCAGTGTGATACTAAACCCTTTCGAGGGGGCTTTAGTGGTTTGCGCCATTTGTTTGCGTGAATTCCGTTTCTTTTTCATTATGCAGCCTTTGGTAATATATATTTAGATTTGCGCTTTTTATCCGTGTTAAGCGGCTCTTTAATTACTGCGTGAGACGTTGCCCAGAAAACATCCGCGTGGCCTGTTTCTTGTGTTCTATCTGCGACGAATGTCATTGCGCCACCTTTACCCGTAGTTGTGTGACGTATGCATAAAAATGATGCGGGAATTTCTTTCTGATCCATATCCCATTCAATGCGTTCTTCATCAACAATATCTATCATCTTCATCACAAGTTGAGTTTTCATTTGCAGGCTATAAAGAATGGGCTGTGTGATACGTGGCGCAAAATCTTGCACCATTTCATATACGGATTGACCTATCCCTGTGGTATCGATGCCAATGTGTGTGAAACGATATTTTTTGGTTAAGTCTTCAATCAATTTTGCCTGATGTCGCCAGCTAAAGCCCTGCCAGTAAAATGTTGCCAATACCCGAAATACTTCGGGTGCCATCATGGGTGGTGCAACGATAACAAATGTTGATGTGTCGCCAGAGCGTGCAGGGTCATACCCGCCCCACACTTCGCGATTGCCAAATGGGCGCGGGTCGTCGGGTTTATGGTCTTCCCATAAATTTACATCAACACCGCATTTCATTAAGGTGTCATATTTAAAGACAGACTTACCACTATCAATAAATACGCACATATACAACATGTTGAATGTGTCAGGGTTATATCGTTGTCGTAATTTATCGATGGACGCTAAGTTAAAACCGCCTTTTATCGCATCTTCAAGGGTGATGATATAGCGCCATTGCCCATCGGGGCACTCACGCCCCCCGTCGCGCATTTCTTTTTCACTGGGAAACTCAACGTTTTTACGTTTAGGGTCATTGCCGCGCCATTCATCCCCCATCCAGAACGGATAGGCCGGATGCGTTTTAGAGCTAGGCGTGGAAAAATAGGTGATACGCCAGCGGTCATGCGTTGCCATTGCTGATGCAACATCATTTAAGCGTTTAAAATCAGGTACCCAAAAATATTCGTCGCAATAAAGATGGCCACTGTAAGACTGTGCTGTGTTTTTATTGGTGGATAAGAAGCGTAATTCAGCCCCATTACTTAAACGGATTGGGTTACCTGTTAATGTTACCCCGAAAAATTGCTCTGCAATATTCACAATATATGACCGGAATACTTCAGCTTGGGGTTTTGATGCGGATAAAAATATCTGCGGGTCACCCGTCAAACAGGCATTTTCAAAGGCTTCAAAGGAGAAGTACCACGTCGCCCCAATTTGACGGCTTTTTAATATATTGCGTACTGCCTGCGTGATATTAATGCGCAAATGCTTTTGATAACCAAACAGCATTTCATCAGCAAAGCGTTGGAAATCTTCTGGCGTCAGGCTAGAAATATCATTTTTGCGGTATTTTTTCTTTTTCTTCGGTTCCCCATCATCATCTAAGACGTAATTGCCACGCCCTTCCATATCTGACGATTGAGATTTTAATGCTGCCATTTTTTCAGCGTGCTTATTCGCTTGCGCCATTAATTTAACGTGGCTAGCAATTAAGCGGTCTAACTCATCTAATTCAAGCTCCGTTTTTTTAGTTCGCTCGCTCAATAAAACAATGCGACGGTTAATTGCTTCAATCACACTCTCATGACTGAGCATATCAGCCCAATTCCATTTTTCTGCCCAATAGTAAACAATCCGACGATTAGGCAGGCTCAATTCCTCCGCGATTTCCGCTGGAGTATAGCGTCGCAAATATAACGATTTTGCGACCTGTATTTTTGCATCCGTGTATTTAGCCATAGTAGATGCATTGTGCCCCGACCTTTAAACGCTGGCATTAAGCGGCTTTCGGCAAAGCATTTATAACCGAATCGAACTTGTCGCCAGTGAAAAAAATGTGGGCAATACTGAGCACCTAACGAAATGGAAGCAATAAACCCAAGGATGGGAGCAACATGTAAATGTCGCAATTAAGAACAACATGGTTATGTATCGCGACAGAGGGTGACACCGTAGACGGCAGAGTCATTGAAAGGCAAGACCTGTTAGATGCGGCAGAGCTCTACGATTATAAATTATATGCGGCACTAATTTGGCCGGAACATAATCACGATGCAGAACCAATGGGCGAAGTGCTTGAGGTCATGCTTGAAGAAAATGAGCATGGTGAATTACAGCTTCTCGCCATTATCAGGCCATTTGTCAGCTTATTAATCGCAAATGCCGAGGATAAATACCTGTTTACCTCCATAGAATTAACGCCTGACGGTAATTTTAGAGGGACAGGTAAATCGTATCTTGAAGGGCTGGCTGTTACTAATGAGCCTGCCAGTGTTGGAACTACAAGGCTACATTTCAGCCGAAAAAAACGAAAGGACAAGGACATGTCAACAAAGTCTAAGAAAACAAGCTGGCGTAAGTTGTTTAACATTGCTGAGCCAGAAGCGACACCGCCAGAGGAAACGGCTGACGGTGATAAGTTACAGAAACTAGCGGAAGCATTAGCCGCTGCCGAAGAAGAAATTAAACTGTTAAAAGAACAACTTGCATCTACTCAGCAGGAAGTGGAAGACGTTCAAGACGACGTCGACACGGTAAAAGAAGTGGTAGACACGGAAGAATTCGCACGTTTGCGTGAGAACCTACCACAAATCGTTAAAAACTTTGGAAAGTTAGACGAAAAAGTCACTAAGTTGCCAAAAAATAACCCTAAAGGCGAAGATAAAGAACGCAAAAAAGGCTTCGAATATCTTTAATCGTCATTAATTTAGGAGAGGGATTTCCATGTTAAATCAAAAGGCAGTTAAGTGTCTTGATAGTTATGAAGAAGGCCTTAGAAAATCTTATGGGATTGATAAGACTTCTCGTTATTTTAATTTGTCAGACCCAAAAGAAACCGCTTTGCGTTCCGCATTATTAGAGCGCATTGAGTTTCTTAACATGATTACTTGCGCTGATGTTGACCAGTTACAAGGCCAAGTCGTCGCTGTTGGTAATCCGGGCATTTTTACAGGTCGAAGTGATACTGGTCGTTTTATTCGAAAAACTGCGGTTAGTGGTAACGAATATAAATTGGTTGAAACCGACTCAGGTGCTGCGTTGCCATGGAGTTTATTGTCTGTTTGGGCGAATGCTGGCTCGGAAGACGAATTTGCACAACGCATGCAAACATTTACTAATGAATCTTTTGCGCTAGATATGCTCCGTATTGGTTTTAATGGTGTGAAAGTTGCGGCTAAAACCGACCCTGAAAAATACCCGAACGGTGAAGATGTCAATATCGGTTGGCATCAAATCGCTAAAAATTGGGAGAATGGTAAGCAAATTATTACTACTCCGGTCACATTGGATGACAAAGGCGATTATCGCTCATTAGATGCGATGGCATCAGACCTGATTAATACCTGCATCCCACAGCAATTCCGTAATGACCCGCGCTTGGTGGTGCTTGTTGGTGCTGATTTAGTGGCAGCAGAGCAATATCGATTATATCAAGCGGCTGATAAACCAACCGAAAAAATCGCTGCACAAATGCTGGCAGATACTATCGCGGGTCGTAAAGCGTTAGTGCCGCCATTTATGCCTGGTAAGCGCATGGTTGTGACAATGTTGTCAAATCTGCATATCTACACCCAGCGCAACACGCGTCAGCGTAAAGCAGAGTTTGTAGAAGACCGTAAGCAGTATGAAAACAAATATCTGCGTAATGAGGGATATGCGTTGGAATACCCAGAGTTATATGCCGCTTATGATGAAGATGCAGTTACTATCGGCACCGTTTCTGAATTACCGAACAATCCAGATAATCAGGAACAAGAGTAATGTTATCACCCGCCCAACGCCACCGCTTAGACGTTGAAGTCAAGCAAAAGCTGGAAAGGCAAGAGGCCGTCACTATCGCTGATGGTGCCAGTATGCACTTACAAGCGAGGGCGATTGAGCGGGATGTCAAAAGACTGCGTGAGCAACCGACAACGGCTGACAGAGTGGAAATGAAAAAGCGGGAGTTACTCCCCGCTTATCTTCCCACCGCTGAACGCTACTTGTCCGAGGGGGAAGTCTACCGAAACCCGATTTTTGCTTACTGCACCATTTGGCTATTTGATGTTGGGGATTTCGACAAGGGATTGGATTGGGCAGATATTGCCATTGAGCAAGGACAGCTCACCCCTGACAATTTCCGCAGTAATTTTCCGGCTTTTGTGGCTGACACTATATTAGCGTGGGCAATATTGGAAAATGAAGCGGGAAACAGTATTGAGCCTTATTTTTCAAGAACCTTTAAAAATGTCACTGAAAAGTGGCGAGTTCACGAAAAAATCAGGGCGAAATACTACAAATTTGCTGCATTGAATTTGCTAAGAAGCAATATCAATCAAGATGCAAAAGCCAGTGCCATTGACTGTGTTGATACACTCGAGCAAGCAGCATCATACATGGAAAAAGCACGACAGCTTAATCCTAAAGTGGGTGTTGATACGCATTTAAAACGGATCGCAATGCGCATTCGAGCGTTAACAGCCGAATAAAAACGACTACCGCAAGCCGAAACGGGCGCGGTGGAGGTATGACAATCATGTCATTAACCGTGGAAACCGGACTGCCCGTTTTTTAAGGATAAAAAATGAAAACATGGATGATAGGCGTATTTGGTGCGCTGGTATTTTTAATGAGTTTAATTGTGGGTAATACATTTGATATTGAAATATTATCAAACGTTGGGTTTTCACTCGCATGGGTGTGTATTGCTTTTTATTACATTATTTCCGGGTCGTTATTTTTAGCTCTATTTGCTTTTACATTTGGTGACGCAGAAGATAAAGAAAGAATTAAAGAGTATGTTTTAATGCTTAATACAGATAATTCAAAAACGAGAACCATTTTCTATTTAATAAATAATGTATTAGCAATTGTATTATTGTTTTTATCAGGATTCATTATTACAGCTGTAAGCCTAGCTGTAATGTGTGTTGTATCGCGATATCTAATTAAAGTTGCGGTAAGGAAAATATCATGTTCAACGGTAACGATTTAAATTATCAATCAGTTGAAATAACGAATGATGGTTTTTGGCCTGATATTAATTTAGCGGATTTTCAAAAGCAGCGCCAAGTACCACCGGATTTAAATCATGAGTTATTAACGGATGCGTTATTAGCCAGTGTTGCTGAAATTAATTTATCGCTCGAATCACTGAAAAAACAATTGTTGTCTAAAGGGTATAACACTGCCAGTGATGCACCGGGTGCTAAAGCTAACGGACAAAACGCATTATGTGCGCAATATAAAAAAGCACTCTACGCACGGGCTAAAGCGGATTTAATCGGTGAGATAACATCAATTGTCAGCCGTGCGGCAAATCCGAAGCAAGAAAACCCTGAAACAAAGAATAATTTACTCGCAGAAGCCGCATTTGTTATCCGCAATATGAAAGGCTTAAAACGTGTCACGGTGGCGATGATATGAATAAATTAAAAAGCCTAACTGATTTTTTAAAAGCCAATTTACCGCCACGCGTCTGCGATGTTGAATTTAAAAGTGAAATGGACGAAATACAGTTTATTCGTGCCCATCGGGATTTAGGTTTAGACCAGTATCAAATGATGATACGACAAAGCGAAGCTGTCATTTCGTGGGGGCGTTTTCCTTATCGACTGATTCATCCTGATTATATCCCTTTGCTAATTGATGCGTGGGCATGTGAACAAGATAACGAGTTAGGCAATAGCAATATAGAACAAGAACCGCCATCTATGATTGTTGAAGTTGATGACGAAACAGCCGTTGTCATTGTGTCAATTTCACTCGCTGAGCCCGTTGTGATGAAAGAAGACGTAAACGGGATTGTTCCTTTTGATGGTAAGCGTTGGTCACTGGCAGATACCGAATTTGGATACGCAGAGCACGCTGAAATTTATAGCGATGTGAAAAATGATAATTAAAGGCCAATTGAGCAAAGAGCAATTTGCAGAAATGCAAAAAGCTTTAAAAAACCTTGAATTACCAGAAAAGAAAAAACAGCGTTTTTTATGGCGCATGGCGAAACATGGCGTAATTGCATCAGCAAAACGAAATGTTAAAAATCAACAATCGCCTGATGGTGAAGCTTGGAAAAAAAGGCAAAGTAATTATAAGAAAAAAATGCTTCGTAATATGCCTAAGTTATTGAATATCAGGGAGATGCCCGAAACAGATTCAGTAAGAATTTATTTACAAGGTGGGAATTATCATAGTGGCGGTAAAAAATTAAGTGCAGGTGTTGTTGGTTTCACTCAACAACATGGAATGAAAGCAACAATAAGAAAACGTGATGTTCAATCAAAAAAAACAACTGAGCGTGAAGCCACAAAGAAACAAGCAAAAAAATTACGGGATTTAGGATATCAAGTTAAATCTGGGAAGCGTTGGAAAAAACCAACTGTAAAACATATTTGTGAAAATATGGATATGGGGCAAGCAGGTTTATTAATTAGAAAGTTAAGTGAAAAACCACCTAAAAACACATGGTCGATAGATGTTCCATCTCGTGTGTTTTTAGGTATGAGTGACAGTGATTTTAAAAAGGCACTCGCAAGGCAGTTACAAGGGATTGGATTTGGCGCTGATGTTAAAGCGCAGGATATTAAATAAAAGGACTTAACTATGTGGCCTAACATTCAGGTTAATCAAGTCAATCAGTTACAAGGCGAAACCAAAGAAATTGAGCGTGTTTTGCTGTTTGTGGGTAAAGGGAAAAGCCATATTGGTGAAACCTTACCTATTAATACTCAAACTGATTTAGATACATTATTGGGGGTAGAAAATAGCCCTTTAAAGTCGAATATCAAGGCAGCAATGGCGAATGCTGGGCAGAATTGGTTTGGTTATGTTCACGTTTTGCCGGAGAGCGCAGCCGAAACCGATTTTGTTGATGCGGTAATGAAAGCGCAATCTGTTGCCAGTGTTGAGGGCTATGTCTATATCGGTGACACCACGAAAGCAACAATTAAAGCCGCGCAAACACTCCGCGCAAATCTAATTGCGAAATTTGGGCGCTGGACATGGGCAATTCTTTCCGTCGCAGGTTTACAAGCAAAAGAAACGTGGCAGCTAGCATTAACGCGCCTTGGTGAACTTCAAAAAGGCGAAGCGGTTGAATCTATTCAATTAGTGCCCACATTTTGGGGAAATGAAGCGGGCGTATTGGCGGGGCGTTTATGTAACCGTGCGGTTACCATTGCTGATAGTCCGGCTCGGGTGAAAACAGGCGCTTTACTTGATTTAGGTAGCGTTGATAAACCTAAAGACGATAGCGGTGTAGAAATTGATTTAGCCACCTTGCAAGCGTTGGAAAAACTCCGTTATAGCGTACCGATGTGGTACCCAGACTATGACGGCATGTATTGGTCGGATGGTCGCACCTTAGATGTTGAGGGTGGCGATTTTCAAGCAATTGAAAATTTGCGTATTGTTGATAAGGTCGCGCGTCGCGTTCGCTTACAAGCTATTGCAAAAATTGCAGACCGTAGCTTAAACAGTACACCAAACAGCATTGAAACCCACAAATCGTATTTTGCTCGCACTATGCGTGAAATGTCACGCAGTGCAGAAATTAACGGTGTTACGTTCCCCGGTGAGTGCAAGCCACCGCAAGACAATGACGTCGTGATTGTGTGGAAAACCAAAAACACCGTTGAAATTTATATCACAGTAAGAACGTATGAATGTCCGAAAGGAATCACGGTCAGTATCTTACTGGATGCTAGCTTGGAGAGCGCATAATGAGCCAACGTTTATCTGGTCAATCCTTTGACTTTAATATTGATGGTGACTTAATTCACGTCGAAAAAGTGAGCCTATCCATTACTGATAATACTGCAGCCGCGCAAACCAAAGGTATGCCCGACGGTTTTGTCGCAGGTGATGTAAGCGCAGAGGGTGAAATCGAAATTAGTACAAAATATTTTGAGATTATCGTCGCAAAAGCACGGGCGGCAGGTTCATGGCGTGGGATTAAGCCAATGGATTTCTTATGGTATGCCAAGGCGGGTAATGAAGAAATGAAAGTCGAATCATTCGGTAATAAATTGATTTTGACTGATATTTTAGATACCGATCCAAAAGGTGGCGCACTCACTACTCACAAAATTAAATATCTGGTCACCAGTCCTGATTTTGTGCGTATTAAAGGTATTCCGTATTTAGAGTCGGAATTAACTCAAACCCTTATCGGATAAGGTGATTTTGTTCATGGAAGAACACGAAAAAACGTTTATAGCCCTATTTTTTATGGGGGTCTTGATTGCTATAGGAAAAATTCTAACTAGTGATGAGCAAATTACAGTTCGGTTGTTTTTTGGGCGTGTAATTTTAGGCGCGGCAATATCAGTTTTAGCAGGGGCTTTATTGATATGGTTTCCTGATATTTCACCCTTAGCACTCACAGGAATTGGCACGGCATTCGGGATAGCAGGATATCAATTGGTTGAAATGTGGCTGAAAAAGCGTGGAAGCGCATTATTACAAGGAAAGTTAAAAAAATGACACTCAGTGAAAAACAAGCATTGTTTACCGTGATGATTGCTAAATTAATTTTTTGGGCTGACGAGCACGGCTACCGCCTCACCTTTGGTGAAGCTTACCGCACGCCAGAACAGGCCGCAGCTAACGCAAAATCAGGCAAAGGCATTAAAAACAGTTTGCATACGCAACGTTTAGCCGTCGATTTTAATCTGTTTAAAAATGGTGTGTGGCTGACAAAATCCACTGACCATCAACCGCTTGGCGAATATTGGGAATCTATCGGAGGAACGTGGGGCGGTCGATTTAATGACGGTAATCACTACTCATTAGAGCATAACGGGGTTAAGTAATGACAAAGCAACTTGCGCTAATACTTGCGTTATTACTTTGTGCATTTGGCGCAGGTTGGCGAGTCAACGGGCTTTATCACGACAGCTTAGAGCTAACAGCTCAAAAAGTGGCAGATAAAACCCGTATTAATCTTGAAGAAATATCAAGCCAATCAGGCCAAGCGCTTGAGGAAAAATTGGAGGGGATTGCCAATGCTGCCCCCAGAGAAATACGCACTGAAATTATTAAGCCTGTGTTTACTAACGTTTGTGTTAGTGATGAGTTTGTCAGCATGTACAACGACACCCTCGCCAATATCGACAGTGAGCTATCAGGAAAACCTGTTAAAAAAATGCTCAACAAAACTCCCCGAACTAATGGGGACAACAGGTAAAGATTTATCTGATGCCTTAACTGCATCAGCCATACTTTATGGTCAATGTGCCGCACGGCACAACCAATTAACGGACGAAATCAGAAAGAGAAAGGAATTATCTCATGACTAAAAAAATTATTACGTTAACTATCAATGAAAAAGACGTTAGCTTTGAGCCAAATATCACGGCTTATAACGGCATGATTAACGATATGTCGATGGACAATAAAGTTGCTCCGCTCACCACTTATTTAAAACGTATTGTCACCGCAGAAAGCAAAGAATATTTAGACGAATTACTGAGCTTTCCGGGAGCTGCCGCACAGCTTGCCGAAGCAGTAAACAAAGAATACGCGCCAAAGCTGGAAATTAGCGTAAAAAACTAAAAAACCGTGTTCGTGCAATTGAGCGTAATGAGTTAGAGCAATTCATTGCGCTCAGAAAACACTATTTACCTCATGAGCCGGACACGGAAGAAAATCTCGCTACTGCAATCTGGTTAGATAACCGTCACTGGGAAAACACGCAAATTGCAGTCGCAAACGGAATTGTATTAGCGTTTAAAGGTGACTCATGAGCGAGTTAGATTTTACTCTCAGCCTTATCGACAATATCACCAAGCCTATTCGACAAGTGCAATCGGCTGTCTCTAATTTTGCTAGAGATAGCCAAGTCGCCTTTGGTAAAATTGCGGTAGGCGGTGCTGGTCTTGCCGGGGCGTTCTGGTCTATTAAAAGCATTCTTGACCCTGCCATTGAAATGAATGACGCCATGATGAGTGCATCATTACAGGGTATTGATGATGGCATCATGTCTAAAGTGTCTAAAGACGCCCTGAAATTCGCATCTCAATACGGAAAATCATCCATTGATTTTGTCAATTCCACTACGGCAATCAGCAAAGCTATTAACAATGTCACACAGCAAGATTTGCCGCAATTAACCCGTATTACCAATACGACAGCCGCTGCATTGAAAGCCACATCAACCGAAGCCACCGAATATATGGGGCAAATGTTCAATCAGTTTGAAAACCAAGCCAATGCCGTTGGGCATGTTAAATTTGCCGAAGATTTGGCAGGTAAGGCTGTGTATATGTCAAAAGCATTTGGCGTATCGATGGCTGAAATAACAGGTTTGATGGAGGGCGCAAAAAATGCAGGTACGCAGTTTGGCGTCGGGATTGATGAGCAGCTTGCGGTATTGGGTGAACTGCAAAGAACGCTAGGCGGTGAGTCGTCGGGAGCGTATGAAGCATTCCTCAAAACAGCCACCGATAGCGGTAAAAAACTCGGCCTATCATTCGTCAATGCGTCAGGTCAGATGTTATCCATGCCTGAAATGCTGGATAAATTGCAGGCCAAATACGGAAAGAGTATTGAGGGCAATTTAAAAGCCCAAAAAGAAATTGAAGCGGCCTTTGGTGATTCTGCCGTTGTGGTCAAACAGCTTTATGGTAATGTTGATATTTTGCGTAAAAATATTGGTTTCTTAGGTGCCAGTGATGGAATGAAGCGCACCACGGAGCAAGCCGCAAAATTAGCCAATCCGTGGGAACGGCTTATGTCTATTTGGCAATCTATTCGCATTGCCATTGGTATGACGTTATTACCTGTCATTACCCCATTAATCGATAAACTCGCAGAAGGTGGTCAAACCCTTGTGCGTTGGTTTACGTTATTCCCTAATATCGCGCGGTGGGTCGGCTATATCACGATGGGGACACTCGGTTTTGCTGCCGCAGGTGCTGCCGCCAATATCGTGATGGGTATTTCCAAATTTATCATGGCAGGGTTAAGTATCATCATGGGGGTATTTAGTGGTGTGCTGAAAATTGGTACCGCTGCTATTTGGCTATATCGCACTGCAATATTGGCATGGAATACCGCACTTAAATTTATTCGTGGCACATTGTTAGCGGTGCGTATTGCGGCAATGGCGGCAGGTGTTAGCTTTTCATTTATGAGTTGGCCTGTCTTATTAGTTATTGGCGCTATCGCGCTTTTAGCTTATGGCATCTATAAACTCATTAAACATTGGGATGATGTTAAAGCCGCAATAATGAACACGACAGCGTTTAAAGTGGTGGCTATCGCTGTGCGTACCGTCGGGCTTGTTGCTATACAAGCATGGGAATGGATGTCACAAAAGTGGCAAGAGTTTACAGCCTATTTTGCCGATACATGGGCATTCAAGGCGCTCATGATTGTGATTGATACTTTGAAATCTGCATTTATTCAAACGTGGCAGGCAATTACGGATGGGTGGAATGCGGTTTGCAATTTCTTTAGTGACTCACCGATTGATAAAACATTTGAAGCAATGGGAAATAGTATTAAAGCTATTTTTTCAAAGGTTTGGCAATCAATTACTGATTCTTTCCGTAGTGTCTACAACACCATTGTAGAAACACTAAATTACTTGCCGGGCGTCAATATTGAAACCAAAGCCACAGGAACCGTTGACGGCTCACCCGCTCCAGCAGGCGCGGCAGGTTTATTAGTCGGTGGGCAACTTAGTGGTGTAGAGAAAGGCGGCATTAGTCGGCAAATCAGCAATAACCGAACCCAATCGATTGATAACAGCAAGCGATACGATACAGTAAATATCAATGTGACAAACGGAATGTCACCAACGGATTTAGCTGAATGGACTGCGCTTGATAATGGATAATTTACTCTACATTGATTTATTAATTACAAACCGAGATTTGACATTAAACTCCGGCAATGAGCCGGAGTTATGTAATAACCGCCAATCAATCACCCAAGATGTGGCACACCGTATTATTGAAAGCGGACTCGCCACCCAACTAGTGGCAGAACGTAGCCCAACATTACGCGCGGACATTCGCACGCAAATGGAAATCTTGGTTGAAAGTGATGAACGGTTAGTTCCGGGTACCGTTGTGATTGATGAAGAAAATACCAAGCGACTTTGGGTAACTGCGGATACTTATGATTTTGGCCGTATCAATTTAGGGGTAAATTATGAACAGTAAAAATATCCCTGAAATTGATTATGAGCAGGTTTTACGTGATAGCGGGATGCCAGTATCAGAGGACGAAATTAGCGATAAATTTGCGGAAATTGTCCACGATGAGGGCTTTGTTACTAACACCTCGGACATGTCACCGTTCTGGCGTTTGATTAACACCATTGTGACAAAGCCTGTTCGCTGGCTCACGGAAGCATTAATTAATGTCACCTTGAAAAATATGTATTTAGCTACCGCATCAGGGCAATGGCTAGATATGTTTGCATGGGGCGTCAATTTAACGCGAAAACCTGCCACTGAAGCAAAAGGCGTTATCCGTTTTTATCGTGCCGCAGGTGCGGGAACTGTCACTATTCCTGCGGGAACCATTGTGCAAACAGAGCGTATCAACGGAATTATTTACAGTATGAAAACCGTTGAAACGAAAGCGATAAATACCGATAGCGCATTAGTGCCGGTTATCGCTGAAAATGCCGGAGGGGCTTACAATCTTGCTCCTGGTTATTTTCGTATTTTACCCGTGGCGATTGCAGGGATTGAGCGCGTTCAAAGTGAAGAAAATTGGTTATTGGTACCGGGTGCGAATGCGGAAAGCGACAATGATTTGCGTGACCGCTGCCGCAATCAGTATAACTTAGTCGGTCAATATCACACTGATGCGGTTTATCGTGGAATGATAGCGAATGTTGTCGGCTTGAGTATTGACCGTATTTTCTTTTTGCATGATGCACCGCGCGGGGCGGGAACGGCTAATGCCTATTTGTTATTAGACAGTGGTGTCACCAGTCAGCCATTTATCGACAAAGTGAATGATTATATTAATGCACAAGGCCACCACGGGCACGGTGATGATATGCAGTGCTTTCCCATGCCAGAAACACAGCACACATTAAAAATTACGTTATTTGTGCAAAGCGTGGAAAACTTCACGGCTGAGGAATTGCAAAAACTCAAACAAGATACGGGTGATTTGGTGCGTTGCGCCTTTCGTGAGAACACCAATTATGACGTTAAAAAAACATGGCCATATTCGCGTTTTTCATTCTCAAATTTAGGCCGTGAGTTACATAAACAGTTTTCCGTTCTGGACTCTATTGTGTTTAGCATTCCCGACATTGTCAGTGATTTAAGCGTCCCACGCCTAAAATCGCTCACGATAGAGGTGCAAAATGCCCGAGTTTAAAGAACGATTAAAGCGATTGCAGTTGCCGTCATGGATGAACCTTGGTGAGCTAGCCACGTTATTGCGTGCAGCAAAGCGATTTTGGGAAATTGTTTATAGCTGGTTAACGTGGCCTTTGGCGCAGTTAGACCCCGACACATGCACTGAGCCATTATTAAACTTGTTGGCCTATCAGCGAGATATCCACCGATTTAATAATGAACCGTTGGATTTATACCGTAAGCGCGTGAAGTATGCGTTTATTAATGCCAAGGACTCAGGCAGCGTCGCAGGGTTTATTGAGATATTTAAACGCCTTGGCGTGGGCTATGTCGAAATTAACGAACGACAACCGGATATTGACTGGGACGTCATTATTTTACGGGTCAGTGATGGTCAAATTGCGAATAACCCTGATTTGTTACTTCAAATCATTAGGCAGTACGGGCGAACCTGCCGACGCTATCGCTTTGAAGTCATGGCGGTGCATGAGTTAGGAATGCGAGTGGGCTTTGTTGAAGCTGATTATATTTGCTATTACGCCACGCTCCCAAATCAGCCATTATTTATACGAATTGGACAAATTACTGCGTCAAGTGAAACCTTTGGCGCATCATTAATGTAAAGGACTACATTCATGGCATCAGTTATTACAGTTGCTTTCGAAAATTGGAAAGCCCAAGAAGCGGCTAGCGGCAAGGCCGTGTTGTTAGATGAATTCGTGTTCGCTAATGTGCCGAATTTAGACCCAACCAAACCGATTGACCGCAACGAAAAGTTACCCCCTGCAAATCAAATTGTTCACCGTCAAGCGGTCAACAAGGCTGGTTTAGCCAGTGAAAATGCCGTCGCCTACAGCGTCACGATGGGTGCGGATGTCGGTAACTTTGATTTCAACTGGATAGGCTTATTAAATAAAGCATCCGGCACGGTTGCCATGATTACCCATGCACCACCCCAAAAGAAGATAAAAAATCAAAACGGGCAGCAAGGGAACGTATTAACCCGTTCTTTTATACTGGAATTCCAAGGCGCAGCCGAAGAAACTCAAATCAAAACCAGTGCGGAAACGTGGCAAATTGATTTTACTGCGCGTTTGTCTGGCATTGATGAAATGCAGCGCCTGATTAATGTTGATAGCTACGGCGCGGCTGCATTCTTTAATGAAAGTTTTGAAGTCACGCGCAGTGGTGAACAATATACCGTTAAAAAAGGCTTGGGCTATGTTGGCGGTTTGCGTGGTGAGCTGACACAAAACCAGATTTTAAATGGTCTGCGCAATACCAAGGTTTACGCTGATTTTTCTTATCAGGGAAACATTGTTAGCCAGTGGAATACCGTTGTTAAAATCACATCATCAGCAGCATTAAATAATTATGTTGATGCGGCTGGATTTAATCACCAAGTATTTGCCATTGCCAGCATTGACGCATCAGGGAATGTAAAAGATTTACGCCCAATGGGTGGGTTAAGTAGCCAAGAAATTGCAGCGTTAGAAACTCGTTTTAAGCTTGATTTAAGTAAAAAAATTGATAAGGCCAATATTACACATGTTAAAGGCAATAGCACTGAATTAGTTGTAAGTCAGCAATTACTAACAACTGAGGTTGGTAAATTACAACCATCTGGCAATTACTTAAATGTCGGTGATGGCGGCTGGATGAAAGATATCGGGGTTAGTTTAAATAACACAGCTAAATTATCAAATTATCGAATTAACTCAATAGGCTATGCTTACGCATCCATTTCAACTGACACATTCAAAAATACGAATAATATTATTTTTAATTTATTTGGGTATTTAAATAATAAATACGGTGCTCAGATAGCCGTTATTCCCAATACTTCGGGTGATATCGGGTTTCGTGTTATCTCCAATGATGTTGTTGGTGATTGGATGGAACTGGCCAAAAAAAGCTACGTTGATAATGCATTGAGTAATTTGGTTACAAGCACTACTTTTAAAGCAGAACTTGATAAAAAACTCAACACGAATGATATAACTCAAACATCGGGAACATCAACAACGCAAGTTCCTAGTCAAAATGCAGTTAGTATCTGGATGAATGACAGGTATACAAAATCCCAAGTTGATTCATTGCTCAATAATAAAATGAATACTGGTGCAGGCGGTTGGATGGCTAACCGTGGAGTTGCTTTAACATCCAGCAGTAAACTAGCAGATTACCGTTTAAACTCAATTGGCTATGCATGGAATACCGTATCGAGTGACTTATTTCTCGGTGCTAATAATTTGTTCTTAAATTTATTTGGTTATACAGATTCAACTTATGGTGCTCAATTAGCGGTTATTCCGTCAGTGGGAAATGAGCGCATTGGTTTTAGAGTAATACAAAGTAACAACGTAGGGGGATGGATTGAGTTTGCAACAAAAAACTACGTCGACAACATCACATTAGGTAAAGGTCAGAAATACCATTCTGAAAAAACCGAAAAAGTGGCAGGTACAAATTATACAAATACCACAGCAGCAGCGATTTATGTCTGCGCATCAATCTTTCAACGGGATACTGGCGGTCAAGCCAATATTTCAGCGTATGTCGATAGCGCTTTAATTCAAACACAAAGTTGTTATGCAAGAGACACTTGGGCGACAGTAAGCTTTATTGTTCCCCCGGGTAGCTCATATCGAATTGAAAAAGGGGCTAATATTAATATAGAAGCATGGAGCGAATTACGATGATTTATTTTAAAACCAAAAATAGTGATGTTTATGCTTATCAAAAAGCTGATATCACTCAAGCTGAGCGTATCACGGAATTAGAATTATTATTGCGCGAAAAAGAGCCTGCTTATATTGATGCCAGTAATAATCTAGCTCAAGCTGAGATTGAACTAGAAGCCGCCAAAGCAATGCTAAATGAGGTAGCTGTTGTTGACGAAAATGAAAACAACGACAGTGCTAAAAAAAGCAGCGAATTAAAATTATTAGTTGACAATAAAACGCGTCAACATGAAATTGCATTAGCACTATTTGATAAAGAAAAGCTTACCTATCAGCCGATAAAAGATGAATATGACGAAATATTACCTGTATTTTTTAGTATTCGCGAAAAATTGAAAGTCATGAAAAAAATGACGATAAAAGAGATTGACGCACATCTTAACCCGCCAATTTCAAAAGAACAGTTAATTGCAGAATCTGAAATGCAAAAACAACTATGTGCCGATGATGCAGAAAAAAATATCACTATGTTAGAACGCAAGGTAAAACTGAACATGGCGACAGACGATGATAAAAACAGCTTAACTGCATGGGAAGTATACAGCATTAAAGTATCTGATATTGATACCTCAAACGCACCGGATATCGAATGGCCAGTGAAACCATAATCCACCCAACGTGGCGTAAATCATTGATGAAAATGTCCCCGACTATGTCGGGGTTAACCTGTTCGATGGTGCCAGCACATCCGTTTGTTTACGGACTTGGGCAAAAAACCGATACAGGCTGCTATTTAAGCCCGACCAATGCGATTCGCCATATTGCAAAAAAACTGGCAGGTGCGGGTGAAACTGACATTGTTGTCATGATGGTCTGCGCTAAATCGCAGGTCGAATTTATGTCATTGTTACAATTGTTTTCGTCTGTATTTCCATTGCCTGTTTTCTCACAAGTGGAACGCATGGCAAAAACAGCGGCTAATCTGCAAGTCACCAAAATGCAATTGCCGGGCAAACAGTTTGGCGGCTTACCCAAACCGCAGGCACTATCAACATCAACAAGTCGGGCAGCAATTAATGCCCAATTGATAGAACAAGCCAAAAACAGCGCAGGCAGTGCAAGCGGTATCGATGCCATGAAATCCGCTATGTCTGGTTTTAAATCAGCAAGAGAAAATGCGCTTAAAGACATTGGTAATAAACTCACGGATTTATTAGGAAAATCCGTGATTATTTGGAGTTTTACGGGCAAAGGCACAGGTGATTATTTAGCGGAACGGCTACAAAAAGGTATCCCTGAGCCAGATGCCATTTTTACACTAGCTACACTGTTCGCAGGAAGCGAACTTGCACCACTAAAGGGAATGCTTCATGATCCAACAAAACCAATCAACAGCACAGAACCCGACAATCACGCTCGCCCTTGATGGTGAAGCTATTCCGCTGAAAAACATCAAAGTTAATTCGTCCATTCAATTTCAAGATAAAGACCAATCCGGTCAAACGTCCAGCACATCCGTAGCGGAGCAAGGCATTAAGCCGCAAGAGTTGCGCATCACGGGCGTGATTAATTTTACTGATGAAAAAATCCTCACGCGCCTATTTACATTAGCGAGAGCCACCGAAAACGGAAAGCTAAAACGTTATCGGGTGGCAAACCACACCGCAAAAGCGATTAATTTTCGCATTGGTACCTTTACTAATAATATTGATGCAAGCGAAATCGACGGGCAGATGGCGTGGCAAGTCACGTTCACATTAAGAGAGCATTTATCCGTCTCTGAGAAAAAGGACATGAGAGCCGCAGCCCAAGTCAAAGCGAAAAAGCAGACGGGCAACCCGAAAGCACCGACAGCAGGCTCACAAGAAGAAAAAGACGAATTAAGCTGGCTTGAGAGAGAAGTATTGAAGCCTATTAATGATTGGGGGAACCCATGAAACCCATTAGCCGCTGTTATTTATCCAATGATGAAGTCCATATTGTGAACGCTAAAATCATGCTCGAACTATCAGCGTGTGGTCGTGGGTTTCTGACGGTTGAGACAGAAAATGATTACACAGGTAAATTAGTTCGCTTTGATACGGGTTACACAGATTCACTGTATCGATATTTCACTGGGTACGTTGAACGCTCACAACCTGCCGATAATGGATTTCAAAAATTGTTTGTTCGTGAACTGGTTGGCCTGTTTGATAAAATGTGGCCATGTTCATTTCAGCACCCAACATTAAAAGCCATCACCGACTATTTACAGGAAAATAGCGGACTAACCTTTATTTTGCCCGATGCAAAATACATCAATACGCCTATTCCTCATTTCACCCACAACGGTACCGGATATCAGCTATTAAGTAATTTAGGCGCAGTTTTCAGTATCACTGATTATGTATGGTACCAAATGCCAGATGGTAAAGTTTTTGTCGGCAGTTGGGTTGATTCGATGTTTAAATCCGATAACTACGAAATACCTGCAGAGTTTTCAAAAAATCAATCTGCAGGTAACAGCGCCACTTATCCGTTAATCCCTGCTTTACGTGCTGGAACCGTGGTGAATAATCAGCGGGTTAATAAAATTCAGCTTGAAAATGAAGATATTACGCTGTATTGGACTGCAGCAAATCCACTGACAGGGAAAAGCGAAAATAAGAGCCCAATTCAAAAACAAATTGATAAAGCTTACCCCGAATTATCAGCAGGTTTACATTTACCAAAATTCGCGCGAATTGAATCACCGAGCGAATCGGTTAGTGCCGGTGATATATCGGACCCATACAGACCAAAGTATGCTGTTGACGTCAAATTGCTAGATAGCGATGGTAACGAATCGGCAGCACCAACGTATAAAGCGGTACCATTGCCGCTACCGATGGCGGGTGATGAAAGCGGTATTTTTCAGTTTCCACCCGATGGAACACTGGTTGAGATTGCTTTTGAAGGCGGCAGGCCAGATAAACCGTTTATCCGGCAAACGCTCAGCCAAAATAATACCCTACCGGACATACAACCAGGGGAGCAACTGCAGCAACAACGCAAAGAAGTTTTTCAGCGTGTAACCCAAGATGGCAGTTGGAACCGTGAAACTGACCAAAGCATTAATGAAGCGTCAATGTTACGCACGATTAAAGCGGACAAAGAACAGCGCGAACTGGTCGCAAGGGAAACCACAGTACAGGCCAGCGACACATTAACCGTTCTAGGTACACGAAAATTACTAGCAGGCGCAATACAGCAATTGTCTGAGGGTGACTACTCAATCGCCACATCATCAAACTATGTCGCCAGTATTGAAAAAGACATGACCGTTGAGGTTGGGCAAAAGCTCATTGAGAAAGTTGGGCAGATAAAACAAAGTATCGCAGGCGCACAGCAACAAATTATTGCCCCTGTTGTTTGGATAGGTAGCCAGCAAATTAACGTCGCACAGCTAATGATAGACACACTTGATGTAGTGAAAGAATTAGCAGAATTGACAGCAGCACACACTCACAGCAATACAGGCGCACCATTAAACGCGCAAGCGATTAAAGGCACTGGCACAAAGTCAGACACCTTGAATGAAAAGTATTCACCTGTAATTGGTAAGTAAAACTAGAATTAGATAGAATCACTGCAACAAAGGATTATTGAGAGGTTCTTATGAGTAATGCAACAATGCTGCAAGTATTACGGCAACAAGCGTTACAGCGTGCCATTGGTGAAATGAATGCAGCCCTTGAAACAATGCTCAAAGATGAAAGCGGCGAGTATCCAGCACTGGCTGGTGTAGTACAGGAATGCATAGAAAAGCTTAAAGATAATATGTGAATTATAAATACAAGTATCGTCCATCATTGCCCACATCGAGTGGGCTTTTTTATACCTGCAATATAACAGCCTACACGCCACACAGGGCGCATTAATTATAATCTAACTGAACCTAATCATTAAATTGGATCGCGTTCCCTGCATAGCGCAGGCGAAGTACAGACCCCACGAAAGAAAAGATTTCACCACGTAAAACGCACTACACCGCACCCGCCTGCACAATTTGGATCTAAAAATTATTTCAGTTTTAAAATTCTACAAAACATATCGCCAAGCCGCGCCAATACTAGGGAGTTGCAGAAAATCTCAAACTGAAATGTGTGAAAAGAATTTCAATAGATTTCAGTTTTTAGATCACGAAATGGATCGCGTCAAAAACACAACCCGATGAAAAATAAAAGAAATTTCTATTTTGCGTGGGTTTCATTGGATCGCGATATTAAGCGCACAATTTTAGAAAGCCAGCAACCATGCGGCTTGAGAGGAATTGAAAAACTGAAATGAACTGGAAAATTATTTGGGGAAATTAGCGTGACATACTTTAGAAAAAATAAATCACGCTGTGACATGTCACGAAATTATTGTAAGCGGCCTTGAGTTACTTTTGCATTAGCAACTGATTCACTATCAATATTAATAATGCAGTGATAGGTCATAGGAACCTTTGCATTAAATCCATTTGTGAATTTAAGTTCATCACCAACAAGAGTCATTTGATTATTCTTTTCATCGAGCAAGTACCGTGAAAACATAGGTGTCATTATTCCATCAGTCCACTCGTAATCGTACTTTGACAGTTTTTGAATATTGGTTTTACAACTTACAATTAAATCCGCATTTTTCATCATAGAGTTTGCAATGCACTCTCCATCATTCTTAGCACATGCAACAGGGTTTGTATTCGTTGTTTTATTCTCAGAATCACTACTAGCGAAGTAATAAACAATACCTGCAAAAATGACTAGGGCAACAAGACAGCCACCTGCTTTTTGTTTTGCTGTTACTCCGGGTTCTTTCACTCCACAATGAGGACATTGTTTTGCTTTGTCTGATACTTCCTTTTTGCATTCTTTGCATTTTACTAAAGCCATATCACCCTCGTTAATAAATATTGAGTGTCCATCTTCATTTAGAGTGATGGACGTAAAGTGGACATTAGATAAAACAAAGGGGCTGCGTTTTCACGCAACCCCTTGATTTAATTGGTGGAGCTGGCGGGAGTTGAACCCGCGTCCGAAATTTCTACATCCTCGGTACTACATGCTTAGTCTAGTCTTTAAATTCATTTGCCAGCTGCGGACAGACACGCCACCAACAAACTATCCTGATTAAATTTAACGCTTCAACCCCAGGCAAGGCATCCACGCGATCTCTTTTGGGTTTGACCTCTCTTGATCCCCGTCCTAAGAGCGGAGGCTAGGGAGAGAGGGCTCTAAGCAGGTTATTAAGCTGCTAAAGCGTAGTTTTCGTCGTTTGCGACTATTTTTTTGCGGCTTTTTACGAGGCCAACCGCCCCTCGGCATGCACCTTGGGTTTCGCAAATCCCGTCGAATCCAGAATCAGCCCCAAGTTGTTGAGCGCAGTATAACAGAAAAATACTCTATAAAGCTAGCGGTTAGCGATTAGAATGTTTCATTATACGTGCTTTATCGAGTTGCCATTCACGTTCTTTAATGTCAGAACGTTTATCGTGAGATTTTTTACCTCTGGCAACACCAATTTTAACTTTACACCATGCATTTTTCCAGTAGAGGGAAAGTGCAATAACGGTATAACCTTCACGATTAACTTTACCGTAGAGTGTATCTAATTCACGTTGATTTAAAAGTAACTTACGGCTACGAGTTGGGTCGCATACAACATGCGATGATGCAACTGTCAGTGGAGTGAAGTTTGCACCGAATAAATAAGCTTCACCGTCCCTTAAAAGAACGTAGCTATCTCCAATGTTGGCTTTGCCTGCTCGGAGTGATTTAACTTCCCAACCTTGTAGGGATAGACCCGCCTCGAACTCCTCTTCGATAGAATATTCGTGGCGAGCACGCTTGTTCATAGCAATTGTTGCTGAACCGGGTTTATATGGTTTTTTCTTTGTCATAGTGCAATCATTATACTGTAAGCTGAGTTGAAAGAAATCTTTCTAAGCTGATATTTTTTTGATTGTGCAAATCTTGCCCTATGTGGGTTTTGTTTTTTGTTTAACCAATCAAAGGTGGTATTATACGTTCAGTTTTTGGGGATAGGAATTGATATGCCACAGATTAGCCGCTCTGCGTTAGTTCCGTTTAGCGCAGAACAAATGTATAAACTCGTTAATGACGTTATTTCATATCCAAGCTTCTTGCCAGGGTGTGTCGGTAGCCAAATTATTAGTCATAGTTCTGAAGAGATGACCGCCTCTGTTGAGGTGTCAAAAGCAGGCATTAGCAAAACTTTTATCACAAAAAATGTGCTAGAAGATAACAAGTGCATTCATATGCAACTTGTGGAAGGGCCATTTAGTAAATTAGCGGGTGGTTGGAGATTTATTCCTTTAAGTGCGGATGCTTGTAAAATCGAATTTCACCTTGATTTTGAATTTACAAATAAATTGATAGAGCTTGCATTTGGCAAAGTTTTCAAAGAATTAGCAAATAATATGGTCCAAGCTTTCACTTTAAGAGCAAAGGATGTTTACAGTGTCTGAGCTGAACATTGAAGTGACATATGCGCTTCCTGAAAAGCAATTTTTGTTATCAGTTAAAGTTAAAGAAGGTAGCACAATAGAAGAAGCAATACTTGCTTCTGGCATCCTAGCCCTTAGGGATGATATTGACCTTAAAAAAAATAAGATTGGTATTTATAGCCGACCCGCTAAATTGACTGATTTAGTGCAAGATGGGGATCGTGTTGAGATTTATCGACCTTTGATTGCTGATCCAAAAGAATTAAGGCGTAAACGAGCCGAAAAATCTAAAGAAGCTAAAAATAAGTAACTTTATTCTATTGTAGCTAACCGAGCAAAAGCTCGGTTTTTTATTGAAATTTATTTAGTTAAAATGAGATTAAATAAATCTATAATAAAGGCACTCATAATAACAACCCGCCTGAATAATTTTTCAAAAGACAGGCTGTTATTATCATACTAGGTGGCCCTAGTGTCTTATGGTTAGTCAGCGGCTTTAGTTTCTGATACTTTTGTTTCAGCGGCTTCCATTGATTCCTGCGCGGCAAGATTTTTCTCGTTTTTGATGTCAGTCAGAATGCCATTACGATCAAAGATCAGAGTTAAAGTTTCTTGCTGAACTGGGTCATGACCAAGTTCTTGGCGGAAAACATAATACCAAGTCTGAGTACCAAACGGGTCAGATAACATTGGCGTGCCCAAAGTATAAGCGACTTGTTGCTGTGTCATTCCTTTTTGGATCTTAGCAACATCTTTCGCTGTGAGGTAATTACCTTGGTTAATGTCCGGGTGATAGACAAGACGTTCCATCATTGAACAGCCCGTAGACATTAATGCGAGTGATAGTGCTGCAGCAGTTAACAATTTATAACGCATGGATATCTCATTCCTTTTGGAGTCAGAACATCAATGATAATCGACATTGATACAATTTAAAACCTTCCTTATCGACTCTAAGACCACATAAGCATAAAAAAGTTGTCAAAAATTATGCTGCAAGTAACTCTTTCGCGTTGGCAAGCGTATTTTTTGTTACCTCAGAACCAGCAAGAAGACGCGCAAGTTCTTGTAATCTGGCTTTTTTATCCAGTAATTGCATGTGAGTTTCTGTTTCTACACCGTTTGTCTCTTTACTCACATAAAAGTGATGATGACCGCACCCAGCTACTTGTGGTAAATGTGTCACGCACATCACTTGCGTTGACTCACCTAGTTCACGTAGTAACTTCCCTACAATTGCTGCGGTTGGTCCACTAATACCGACATCGACCTCATCAAATATTAATGCAGGGGTATCCATTTTTTTAGCAGTAATGACTTGGATAGCTAATGCTATACGTGATAATTCACCACCCGATGCAACTTTAGCAAGCGCTTGGTGTGGTTGTCCTGGGTTAGTCGTCACATTGAATTCTACTTTACAGGCACCATCGATTTGTAGTTGTTCAGGTATAAATTTTACATCAATAGTAAATAGGCCATGAGGCATTGAAAGTTGATGCATACTATTGGTAATTAATGTACTTAACTCTTGTGCATAATGTAAACGTACATGGTGTAAGCGTTTTGCACATTCGAGAGCTGTATGATGATTCGCTTGTACTTGTGCATTTAAGACTTCTGCGTCTTCATTCTGATTGGCTATCTGTTCTTGTTCGCTTAGTAATTGCTGAAATAATTCAGGTAAGGCTTCTGGTGTGACATGGTGTTTACGCGCTAAGTTGATTTGTTTGGAGATGCGTTTTTCCAGTTCAAACAAGCGATTAGGGTCAAGCTCATATTGGTCACAATAGTGTTTGATTTCATCGCTGACTTCGCTGACTTGTATTGATGCTTCTTCAAGCATATCAAGTAACTCTGAGAATTTAGGATTGAGAGCAACCAAGTCAGTCAATTCATTTTTTGCCATATTTAATAAGCTAATAACATTCGAATCATCATTTTCGGATAGTATTTGTGTTGTTGTTTGCCCAATAGCTAAAAACTGCCCATGATTAGCGAGTTGCTTATATTCTTGGTCTATTTCTTCAAACTCTCCTTGAACAGGGAGGAATTCGTTTAGTTCTTTCAGATGATATTCCAGCAGTTGCTGCCGAGATTCACGCTCTTGCACCTGCTTTTGAAAGACGGCTAATTGTTGGCAGGAATCATGCCATGTTTGCCATGCTTTTTTCATTTGAACCAGTAGTTCTTGCTGGTTGGAATAGGCATCAAGCAAGGATTTTTGATGAGAGCTATCTAGCAAGAGCTGGTGTGCGTGTTGACCATGGATTTGAATCAGCAATGTGCCTAGTTCTCTAAGTTGTGATAAAGGAACTGAAACGCCATTAATAAAGCCACGGGAGCGACCATCTGGAGAGATAGTACGACGTAATAAGCACTCATTTTGGTTATCAAGTTGGTGTTCTGTAAGCCAATTGGCAGCTAATTGTGCATCTACTAAGGAAAAGCGAGCGCAAAGGTCAGCACGTTGTGCACCAGGGCGTACCATATTGGCTTCACCTCGATTCCCTAGACACAGGCCAAGTGCATCAATAGCAATAGACTTACCCGCACCTGTTTCACCGGTTATGGCGGTCATACCATTACGGAAATCAATTTCTAATTCACGTACGATTGCAAAATTATTAATTGTTAGTTGGGTAAGCATCTGCGCTCTCCTGTGAAAATACACACCTGTGTTTTAATACAGTGTATGACTGTTTTTTTATACAGTAAAGAGGCAGAATGAAAAAATTAGAAAGTTTTTTTAGCCCAGCCTAATTTTGAACTTAACGTATTGAAATAATTATAATCTTGTGGGTGAACTAAATTAAGATTTTTATTACTACGTTTAACAATGACTTCCTCGCCATCCTGAATAGGAAGCATGATTTGGCTATCACAGCTGACTTCATAATCAATATTTGTTCGTAAAAATTTCAGCCGAATACTGCTGTCACTGCTAATGACCAGTGGTCTTGAGGATAAGGTATGTGGAAACATGGGCACCAATACAATCGCGTCCAAGTTTGGGGTTAAAATAGGGCCACCTGCGGAAAGAGAATAAGCTGTAGAGCCTGTTGGTGTGGCGATAATCAAGCCATCAGAACGTTGAGAAAAGGCAAATTTTTCATCAATGTAGACCTCGAATTCGATCATATGCGCAACTTTGCCAGGGTGGAGAACAATCTCATTAATTGCGGTGCTTTTACGTGCTTTTTGGTTAGCTTTAATAACTTGTGCTTCGAGCAAAAAACGTCTTTCTTCACGATATTTACCGTCAAGAACACTCGAAAGTTGTTGTAATGCGTTATCAGGGTCTAAATCAGTAAGGAAACCGAGATTACCACGATTTACACCAATAACTTTATTATTATATCGAGATAAAATACGAGCAGCACCAAGCATGTTGCCATCACCGCCAACGACGACAACTAAATCAGCCTGTTGGCCTATTTCAGTTAATGTCCCAGTGTTGGCATTAGTTAATTTTAAATCTTTAGCAATTTGTTTATCGATAATGGCATGATAATTTTTTGAAATTAACCAATGGTATATTAATTCATGAGTTGCCAATGCCTCAGGGTGCCTAGGGTGCCCGACAATGCCTATCGTTTTAAAATGTGTTGGTGGTGTATTATTGTCCTTTCGCATACTTTTTTGGCCTCTGATTGTATGACTTCCCTTGAATCCCTGTATTAGATCCCCATAATACTCTCATATATGGGATTAATGCTAAATACGCGGAGATATTCATGAGTAGTAAAGACCAAAACATGCATGATGAGCAAGCTTCTGAGCAAAATGAATCACAAAAAGTTCAAGTAGAGCAAGAAGTAGACGTTCAACAAGCTGATGAATTACAAGCAGACGAACAAGCGTTAGCCGCGCGTATTGCTGAGCTTGAGCAACAATTAGAGGCTTCACAAAAAACTGAACGTGAAGCAATGTTGCGTGCACACGCCGAAATTGAAAATATTCGTCGCAGGACTGAGCAAGATATCGAGAAAGCACATAAATTTGCATTGGAAAAATTCTCAAATGAATTATTACCAGTGATTGATAACTTAGAACGCGCAATAGATGCTGCAGACCATGAAAGTGAAGAGTCTAAAGCGATGTTAGAAGGGCTAAATTTAACACTGAAAACCTTCTTAGATGCCGTGGCTAAGTTCGGTATTGAGCCTGTAAGTGAAGTGAATGTGCCATTCAATCCTGAAGTTCATCAAGCGATAACGATGATTGAGTCACCAGATCACCAAGCTAATCATGTGATTAATGTGATGCAAAAAGGGTACACGCTAAATAACCGTTTACTCAGACCTGCAATGGTTATTGTGTCTAAGTAATTGATAAAATGGGATGCATAAGTATCCCATTTTTTCTATGTCTACAATCTGAAATTATTCATTAATCACTGGCGCCCAATCAATGGGGGTTTTGCCCTGCTGAGCTAAAATTTCATTTGTTTGTGAAAAATGTCCACATCCTAGAAAACCACGGTGAGCAGAAAGCGGAGAAGGGTGAGGTGCTTTCAGAACATGATGGCGTTTGGTATCAATAATTTTACCTTTTTTCTGGGCATGCGAGCCCCAGAGTAAAAAAATCACACCCTCAGTATTTTCATTAATTGCTTCAATGACTTTATCTGTAAATGTTTCCCAACCTAAATGCGCATGGGAATGGGCATTGCCTTGTTCTACGGTGAGGACGGTATTAAGGAGTAAAACGCCTTGTTGAGCCCAACTGAGCAAGTAACCATGAGCCGGCCTTTGAAATCCATCAATATCCTTTTCGAGCTCTTTATACATATTCACTAATGATGGGGGTGGCTTAATTCCAGGAAGTACGGAAAAAGAGAGACCATGGGCTTGCCCTGGTCCATGATATGGGTCTTGTCCTAGGATAACCACTTTAATATCGGAAAGCTCGGTATACTTAAATGCATTAAAAACGTCGTCTTGAGCAGGGTAGATAACCTTACCATTTTTACGTTGCTCTGCGACATACGCCAATGTTTCTTTGAAATAAGATTTTGATTTTTCAGGGCCAATAACATCGTGCCACGTAATGGAGTTTGACATGAAATATTCCATAACAATGAATTTATGAAGGAACAATTATATGAACCAGTTGATAGCTATAAGCTTACTGGTTCATGAGGGAGAGATAAAGCCCTGATATTGACGATTAATTTAAAAAAAATTGAAATTTTATAAAAATAGTTAAAAAAACAAATTATGAATTTTGATTTAAATCATAAAGTTGAGCTGAGTAAATTAGTTGCTAAGTGGAATAATTGATAAATATCAAAGAAAAAAGGGGTTCTAGCTGGTATAAAATACCTATATACATTGGTTAGACCAAATATCCAATTGCAAGTTTTCATAAGATTAATGGTTAATGTAGCTTCGATTTATTAAGCAAATCGAATGCAATCTAGCTCGAACGTGGAGGTCGACATGATTACAGGTATTCAAATTACAAAAACTGATAATGCAGCATTGTTGAATTCGTTCTGGTTACTCGATGACGAAAAAAATGAAGCTCGTTGTGTTTGTGCGAAAGCCGATTATAACGAAGGGCAAATCGTTGCTAAAGACGAATTAGGTGCTTTTGAGTATCGTGAAGTTCCTTTAGAAATGAAACCAACTGTACGCGTTGAAGGTGGTCAGCACTTAAATGTTAACGTATTGAGCCGTGAAACATTAGAAGATGCAGTCAAAAATCCAGAAAAATATCCACAATTAACAATTCGTGTTTCTGGTTATGCTGTGCGTTTTAATTCATTAACACCAGAACAACAGCGTGATGTTATTACTCGTACTTTCACTGAAAGCTTGTAATAAATATTAAATATAATTACATCTAGTAATGTATATTAAATTCTAAAGCCATTGTTATCAATGGCTTTTTATTTGTTACTAATAAAGTTGATTATTTCCCTCCTTGGTTATTTGTATTTCAATATTCTTCCAACAAATACACTTGTTAGGGAGAATTCATGTTATTATCTACACAACAAACACTATCAAAAAAAGATGAATATGTTTTTGTTAGAGAAAATTTAAATATTTATTTACGGCAAGAACACCAAGAGATTAAACCTTGCATAACAGAACAATGGCCTAAAAATATATTAAGAGAGGATTTTTTAGGAGGGTATGCTCAACAAAACGATTATATTTTAGCTTTACTATCGCAGGGGGCCTATCATAAAGATTGGCGGAATATACAGGGAGTTGAAAGATTAAATAATAAAGAGATTTATGAACTTGGAATTAACGCTGAATTATTAAATGACGATCAAACAGGATTTCAAGCTAATATCTGTCGATTTAATGATTTATATATTCTTTGTTTTGCTGGTACTAATGATATTATCGATTTTTACAGTAATATTCGTCAAGGTCTTGGTTTTTATGAGTTTCAATATTATCAAGCTGTTAACTTGATGAATATTTTATTCAATGCAGTAAATGGAAATACGATTTGCACGGGGCATTCATTAGGAGGAGGACTAGCTTCAATTGCGGCGTTAGCGAGTCAATCCCCCTGTATTGCATTCAGTCCTGCAGGGTTGGCAAAAAACACTATTAATAATATTGGGATTGATTATCACATTGCTGAAAAAATGGCACAAGAAGGGTTGATACGCTATTACACGGTGCAATATGACTGGCTCGATAGATTACAAAACTCTTTACCGATCCCTTCTGCGTTGGGAAATTGTATTAAAATGGCTTATAGCGAACATAGTTCTTGGAAAGATTGGTTACCGACCCGTTTATTGACAAGAAGTTTTATTGCTCATTCAATGCTTAAAATTATTAGGGTTATGTGCAAGTATAAACCATGGAATAATTGGAATGCAATTACAGGTGAATATAATAAGGTAAAAGAAATACCATTAGAAACGTTTCCAATTAAAGAAGAAAAACAGGAAATGAGTTGGCAAGAGTGTTGTGAAAGTGCAATAAGAAAAGGGAATATAACTGAGTTTTCAGCACTTTTATCATTAGGCCATAAACCTTGTGACATTAATTTTCTGGCTCAACACTCAGTTAGAACGGCTAATGGGCAATTTATGAAAATTTTAATTGAATCCCGATATGGTCAAACAATTAAAATGTTTCAATCAAGAGAACAAAAAAGTATTCTACATTTAGCGGCGCAAAATGGCTGTTTTGTACAATCACAACTTTTATTAAAAAATGGGTTCGCAGTTAATATTAGAGATAATTTTGGGAATACTCCTTTACACGATGCCTTAAATAGCCATGCTCTCGATGTTGCTGCATTATTATTAGAGAATGGGGCTGATTGGCGAATCAAAAATAATAAAGGGTTAGACTGTAAGGATATACTTGGTAACCACATTATTAAATATGATTTATTAACGCCTGAAGGTAAACAAATGCGAGATAAAGCTTTTCAAATGATGAGCTAAATAAAAAACGGGCCTAAACCCGTTTTTAGTGACTAGCTTTTGTCGTTATCTGTTGATACGGAAGGGCTAGCAGGAGTACGACGTTTCCCAATATTTTTCTTGTCGCGATGGCGTACTTTTTCTTTTTTCTTGGCTTGTTCTTCTTTTTTCTTTTCTTTACGCTTAGCAAGTACTTTCTTCGATGGTTTTGGTTTATTTAACATCGCTTCTGAAGGGGCTTTAGTTGTTGGACGTAAAGAATCCACAACACGGATCTTGATAGGCTCTTCAATATAACGAGTAATTTTACCAAATAAAGGGAAATCATGCGCTTCGACTAAGGAAATTGCCGTTCCTTTACGGCCCGCTCGACCAGTACGACCAATACGGTGCAAGTACACATCAGCAGTTCTCGGTAAGTCAAAGTTAAATACATGGCTAACGTTTTCGATATCTAAACCACGAGAAGCCACATCTGTTGCAACGAGTACCTTAACTTGGCCATCAACTAGGCGGCGTACAGCTTCATTGCGTTTAGCTTGTGGCATTTCACCTTCGAGATAGCAAGGCTCGATACCGGCCTCACGTAGCCATTGAACTAATTCGCGTAAACGCTCACGCTTACGTACGAAAACGATGGCTTTGGTGACTTCGTCTTGTTTTAATAAATGGCACAGTAAGGCTGTTTTATGCTCTAGCGTGTCAGCTCGGTAATGAAATTGCTGAATTTTTTTACGTTCACGACGAGAAGGGTCTGCATCAATTTCAATTGGGTCTTCTAATAAGCGCTCAGCAAAATCACGAATCGCTTCGCCTTCAAGAGTGGCAGAAAACAGCATGGTTTGCTTACGCCAGCGTGTTTCACCTGCGATTGTTTCTATGTCATTTGCAAACCCCATGTCGAGCATGCGGTCAGCTTCATCAAGGATCAAAATTTCAACGGCACGGCAGTCAAAGTTTTCTTCCTTAATATATTGGAGTAGACGGCCTGTTGTTGCGACGACAATGTCTTGATTTTCGCTGAAAACTTCAGCGTGATTCATATAAGCTACACCACCCGTGATTGTAGCGATATCTAAGTGATTATGGGCGCATAATTCTTTTGCTTGGTCAGCAACCTGCATGGCTAATTCACGCGTTGGCGTGACAACTAGAACGCGAGGCGGACCTGATTTCTTTCTAGGGAAATCAAGTAAATGTTGGATCGCAGGCAGTAAAAACGCGGCGGTTTTACCTGTTCCTGTCGGGGCTGAACCTAATACATCGCGGCCATCCATTGCAGCAGGAATGGCTGCCGCTTGAATAGCGGTCGGACGTTGATAGCCTTTGTCTGAAAGCGCATCTATTAGGCTTTCATCAAGTTCAAGTTCAGTAAAAGTGGATGCAGTCATGATATACCTCTATTTGGGGCGCTGATTATAAACAGGTTAGCAAAATTGTTCACCTGAAAAAATCAGCTTTGCTCAAGTGTAACTGTTTTCATTACGGACAGGGAGCGATATATCGATACATATGAATGAAATACAGGGAAGATAAATAATTGAAGGAGGAGAAAGCTCCTCCTTCATCATGCTTAGCTAAGTATATTAATTAACCATGTATGATAAGGAATACCAACTAAGTCAATGAGCACCGCACCACTGAGTGGCACAATCATGAAAGCTTTCATTGATACTTGTTTGTAACGTTCACATACAGAGGACATATTTGCCATTGCATTTGGCGTTGCGCCTAAACCATGCCCCATTAAGCCAGCACACATTACCGCGGCATCGTAGTTTTTGCCTAATAAGCGGAAAATGACAAAGACAACTAATAGAATTAAAATAATGACTTGTGCCAATAATATGGTGAATAGTGGCAAAGCAACAGCTTTTAGTTCCCATATTTTCAGTGACATCATAGCCATAGTTAAAAATAGGCCAAGTGAAACTTCAGAGATAAGGTCAACCGATTTTTGGTTAATACGGAATAATTCTACTTGGTCATTAACATTGCGAATTACGATTGCAATGATCATCGCCCCAACATAGCTGGGTAATGAAAACCCGGTTGCTTTAGTAAATTGCGCTGAAGCGAATTGGCCGATGACCATAATCCCTAGGACGAGCGCCAGCATTTTTAGAAAAGCATGAGCATCGATAGATTCAATTTTCCCTGCGATAGTTTCAGGAACTTGAACTCGCTCAACGTTTTCATCTGCTTTAATCTGCACATTAAATTTCTTAATTAAGAATGTTGCAATAGGGCCACCGAGTAAACTTCCTGTAATTAGGCCAAAAGTTGCCGCGGCAATTGCTGCAACTGTTGCAGATTGCACACCAAGGCCTTCAGCCATTCCACCAAAGGCAGCCGCACCGCCATGGCCCCCAGTAAGTGAAACACCACCAGCCATGATACCAATAACAGGGTCAACACCGAGTAAATGCGCAAGGCCTGCACCAAAGGTGTCTTGGAAGATAACCACAAACCAGCAGATAAACAGGTAGATAAAGAGTAACCGGCCGCCACTTTTTAAGATGCGGAAGCTGCCATCAATACCAATAGTTGTAAAGAAGGCGACCATTAAGAAGGTTTGTAAACTGGTATCAAAGTTGATTTCGGCTAGGTTAAATGATTTAAGCCCCCAAATGATCAAACTAACGAGAAAACCACCAATGACGGGAGAAGGGATACAGAAGCGTTGTAGCCATTCGATGCGTTTTTTTAAGTGGATCCCCATGAGTAGGCAGATCACCGTTAGGAAGAGGGTGGAGAGTGTGTCGAGGTGTAGAATCATATTTTTCCCTTTTTAACTGTTGTCTTTCACGCTACAGCGTTGTTGGCCGCGCTCCGTTACCCTAGTCACATACTTTTGTATGCTCCTAGGGATAACGTCACTTGCCGCCTAGCTGTAACGCGAAATTCAATAGTTAAAAACTATTAAGTCATTGCGCTACGGCTAGTTTGATAATCAACTTCAAAGCTATTTTTATTGTGGTGTTTGAAAATTAATTATCTTAACAGCGTGAGAAACAGTGTATTTATCAGTCGAGTTGTTGTGTTGTTTTATTAGAATAAGTATTGGTAAATCAAATAAGCCGCGAGTTTGGCAGTATGGTTGTCAATATCAAATTCAGGGTTGCATTCTGCGATATCAAAAACAGCAATTTTTTGGCTGTGCTTGATAATGGCAAATAGTTCATCAAAAATTTCAGTGGAAATGCCTTTCGGTGCAGGCGCACTCACACCCGGTGCGATAGCTGCAGAAAATACATCTAAATCAACGGTGACATATAAATAGTCTACAGCGTCAATAAAGTTTTTAATTTTTTCAATAGCTTGAGGTAGCTTGGAATAAGCTAACTCTTTATCGCGGATATATTGGCAACCCAATTTATCTGCGGTATCGAATAGGACTTTTGTATTGCCATGATCAGCGATGCCTAAACATAAATACTGGAAAGGACGTTGGTGTTGCTGACACAGCATGGCGGACTGTAAAAATGGGGTGCCAGATGTGGCGACAGGGGCTTCGCGTAAATCAAAATGTGCATCAAAGTTGATAATGCCAATCGTTTTACCTGTTTGATACTGTTCAACATAGTCAAACAAACCTTGGAAGCTTGCAAATGCAACTTCATGACCACCGCCAAGGACAATCGGCTTTTGGTTATCAGCGAGGAGAGCAATAAGTTGGTCAGATAAACAGCGCTGTGCTGCTTCTAAATTGCCATCATCACAGCGAATTGTACCAACGTCTTTGATCGCAAGTGGTTGATGAATAGGCAACCCTGCCAGCTGATGACGAATTGCATCAGGGCCTGCTTTAGCGCCTTGGCGGCCTTTATTACGTCGGACGCCTTCATCAGAGGCAAAACCAATTAATGCAAATTTGGCGGGTGTGTGTTTGTTCATGACTTGGTGGATGCGCAAGTGTTCTTGTGTTTCACCATCTGTGCGCCCTTGCCATTGGAAAGGTTGTGTCATAGTTACTCCAAGTTAATTAGTTTAGTGATGTTATGCGCGGCTTGGCAGGTGTGCGTGATAAATTCATCCACACGATGCGTAGAACGAAATTCAGGTGCCATAACTGAAACGACCGCTAATACATCATTCCCTTTGAAAATGGGGGCAGAGACACCCAGTACGCCTTCATCGATTTCACTTACAGACATGCCGTAACCTTGTTGGCGTATTTGTTGTAAATCTTGTTGTAGCTTTATTTTTTGTTGTTCAGTGGTTAATTGCTTTGTATGAGCTTCAACCACTTGTTTTTGATAGAGTTCATGGCGAAAAGCTAACAATGTTTTCGCACTGGCGCCTTTAATTAAGGTATTACCACGACCAATAATAAAGGAACAGCGCAGTGCTTGTTCACTCTCAATCATGTCGACACAAATGGTTTCTCGTAGATTTGAGGTGATAATCGCCACGGTTTCTTGGGTTTTTTTCGCTAAAGTTTGTAGCTCTTGTTTAGAGGCGCTCATCAATAAACTGTGGTGATAGTATTTTTCTTGATTTTTGATACTCTGCGAACCGACGCAATATGTACCGTATTGTTTTGCGTGAGATACAAATTCCCAATCTATGAGAATTGTCAGTAACCGATAAACGGTTGATAATGGGATATCTAGCGCTGACGAAATAGACTGTGGTGTCACCGGAGAGGCGCAAGTTGTAATGTAAGACAAGATGTCTAAGGTTCTATTTATACTGTTCATGGCATCTCCTTTTTTTCGAACTTATCAGTAAATTTTTTCCGTCTCAAATATAATTCCCGTAATATGAGAATTATATTGTAGCAAATAGGTTAAATTATCACTTTTATTTGCTTAAAATGAGAATGATCGAATAAGTATTAACCAATTAGAGTGCCTGAATGTGTAAGCAACAAAAGAATTACCGCAAAGGCGGTTTTACGTTTAAACAGTTTTTTGTGGCTCATGACCGATGTGCGATGAAAGTGGGAACGGATGGTGTGCTATTGGGTGCTTGGGCCCCTGTAGAGGGTATCCTGTCTGCTTTAGATATCGGGAGTGGTAGTGGGTTAATCGCGTTGATGCTAGCACAGAGAAATACAATATTACGTGTTGATGCCGTTGAGTTAGATAGTGATGCAGCAGCGCAAGCGCAAGAAAACTTTATTGGGTCACCATGGGCTGAGCGTTTACAGGTTATCAACCAGGACATTGTAAGTTACAGCCAGTCGTCTCCCGCGCAATATGATTTAATTGTCAGTAACCCACCTTACTTCGAGCCTGCGGTTGCATGTCGAGATGAAAAACGAGACCAAGCAAGATATACATCAACGTTAACACATGATGTTTTACTTGAAAGTGCGAAAGCTTGCCTTGCTGCTCATGGACTATTTTGCTTAGTGCTACCACATGACGCAGGGGAGAAATTACAGAAGATGGCCGAAGATTCTGGCTGGTTTACTGCTTTTCGCATCAATGTGAGTGATAAAAGGGTAACACCTTATCATCGGATGTTGTTAGGTTTACGATTACAGAATATTGAAACTAAGGTGACATCATTAGCGCTCAAGGAAGAAAATGGGGAATATACCGATGAATTTCGTAAACTAATCCAACCATTTTATGTGAAATACTAAATTAGGTAAATACTAAAGCCGGCACTAAGGGCCGGCTAAAGTTTTGGTTATTCAGGCTGTAAAATAGTGGGGCCTGAATTAGGACGTGGCTCTGGGTAATCTAAGGTGTAATGTAACCCACGGCTCTCTTTGCGTTCTAATGCACAACGAACCATTAATTCAGCGACTTGAACTAAGTTACGTAATTCAAGTAAGTTATTTGAAATACGGAAATTTGCATAGTAGTCATGAATTTCTTGCTGCAATAGATGGATGCGACGCAGTGCGCGTTCAAGGCGCTTTGTGGTTCTTACAATCCCCATATAATCCCACATGAATAGACGTAATTCATGCCAGTTATGTTGAATAACAACCTGTTCATCTGAATTATGTACTCTGCTTTCATCCCATTCAGATAAATAGGGGATTTCATCGATCTGTTTGATCGTTTTATTAATGTTTTCTGCCGCAGCCCAGCCGTATACCAAGCATTCTAATAGCGAATTGGAAGCCATACGGTTTGCACCGTGCAAGCCTGTGTAGCTAACTTCGCCAATAGCATAGAGATTCGTGATATCAGTCATACCGGTTTCATCTACAATAACACCACCGCAGGTATAATGGGCTGCAGGAACGATAGGGATAGGCTCTTTGGTCAGGTCTAGCCCTAAAGTCATCAATTTCGCATAAATAGTTGGAAAATGATTTTTAACAAAATCGTTAGGCTTATGGCTGATGTCTAAATACATGCAATCAGCCCCAAGACGCTTCATTTCATGGTCAATAGCACGCGCAACAACATCACGAGGGGCAAGTTCACCACGATCGTCGTGATCAGGCATAAACCGGCTTCCATCAGGGCGCTTGAGGTAAGCCCCTTCACCACGTAATGCTTCAGTTAATAAAAAATTACGTGCTTGTGGGTGAAACAAACAAGTCGGATGGAATTGATTAAATTCAAGGTTAGCAACACGGCAGCCAGCTCGCCATGCCATTGCGATGCCATCACCAGAAGAAATATCTGGGTTTGTGGTATATTGATAAACTTTAGCCGCTCCACCTGTGGCGAGAACAATCGTTTTCGCTCGAATGGTTTCAACTTGTTCTTTTTGGCGGTTCCATACGTAAGCGCCTAGAATTCGTGGTGATTCAACCTCATTAGAAAGGATAAGGTCGACGGCATTATAACGTTCTTTAATATGAATATTTGGATGGGCAAAAGCGAGGTCGACTAAGGTGGTTTCAACTTCTTTTCCTGTCGCATCTGCATGATGTAGGATCCGACGATGGCTGTGACCACCTTCACGTGTTAAATGATACTGTGTTTCACCGTTCTCGGTAATTTCAGTATCGAATAAAACACCTTGGTCTATAAGCCATTGAACACAATGTTTCGCATTGGAGGCAATAAACTCAACCGCTTCTTTCTGGCAGATACCAGCACCCGCAATTAGCGTGTCTTCTACATGAGATTCGATGCTGTCAGTGTCATCAAAAACAGCGGCAATACCGCCTTGTGCGTAATAAGATGCCCCTTCACTGAGGCTACTTTTACTGAGAATGGTCACTTGATGAAAAGGGGCGAGCCGTAAGGCAGCTGAAAGTCCTGCGACACCACTCCCAATGATTAAAATATCAGTGTAATGCTGTGTGGATCCGTTCATAAGTGTTTGCATGTATATAATAGTATGTATTGAGTTTTTTATGTTAGCCTATCGAGTGCCCTATTGCTATTAGTGGATATCTGTTAAGACACAGTATATTGACCTAGCGCTATTTACGTATTCAAATGGTTTTACTGTGATAGCTATCGCATTCGTATTTAAAATCTGTATGCTGTCATATGAGTCTGCAAGATTATTATAGGCAGTTGTTTTAATAAGGATCTTTAAGATCATCTAAGTAATTTTTTTATCAGTTTTGTAAATTTTTGACTATTTTTTTAGATTAAATTGAACTTCAACGAATTCTACTACTCAAAGTAGTGCTTGCTTTAGGAAGGGAGAACATGATCAAGTTAACATATTATCGGCCTGAATTCGGGAGATATTTCCTGGAATGAGCGAGCAACTGACCGACCAGATTTTGGTTGAAAAGGTACAGAAAGGCGATCAACAAGCTTTCAACTTATTGGTGATAAAATATCAGCATAAAGTCGCGAGCCTAGTATCCCGCTATGTACCGCAAGCAGATGTGCCTGACGTTGCGCAGGAGTCATTTATAAAAGCCTATCGTGCCATTGGTTCGTTTCGTGGTGACAGCGCGTTTTATACTTGGCTTTATCGGATTGCGGTAAATACAGCTAAAAATTATTTAGTTGCCCAAGATAGACGCCCACCTGCGTCGGACTTGGAAGCGAGTGATGCAGAAAACTTTGAAACCGCAGGTGCCTTAAAAGAAATTTCGAACCCAGAGAACTTAATGTTGTCTGATGAATTAAAGAACGTTGTTTTCCGAACCATCGAATCGCTGCCTGAAGATCTTAGAATGGCAATTACGCTTCGCGAGTTAGATGGGTTGAGCTACGAAGAAATCGCAGAAATAATGGATTGCCCAGTTGGCACCGTACGTTCTCGAATTTTTAGGGCAAGGGAAGCAATTGACAATAAAGTTCAGCCACTGATTCAACAATATTGATATGTTAAATCAGTCAATTAAATATAATTGTGATGCAATTAACTGAAGGTAATTGGGCATGCAAAGAGAGAAACTTTCCGCAATGATGGATGGCGAAGTACTAGACTTAGAACTGGTCAACGCTATTTCACGTGATTCAACGTTAAAACAACGTTGGGAGAGCTATCATCTTATTCGTGATACTCTGCGTAACGATACTAGTGAAGTCATGCACTTTGATATTGCAAGTAAAGTTGCGGCAGCATTAGAGAATGAAGCTGTGCGTATTAATCCTCAGGTAGTTGTCGAATCGCAGCCAGAACCTGCGACTTGGGGGGCTTTCCCATTCTGGGGCAAAATTCGTCCTTGGGCGAGCCAGTTAACTCAAATTGGTGTTGCAGCTTGTGTATCTTTGGCCGTGATTGTTGGTGTTCAACAATATAACCAAAGTAGTGCTGTTGACTCTCCTGTTGACGAGCCAATGTTCAACACGATCCCTGTTGGTAGTGGGGCGCCAGTTAGCTTGAATATCTCAGATAACCAATTATTTGGTAATGAGCAGCAAATTCAACAAGTTGAACAACAAAATCAACGTATTAATGCGATGCTTCAACAATATGAAATTGAAAGACGCTCGATGCTTAACCAGCAATATCAAGAGTCTGCACAACCTGCGTCTTCAGCAGGAGTTAAATTGCAATAATGAACAAATGGTTATCCGTCATCTGCCTGACGGGCAGCCTGATTATTTCTAATCAAGCTTCGGCATCTGAACTAGATGCCGATGTTCTTTTTAAAGAAATGGGAAATGCTGCCCAGAACCTTTCTTACGAAATGTCTTATATGACATTCAGTCCGCAATCAATAACACCAGTACGTTACCGCCACGCAATCATTAATGGTGAGCCTGTTTCACAAATGATCCAAATGGACTCATCGCGTCGTGAAATTGTTCAAAAAGGCAATAGTATCAGTTACTTTGAACCTGGTTTTGATGCATTTAGCTTAAGTGGTAAATATATAGTTGATAATTTACCATCAGTAGTTTTTGCCAATTATCAACAGATTAAACCTTATTATAATTTTATTGATGCTGGGCGTACCCACATTGGCGATAGGCCAGCATTAGTAATTCGCATAATATCGAAAGACAATTCTCGGTTTAACTATGTAGTATTGATCGACGAAGAAACGAAATTGCCATTACGTATCGACCTTCTCGATAATAATAGCCAAACATTAGAACAATTTCGTGTGATCTCGACGGTGCTAGATAGCCAAACAGTTAAGGATTCATTACTTGCGTTAAGTAAGGTAAATATGCCGCCATTATTGATTTCCCCTAAAAATGGAAATCCTTCCTTTAAGTGGCAAGTTGGCATGTTACCACCTGGTTTTGAAGAAATATCCCGCTCTTCGCGAAAATTAGCTGAAGATGACGTGGTAGAAACCGCAATGTTTAGTGATGGTTTATTTACCTTTTCTGTAAATGTGACAAAATCGACTAAAGGCCCGTTACTTGACCAACCGCTTCAAAATGGGCGTCGGACTATTTACACCATGACGCAAAAGCAAAATGTCATCACTATCATCGGTGAATTACCGTTAGCAACAGCACAAGTGGTAGCAGGTAGTATTCAGTTTCGGGAGTAAATTATGGTAAAAGAGTGGGCAACAGTAGTCCGTTGGCAAAACGGTAGGGCTTTATTGCGCTATGGTTCTTCGTCCGGGTGTGGCAGTTGTGGTGCTCGTAAAACCTGTGGTTCTTATGCTTTAAGCAAAATAGGGCCAAATACGGAACATGAATTAGAAATTGCGATTGAACAACCGTTAGTTGAAGGACAAAAAATTGAAGTCGGTATTCCTGAAGGAAGTTTGATTCGTTCAGCGCTATTAGTTTATCTAACGCCTATTTTGGGGTTATTTATTTTTGCTGGCTTAGCGCAGGCGTTTGATTTTGAACAGTTCTGGATAGCGATTTCAGGTGTAATTGGTGGTATTATTGGTTTTTATGTCGCGCGTAGACTTGCATCAAATTGGCGTGATGATGAAGCTTTTCAACCCGTCGTTTTACAGATTGGGTTACCTCCAAACGAGCTTTCAGTGCAAATTAATTGCTAAATTTCAATATGTTGAGTTAGAAGGTTAATTTGATATTATCAATAGAAGGGGAACATATGTTTCCCTTTTTTGTGGATGAGAGTTAGTTAGCAGGCAAATAGTATTATGACAGATATAGTATTATGACAAATCAAGTCATTAACATATTTTGTCAGTTTTGAGTTAGAAATTACAATAGATTGATTATGGCTATAAAAGTGGTTGATGTGGGTCGTATCAATGATGAATTACGGCAACTAACCTATTAACCTGATGCAGGTTTACAGTTGTTTTACATTGAATCTTTGTGTTAGCGGGTTCTTATATGTAAAATGCAGCTAATTAACAATCTTGTGATAATCATAGCATTTTAGTTTTGTTGCGATATTTGCACAAAGCTGATTTTGTAAGGCAATTTAAAAGAAGATATTACCTTGAAAATCAATAATATAAGAAACTTTTCCATCATTGCTCATATCGACCACGGTAAGTCGACCTTGTCAGACCGCATTATTCAAATTTGTGGTGGTTTAACCGACCGCGAAATGGCGGCACAAGTTTTAGACTCGATGGACTTAGAGCGTGAGCGTGGGATCACCATTAAAGCACAGAGCGTGACGCTTGATTATAAAGCTTCAGATGGTGAAACTTACCAATTAAACTTCATTGATACACCGGGTCACGTTGACTTCTCTTATGAAGTATCTCGTTCATTAGCAGCCTGTGAAGGTGCTTTGCTGGTGGTTGATGCAGGGCAAGGTGTTGAAGCTCAAACCTTGGCAAACTGCTATACCGCTATCGAAATGGACTTAGAAGTTGTTCCGGTTTTAAATAAAATTGATTTACCCGCTGCCGATCCTGAGCGTGTTGCCGATGAGATAGAAGATATTGTTGGTCTTGACGCACATGATGCAGTTCGCTGCTCTGCAAAAACAGGTATTGGTGTTCAAGATGTGATTGAGCGCCTCGTTAAAGAGATCCCACCGCCTATTGGGGATGTAGATGCACCTTTACAAGCACTGATTATTGACTCATGGTTTGATAACTATTTAGGCGTTGTTTCATTGATCCGTATTAAGAACGGAACATTGAAAAAAGGCGATAAAATTAAAGTCATGAGCACAGGGCAAGTGTATAACGCAGACCGTCTTGGTATTTTCACACCGAAGCAAATTGACCGTGATGCTTTGAGTTGCGGTGAAGTGGGCTGGTTAGTTTGTGCGATTAAAGATATCACCGGCGCCCCAGTTGGGGATACGTTAACTGGCGCTCGTAATCCAGCAGATAAAGCATTACCTGGTTTTAAAAAGGTTAAACCACAGGTTTATGCGGGTTTATTCCCCGTAAGTTCTGATGATTATGAATCATTTCGTGATGCATTAGGTAAGTTAAGTCTAAATGACGCCTCTTTATTCTATGAACCGGAAACCTCGACAGCGCTAGGCTTCGGTTTCCGTTGTGGTTTCCTTGGCTTACTGCACATGGAAATCATTCAAGAGCGTTTAGAACGTGAATATGACCTTGATTTGATTACCACTGCACCGACTGTAGTATATGAAGTGCAGCAGACCAACGGTGATATTGTGTATGTTGATAGCCCATCTAAGCTACCAGCATTGAACAATATTGAAGAATTACGCGAACCAATCGCAGAGTGCCACATGCTGATGCCTAAAGAATATTTAGGTAACGTTATTACACTTTGTATTGAGAAACGTGGCGTTCAGACCAATATGGTCTATCATGGTAATCAAGTATCGCTGACTTACGAAATCCCAATGGCAGAAGTGGTATTGGATTTCTTTGATCGCTTAAAATCAACATCTCGTGGGTATGCATCTTTAGATTATGCATTTAAACGCTTCCAGACATCAGACATGGTGCGTGTTGATGTTCTTATTAACAATGAGCGTGTAGATGCTTTGGCCTTGATCACTCACCGTGCGAATTCTCAATATCGCGGCCGTGAACTGGTTGAAAAAATGAAAGAGTTGATCCCGCGTCAGCAGTTCGATATTGCGATCCAAGCAGCGATTGGTAACCACATTATTGCTCGTTCTACAGTTAAACAATTGCGTAAAAACGTACTCGCCAAGTGTTATGGTGGTGACGTTAGCCGTAAGAAAAAACTGTTGCAGAAGCAAAAGGATGGTAAGAAACGTATGAAGCAAGTTGGTAACGTTGAGCTACCACAAGAAGCGTTCCTTGCTATATTGCACGTTGGTAAAGACTAAGTTTACAAGGAGCCTCAATGGCGAACACCTTTGCCTTGATCCTAACACTGGCAACATTAATCACAGGGATTATATGGTGTTTAGACAAGTTTAAATTTGCACCTGCGCGTAAAGCAAAACTCAAGCAGTTACAGGATGCAGCGAATGGCGCAGTGAGTGAAGCGGATGTGGCAAATGCTGTCCGCCGTCCATCTTGGCTTGAAACAGGGTCGTCTATTTTCCCTGTGTTAGCGATTGTATTGATTGTGCGCTCATTTATTTATGAGCCATTTCAAATACCTTCAGGGTCAATGATGCCAACATTGTTAGTTGGTGACTTTATGTTGGTTGAGAAATTTGCTTATGGGCTAAAAGATCCAATTACCCAAACGACACTAGTCGAAACGGGTAAGCCAAAGCGTGGTGATATCGCGGTATTTAAATATCCGAAAGATACTAACGTGGATTTCGTGAAGCGTGTTATTGGTCTACCGGGAGATAAAATTGTTTATAACCCGGATGCTAAAGAGCTAACAATTTACCCTAATTGTGCTGACAACAAGTGCACAGAGAAACTGCCAATTGTTTATGGCCCTCTAGCCCCGAGTGAGTGGACAATGTTCCTTGATATCGGTTCTGTTGTTGATAACCAAAAAGGGAATTATGAAGTTCCGTTAGATCAAGCATTACCAAGAAATGCACTACGTCAGTATGAGCGCAGCGAAAAATTAGATACCGTAGAGCATCAAATTCTTATTATTCGCCAAGCGATTACTGAAGCAAAATATTTGCAACCAGGCATGCCGAAGAATGAATGGATTGTTCCTGAAAAGCACTACTTTATGATGGGTGATAACAGAGATAATAGCTCTGACAGCCGCATGTGGGGCTTTGTACCGGAAGAAAATTTAGTTGGTCGTGCGGTATTTATTTGGTTAAGTTTAGATAAGCAAGAAAACGAATGGCCGACGGGTGTACGCTTTAGTCGAATTGGTCCACTATAATTTGATTAGTCGGTTAGCTAAATATTGAAAATGCGGGTTTTCGTTTGAAAATCCGCATTATCCGAAGCATTATTGTTTTACCCAGTGTACAATATAAATTAATTAATATTATTGGCTCCTCAATTATTAACTCACCTATTTTAACTTATTGTAACTAATGGTTTTTTATAATTAGTTCCACTGAGCTGCAAAAAATGTGGGAAAATAAGGTGTCAGTGCAAACGCAACAGTTTTGTAAAATGGGACATTTTACAGGTCTGTTGCGTGTGCTTTTTTATCAAATAAAAATGGTTGGGCGCACATGAACCCCTCTTTATTAGAAAGATTACAGCGTAAGCTTGGTTATCAATTCAAACAGAACGAATTATTAATCCAAGCATTAACACATAGAAGTGCAAGCAGCAAACATAATGAGCGTCTAGAATTTTTAGGTGACTCGATTTTAAGTTTTGTGATTGCAAATGACTTATACCATCGTTTTCCAAAGGTAGACGAGGGGGATATGAGTCGCATGCGAGCAACGCTTGTACGCGGAAATACATTAGCAGAAATCGCACGTGAATTTGAACTCGGTGAATGTTTACGTTTAGGGCCGGGGGAATTAAAAAGCGGTGGTTTTCGTCGCGAATCTATCCTTGCTGATACTGTTGAAGCACTGATCGGTGGTATTTTTTTAGATAGTGATATCCAAACGATCGAAAGAATTATTTTAGATTGGTATCAAAGTAGACTGGTTGAGATCAGTCCGGGTGATAAACAAAAAGACCCGAAAACAAGGTTACAAGAATATCTGCAAGGGCGCCATTTACCACTACCTAATTATTTGGTTGTTCAGGTTAAGGGTGAAGCTCACGATCAAGAATTTACGATCCACTGTCAAGTCAGTGGTATTGACCAACCGATTAATGGCGTTGGCTCAAGCCGTCGTAAAGCGGAGCAAGCAGCAGCAGAACAAGCATTGAAAATTTTGGAGCTTGAATGAGTGAATTACAATCCCACTGTGGTTTCGTCGCCATAGTTGGACGGCCAAATGTCGGTAAATCGACATTATTGAATCAATTACTGGGGCAAAAAGTTTCGATTACATCGAGAAAGCCACAGACGACTCGCCATCGTATTATGGGGATCCATACAGAAGATAATTACCAAATTATTTATGTTGATACCCCAGGACTTCATATTGAAGAAAAACGTGCAATTAACCGTTTAATGAACCGCGCTGCATCCAGTTCAATCGGCGATGTTGAGTTAGTTATTTTTGTTGTTGAAGGGACTAATTGGACCGCTGATGATGAGATGGTACTGACCAAGCTATCTAGCTTACGCTGCCCTGTGATCTTAGCGATTAATAAGATTGACAACGTCACTGATAAAACGGTTTTACTTCCTCATATTGGTATGATCAGCCAGAAAATGAATTTCTTGGATGTTGTTCCTATCAGTGCAGAAAAAGGTGTAGGTGTTGATACCATTGCTAAGATTGTAAAACAGCATATCCCTGAAGCAGTGCACCATTTTCCAGAAGACTATATTACTGACCGTTCGCAGCGTTTTATGGCATCAGAAATTATCCGAGAAAAGCTCATGCGTTTCTTAGGTGACGAACTGCCATACTCAGTTACAGTTGAAATTGAACAATTTAAAGTAACAGATGCGGGTATTTACCATATCAATGGCTTAATTCTTGTTGAGCGTGAAGGCCAAAAGAAAATGGTTATTGGTAACAAAGGTAGCAAACTGAAAACTATTGGTACCGAAGCGCGTATCGATATGGAAAGAATGTTTGATAACAAGGTTCACCTTGAGCTTTGGGTTAAGGTTAAATCTGGTTGGGCTGATGACGAAAGAGCATTACGCAGCCTAGGTTATGTTGACGACCTAAAATAGTAGGTGGCAAAGTGAGTGGTTGGCAGCGTGCGTTTGTACTCCATTCAAGGCCTTACAGTGAGACGAGTTTACTGCTCGATTTTTTTACTGAAGGTGAAGGAAAAATACGTTTACTTGCAAAAGGCGCTCGCCGTAATCGCTCACCATTGAGGGGCTGTTTACAGCCCTTTACACCTTTGCTTATCCGTTGGGGTGGCAAAGGTGAAATCAAAACCTTAATTAATGCTGATCCCGTATCTTTAGCCCTCCCTTTAACAGGTACCGTTCTATATAGCGGTTTATACCTTAATGAATTAACCGCGCGTGTATTAGAGTTTGGTACACCATATTCCGCACTATTTTTTGATTACCTCTCCTGCTTACAAATTCTGGCTGCAAGTGAGCACACTCCCGAGTTTGCATTGCGTCGATTTGAACTAGCTTTGCTTTCTTACCTTGGTTATGGTGTTGATTTTTTACATTGTGCTGGTAGCGGGGAACCTGTTTCTGACACAATGACTTACCGGTATAGAGAAGAAAAGGGGTTTATTGGCAGTCTAGTTGTTGACCAACTTAGTTTTACGGGGAAACAACTGAAAGCATTGGCGAGTCGAGAATTCCCTGACACAGATACGCTTAAAGCAGCAAAACGTTTTACCCGGCTGGCATTAAAACCCTATTTAGGTGGTAAGCCATTAAAAAGTCGAGAATTATTTCGTCAGTTTACTTATTCACCCGTTGAACATAACAAACAGAGTTAAAACTGTTTTTAATTTTATTTTTATCTAATTTGTCACGCCGTTATTACTAGCATATATCCTTTTCTCATGTGTCTTTTTAGCTGAATTAGCGTAATCAGACAACGCAAGTTTTTTGCCGATATAAAATCTTACGAAGCGCTTCGCAAAAATAAAGTTCAAATACTGAAACAGAGCGTGCGGATTGGAATTTGCTTCGAATGGTGAGAGATTTATTCCCTCAACAGAGAAAATTACAGTAGGATAGTGGGTAGATAAGTTTATTAGCGTTTATTAATGGGGAATAAAAAATGGCAGAGCTTTTGTTAGGCGTAAATATCGACCATATTGCAACGGTTAGAAATGCAAGAGGAACTCAATATCCAGACCCTGTACAAGCTGCATTTGTTGCGGAGCAAGCCGGAGCTGACGGTATTACAGTGCACTTACGCGAGGACCGTCGCCATATTACAGATAGAGACATCGCTTTGTTGAATGAAACTATTCAAACGCGTATGAATCTTGAAATGGCAGTAACTGAGGAAATGGTTGAAATTGCATGCCGTATCAAACCAACTTTTTGCTGTTTAGTGCCAGAAAAGCGTGAAGAAGTCACTACTGAAGGTGGTTTAGATGTTGCGGGCCAAAAGCAAAAAGTGGCTGATGCTGTAAAACGTCTAACTGATGCGGGTATTCTTGTTTCATTATTTATTGATGCGGATCATCAACAAATTGATGCTGCTCAAGCGTGTGGCGCACCATTTATTGAAATTCACACTGGAGCTTATGCTGATGCGAAGTCAGAACAAGAGCAAGAGTTAGAATTTCGTCGTATTCGTGATGGCGTCGTGTACGCAGCAAGTAAAGGCATTAAAGTCAATGCAGGTCACGGCTTGACATACCATAACGTTCAACGCATTGCGCAGTTGCCTGAAATTTATGAGCTTAATATTGGCCATGCAATTATTGGTCGAGCTTTATTTAGTGGGTTGGCTCAAGCCGTTGCTGACATGAAAAAAATCTTATTAGAAGCACGCAAATAATGGCAATTGTTGGATTGGGAACGGATATTGTTGAAATTGCACGTATTGAGTCTGTTCTTGAACGAACGGGTGATAGCTTAGCAAAAAGGATCTTAACGGAGACTGAGTTAGTTCAATATCAACAACAGTCAAAGCCAGCTCGCTTTTTAGCTAAACGGTTTGCAGTGAAAGAAGCAGCAGCTAAAGCATTAGGCACTGGGATCCGTAATGGCTTAGCATTTAACCAATTTGAAGTCAGCAATGATAAATTGGGGAAACCATTACTAAGCCTAACAGGAGAAGCATTGGCACTAGCAAATCGGTTAAGAGTCACGCATTGCCATGTTTCTATTACCGATGAGCGGCACTATGCATCTGCGACAGTTATCATAGAAAGTAATTCTTAAACCGATGTCATATTGAGCTGCCAGTAAGAGTTACTGGCAGCATTTAGGGGTAACTAGGCGAATAATTGAAAACAAAGTGAAGTTAAGCCTAAATTTTATCCGCATGGTGAATGGCGACAAACTTATCCCAAAGCTGTTCTTCAGTTTCGATATGTTGCGGATCAGTGATGATCGTATTAGTAATTGGGCATACGGACTGGCAAGTAGGTTTGTCGTAATGGCCTACACATTCAGTACATAGAGTTGAGTCAATTTCATAAATTTCATCACCCATAAAAATTGCATCATTTGGGCACTCAGGTTCGCACATATCGCAATTGATACAGCGTTTTGTAATTAATAAAGACATATCAGTGATTTACATTGTATTAAGTTAAAAACTAGTAACTTATACCTTGCACCTATTCGTTACTTTCGTTTGGTTTTTATATTTTTATGTCGTGTATTTTACCTTTAAAGTTCGAAAAAAGTAACAACAAATCATAATGTAGATGCTTTATATCATTTAAACGATAAATTTATGTTTTTTGCGTTCAATTTTTGTTACATCAAGATGTTGGCAGTCTTTTCTGTTATTTGAGTGATACCTGGATAGTTACCTTCTGATTTTACAATAATCAGTAAATTAGAATATAATAATAATGTAAGCTTAGATGAGGATATAACTAGACTTGTACTAAAAAATTGAATTTAGATGTGTGAAATAAAATTTATTATTTTAAATTAATTACTCATGATAGAGTTTTTTACGCTGATAAATTTATATTTTTATGATTAATATTTTTATTTATTTTTTATAAAAACATAATTTAAAATTAGTTATTTTAAATAAGGGGCATGGTACCCCTTGGAAACTAATTTAAATTTTCATAAAATATAAGGCTGATATTATATGATACTATAGCTATGAGTTCTCCAGCTTTTATCTTTTTCAGCTTGACTAAATATATGAATAAGCCCATTAGCGATAAACAGAGTTGCTGATTGAATCGTACTTCCAACAGTAAATTCATCAACATAGAGTAGTTTTATACCTGCTTTATCGTCGATTTCATATAACTCGACAATTTTTTCGCTTAAATTATATCCATATAAATATTGTTTATTCTCTACCGTATCATAAAATGCTTGAATGTTACCAAGGTAGGATCTTAATTTTCCTTTTTGTGCTGGAGCATTTGGGTCAATTTTACCATTTTCAGCCATAGAATATACAACGTAAGTTTTATCTTTTGAGTGACCTAAAAAATAATTACGCTTTGCAGCACTGAACGTCATTGTTGTTGGGTAAAACTCTTCAAATGAACCATCTTGTACTAATCGTCTAATGATAGCCATATATTTATTCCTTCTAATGTTAATAATGAATAATAATGTGATTGCCTAGTTATCATAAATAAATAAGTTAGATTTAAAATAATCTTTATTATTAGTTCATTTCATATATCTAATTAATAGAATAAACATTCACAAAGATTGAAAGTTATGATAGAAATAATAAAAAAGATAAAGGGTTAAAAATATGTTCGAAAATCTTGGCGTTCTTAACTTCTGGACTTATTTGGCAGGGCTTGTACTAATCATTATCGTACCAGGGCCTAATTCATTATATGTATTAAAAACAAGTACATCGAGCGGCACACGGTTTGGTTATCGGGCTGCGCTAGGGGTATTTACTGGGGATGCGATATTAATTTTCCTATCATTTATCGGTGTCGCGTCAGTGATAAAAGCATCTCCAACGCTATTTATGATAGTGCGCTATTTAGGTGCGGCTTATCTGCTATATTTAGGCGGTAAGATTTTATATAGCACCTTTATGCGTAAAAAATCGAGTCAAGACGGCATTGACGTTATCTCAATTAAAACAGAAAAACATTTTACTCGTGCCCTTGTACTTAGCTTAACAAACCCGAAAGCTATTTTATTTTATATCTCTTTCTTCATTCAATTTGTTGATTTTAATTACTCTCATGCATGGGTGCCCTATCTTGTACTCGCGACGATCTTAGAATTAGTTAGTTTTTTATACTTAAGCTTATTGATTTTTAGTGGTTACTTGATAGCGCGTTTTTTACGTGAAAAACAACTCCTTGCAAAGCTTGGAAATTGTACGGTAGGTGCTTTCTTTATGGGTTTTGCCGCTAAATTAGCGATTTTTAGTAATTAAAATTAGGCTGTTATTATAGAGGCAAAAGCATTTTAATTGCGGTCACTCTAACATTTAAGGATAATTACGTGTAAACGCATTGGCCAGAGGTAAGAGTGACGCAAATAGAAATTGATGAATATTGGATGCAACAAGCCATTGAACTTGCGCTAAAAGCACAAGATCTCGGAGAAATTCCTGTTGGTGCGGTTTTAGTTAAAGATAACCGCTTAATTGCTTCGGGTTGGAACCGCTCTATTATTGATCACAATCCGACAGCACATGCTGAGATCATAGCTTTGCAACATGCAGGGCAAGCGCTATCAAATTATCGGCTATTAGATACCACGCTATATGTCACGTTAGAGCCTTGTATTATGTGTGCAGGTGCAATGATCCACAGCCGCATTAGCCGTGTAGTTTATGGCGCGAAGGACTTTAAAACAGGAGCTTGTGGTTCTTACCTAAATATCATGGGGCAAGCTGGGCTAAATCATTATGTTGATGTTACTGGTGGTGTTCTAGAAAAAGAGTGTTCTTCAATGCTGAGTGCTTTTTTTAAACTGCGTAGAGCCCAAAAAAAAGAACAAAAGCGCTAACACAATAAAATTTAGCGCTTTTATTTTTTATTTCTGCACAACTTATAGCGGGTTTTCAGGTGCTTTTGGTGGAGAGACAGCGGCATCACCATCGGCCTCATCGGTATTTTGCGATGGGTGCAGTGAAAGCAAATATTTTCCTAATGGTAGTCTTTTTTCTTCAAGAGTTTTAGGGGGTTGCGTCGTAGAGCGCATTTTCTCTAAGTGCGAAATACTCACTTTTTCAGGAACAGGGGACTGGTTTTGAATCGTTTGAGCCCCTGCTGGGGTAAGATCTTCTGGAGAAATTAAATAAATAAGTGATTTTTGCGCAATATCAAGCGCATGTTGCTTTCTTTCTTGGCTTTGTAGGTAACCAACTAGGCTTTGATGATAACGACGAATGTTTTCAACGTAACGATAAGCTTCATGGCCACGAGCATAGCCATAAGTGAGTTGTGAGTAATATTTTTTCTGCGTTAATAAGGGTAAACGGGCTTTTACGTCTAACCACCTGTTAGGGTCTCCACCTAACATTTCAGTTAATTTACGCACATCCTGCATATGCCCATATCCCATATTATAGGCAGAGAGGGCGAACCAGATACGGTCATCCTCTTCGATGGTTTCAGGTAAACGTTCCATAATATAAGCAATATACGCGGCCCCACCCTTGATACTTTCTTCAGGGTCTAACCTGTCCACAATACCCATTGTTGTTGCTGTTGGCTTGGTTAGCATCATCAAACCGCGTACCCCTGTAGGCGAAGTTGCTAAAGGATCCCAATGGGACTCTTGCCATGCGATAGCCGCTAACAGTTTCCAGTCAATGACTTGAGCGTATTTTTCAAAAAGTGGTTGATATTCAGGGAGTTTGCTATCAATTGCTTTTATAAATGCCATTGTGTCGAAATAATCGAAAGACTCTACATGGCTAAAATATTTTTCATTAAGACGTGCGAGTAATTCGGTTTCATGGCTGAGATTGAAGAAATCAAGCAATGCAGCGTCTAAACTGTTTTCTTTGCTACGACGCATGTACCAAGTGACAGCATGTTCATCCAAGAGATCAAAAGCAACGGCAATTTGAGGGTGAATGCGTTGCTGTAGCGCAACAGCGATAGAGTCTTCTAATGTGTAGTCAACCTCACCATCGGCAACCATTTCAAGGATTTGATTGGTATTGTATTTTGAGGTTTCTTCCCATTTTAGGTTTGGGTATTCTTTGGCCAGTTCTTTCAGTGTACTTGCATGAGCCGTACCTGCTGTAACTAACAATTTACCATTAATTTCATTGAAATTTTTAGGTCGATTGGTCCCTTTGCGATAGACAAGCTGTTGAGTGACATTAAGATAACTTGGACCTGTTTTCGTTTTGGCTAAACGATCTTTGTTATACAGCAAGCCCGCGACTGCGATATCAGCATCACCATTTTCAAGGTCATCGAATATTTGCTCGAATGTTGGGCGGATGGTTATTTTAAGCTTAACTCCTAGGTATGAAGCAAAGCCTTGAGCCAGCTCGTAGTCAAACCCACGCAGCTGTTTTTGCTCATCAATATAGATAAGTGGTGAGCTAACGGCACTAATACGTAATTCACCTTGAGAAATAATTTTATTAATTTGTGAATCTTGCGTATTGGGCCAACGGACGTTAAAACCGATGACCATAGTAGCCAGTAGCGCGATGACCACGACAATTAAATAGTTAACTTTTAAGTTATTCAAATAATAGTTTCTCGTGCATTGACTGGTGTTGCATGTCCATAAAAGAGTATGGCTAAGTAATGGTTATAATTCCAGTGGTCGGCTATTTTGCTCAACATTTAGGAACGGTGCAACCTATATTATCGTATTTAGCACAGAATAATATTTAACTAATCGCTTTATTTTTAATCACGCAAACGGTTTCGTATTGATGAACATTGCTCTATAATGTGTTCCGGTTTCCCTGCTTTCATGTTCAGGGCTGGCGTTTAAAAGAGAGAAATTAAGACGATGGAAATTTTGCGTGGTTCACCTGCTCTATCAGCATTTCGTATTACCCGCCTTTTGGCGCTGTTTGCAGAAAAACAGCTTCCTGTCACGGATATCTATGCTGAATATATGCACTTTGCTGAATTATCAGCGCCGTTGAGTGATAGCGAGCAAGGCAAACTAAGCAGTTTGTTAAAGTATGGTCCTTCTCTGGCAGAGCACGACCCATTCGGTAAGCTTATTTTAGTCACCCCTCGTCCGGGTACTATCTCTCCATGGTCTTCAAAAGCAACGGATATTGCCCATAACTGTGGCCTTAGCCAAGTAAAGCGTATTGAGCGTGGGATTGCTTATTATATTCAAGGTGATGAACTGACCCAAGAACAGTGGCATGAAGTGATCGCGGCTTTACACGATCGCATGATGGAAAGCATTTTCTCTTCTTTTGAACAAGCGAGCGCATTATTTGTGCAGCAGCAGCCGGCACCAATGAAATCCATAGATGTGATTACGGGCGGCCGCCTTGCATTGGAAACAGCAAATAGGGAAATGGGTCTAGCGTTAGCTGATGACGAAATTGATTACTTGCTAGATGCATTTATTGGGTTAGAACGTAACCCAACGGATGTTGAGCTTTACATGTTTGCTCAAGCAAACTCAGAACATTGCCGCCACAAAATCTTTAATGCAGATTGGGTTATTGATGGTGAAGAACAGCCTAAGTCGCTGTTTAAAATGATTAAAAACACCTTTGAAAAAACACCTGACCATGTTTTATCTGCTTATAAAGATAATGCTGCGGTGATGGAAGGTTCATCTGTTGGGCGTTTCTTCCCTGAGCCTGAAGGGCGTACATACCGTTATCATCAAGAAGATGCTCATATCTTAATGAAGGTCGAAACTCATAACCACCCAACAGCGATTTCCCCTTGGCCAGGCGCAGCAACGGGCTCTGGCGGTGAAATTCGTGATGAAGGCGCAACGGGCCGTGGTGCTAAGCCAAAAGCCGGTTTAGTGGGTTTTTCTGTTTCTAACTTACGCATTCCCGGCTTTGAACAGCCTTGGGAAGAGGATTTCGGTAAGCCAGAGCGCATTGTGACCGCTTTAGATATTATGATGGAAGGGCCATTAGGCGGCGCGGCATTTAATAATGAATTTGGCCGTCCTGCGTTATTAGGTTATTTCCGTACTTATGAAGAAAAGGTCAATAGCCACAATGGTGAAGAGTTACGTGGTTATCATAAACCTATCATGTTAGCGGGTGGCATCGGCAATATCCGTGCTGATCACGTACAAAAAGGTGAAATTACGGTTGGTGCCAAACTCATTGTACTGGGTGGCCCTTCGATGAATATTGGGTTAGGTGGTGGAGCTGCTTCATCCATGGCATCCGGCCAATCAGATGCAGACCTCGATTTTGCTTCGGTACAGCGTGATAACGCAGAGATGGAACGCCGTTGCCAAGAAGTCATCGATAGCTGCTGGCAACTGGGTGATGATAACCCAATTTTATTTATCCATGACGTAGGCGCAGGTGGTTTGTCGAACGCAATGCCTGAACTGGTCAGTGATGGTGGCCGTGGTGGGCGCTTTGAGCTACGTAAAATTCTCAATGATGAACCAGGAATGAGCCCGCTAGAGGTTTGGTGTAATGAATCTCAAGAACGTTATGTAATGGCAGTTTCACCTGAGCAACTCCCTGTGTTCACCGCGATTTGTGAACGTGAACGTGCTCCGTTCGCAGTGATTGGGGAAGCCACTGAAGAGCGTCATTTAACGCTTAATGATGAACACTTTGCTAACCAACCAATAGACATGCCACTGGATGTTTTATTAGGCAAAACGCCAAAAATGTTGCGTGACGTGAAAACATTAAAGGCAGAGCCGGATTCATTAGATAGAACGGCGATTAATTTAAATGAAGCGGTAAAACGTGTTCTGCATTTACCCGCTGTAGCTGAAAAAACATTCTTAATTACCATTGGCGACCGCACAGTTACAGGTATGGTTGCTCGTGACCAGATGGTTGGCCCATGGCAAATTCCTGTCGCTGACTGCGCGGTAACCACTGCTAGCTTAGATAGCTACTATGGGGAATCCATGTCAATTGGCGAAAGAACGCCAGTGGCTTTAGTGGATTTCGCTGCGTCAGCGCGTATGGCGGTAGGTGAAGCATTAACTAACTTAGCGTGTTCTTATGTGCAAGATCTTAAACGTGTAAAACTTTCTGCAAACTGGATGGCAGCAGCTGGGCACCCGGGGGAAGACGCAGGTTTATATGAAGCGGTTAAAGCGGTTGGGGAAGAACTTTGCCCTGCGTTAGGGTTAACGATCCCAGTTGGTAAAGACTCCATGTCAATGAAAACCCGTTGGCAGCAAGATGGCGAAGAGCGTGAAATGACATCGCCACTGTCCTTGGTGATCAGCGCATTTGGCCGTGTTGAAGATGTCCGCTTAACAGTGACACCTGAGCTAAAAACAGGCCATAATAACGCCTTGTTATTGATTGACCTTGGACAAGGCAATAACGCACTGGGCGGTTCTGCACTTGCACAGGTATATCGTCAATTAGGTAATAAAGCCCCTGATGTACGCAGCCCGGAAGTCTTGCTCGGCTTCTTTAATACCATTCAGAAGTTATTATCAGAGCAAAAACTATTAGCCTACCATGACCGCTCAGATGGTGGTTTATTCGTCACGTTAGTGGAAATGGCCTTTGCGGGTCATTGCGGCATTAATGTTGATATCAGCTCTTTTGATGAAGACACGCTGGCAGCGTTATTTAACGAAGAGTTAGGTGCGGTCATTCAAATTCATGAAGCTGATAGAGCGTATGTGGCAGAATGCTTTGAGCAAGCAGGGCTTGCAGGCTGTGTTCATCATCTAGGTTCTGCAATAAAGGATGATGCCGTGATCATCAATAGCCGAGATACCGTTGTTTATCGTGAGTCTCGCAGCTTACTGCGTCAATGGTGGGCTGAAACGACTTGGCAAATGCAGCGTTTGCGCGATAACGAAGTGTGCGCAGATGAAGAACACGCATTAAAACAGGATAACCAAGACCCTGGTTTGAATGTGAAACTGACTTATGACATTGAAGAAGACATTGCAGCACCGTTTATTTTGTCTGGTGTGCGTCCTAAAGTGGCCGTTTTACGTGAACAAGGCGTGAACTCCCATGTGGAAATGGCTGCCGCTTTCGACCGTGCTGGTTTCGACGCAGTTGATGTGCATATGAGTGATTTACTTGCAGGTAACTTGTCTTTGGAACAGTTCCAAACATTAGTGGCTTGCGGCGGTTTCTCTTATGGGGACGTATTAGGTGCAGGCGAGGGTTGGGCAAAATCTATTCTGTTCAACAATAAAGTCCGCGATGAATTTGCTGCGTTCTTTAACCGTGCAGACACCTTATCACTGGGGGTATGTAATGGCTGCCAGATGATGTCGAATTTACATACGCTTATTCCAGGTGCAGAGTTCTGGCCGCGTTTTGTGCGTAACCGTTCTGAACGCTTTGAAGCGCGTTTTAGCTTAGTTGAAATAGCAAAAAGCCCATCGCTGTTGCTGCAAGACATGGCGGGCTCTCGTATGCCAATAGCGATTTCTCATGGGGAAGGGCAAGTGGAAACCCGTGCGGCTGCACATTTACAGCAGTTAGAAGATAATGGGCTGGTGGCAATGCGCTTCGTAAATAACTACGGCCAAGTGACAGAACAATATCCAGCTAATCCGAATGGGTCAGTTAATGGTATTACTTCGGTGACCTCGAAAGATGGCCGAGCAACGATCATGATGCCGCACCCAGAGCGTGTTTTCCGTACCGTGAGCAATTCATGGCACCCTGAAAATTGGGGAGAAGATAGCCCATGGATGCGTATTTTCCGTAACGCACGTAAGCAATTAGGTTAATTAGCATTTAAGCAAATTAGTCTCTAAGCAAATTTTGAATACAAGCACTCTATCACTAGGTATAAAGCCAACGTGATAGAGTGCTTTTTTATTATTTAAATATTAATTAATTTCTAATTTATTTCATGAATAAATTTATTGATATATCAGATTAACTTTTTAATTAAAAAATAAATTAAGTGCTAAATTGTTGAATGTTAAATAGTGCTAAGGCAGTGAATGACTTAGTTATTTATATTCACAGTAAAATTCTAGAGAGTTAATATGGATGCTATAAATAAATTAAAAATGATGATGTCTTATGATAAGGAAATTGAAGGTTTGGATTATATTGATAAGAAATCAATATACATTAATTTAATGAGAGATGGCCTTAATTTAAATGAGGAGGAAGGGCATGAAGTTAAACTGAAAAATACTAGAAATGTTGTTTTTTCAGGGGAGGTAAAATCAAATTTATTTATAAAAGGGAATAAAGAAAACAATGTATTAGATGCAGGTAAAATGAAAGCTTCGATTAATGGGTATGATGGAAACGATCATCTTATTTTTCGGTCGGGTGTTGCACGAGGTGGAGATGGCGATGATAATTATTATTTACGCCGTTATCAATGGGAGAATGTTAAGAATAAAAAAACAATTAAATTAAATGCGAGAATTGTTGAAAAAACTGAAAGCCAGAGTGAAGTTAACTTAGGTTACACGCTAAATGAGATAACTAATGTAAAACTCATTGATAATGACCTGATGTTAACAATTAAGACAAAGTCGCCTTATAAAACGACGGATACTTTAGAGTTGAACTTAACATTAAAAAATGCGTATCAAAATTCAGCAGATGGAAAAGTATTAAAACATCATTATCAACTTTATACCCATGATGGTTTCTGTTTAACACCTATTCTAAAAAATTATAGAAATAAGGAAAGTTTTGATAAGATTTATGAGATTAGCTATTTTCAAGATAAAGATTATCTTAAGAGGCGTGCCGAGAATGACAAAGTTATCATCAATCAAGAAAAGAAAAATATTATTATCAATAATCAGGGGTATTCATCTCCGTCATGGGGGGATTTTAATCCTAATGGGAATGTTAAAAATCTAACGTACACAGGTAGTCATAATGATGATAACTTAACTATGGTAAATAGAGGTAGCTATATTATAGCAACAAAAGGGAATGATATTTATCAATTGAAAATAGGTGGTCTTGCACAGTCAGAATTGACCGTTGATCTTAGTAATATGAAAGGAAGGGATGGTCGCGATAATAGCATTATTATAAAGCTGTTTGATGAATATGGAAAGCAGTTACGTGCAGAGGGTCAGTCAATATATTTTTCCAATATGTTTAATGATAAAAAACTGAATATCAAATTCGTAGGTTATGAAAATAAAGAATTCCAACATATATATATAAAGGATGCGAATGATAATCTATTTAAGATTAACCTAAAGGTAGATGGACATGAAATAGTTACTGAAAAAAGACCCGATTTATTTACTCAGCAATCTGATGAACTTTACCATAGAAGAGGAGAGATTTATCAAAATGCGATTATTGATGCATTAGATGGAGATGATAAAATTTATAATTATAGTTATTTTGGCATGGTTGTTAATGGTGGAAAGGGTAACGACAGAATCGCTGCACATGAAGGAATGAATGTTTTATATGGTGGTGCTGGGAATGATTTTTTAGAGGGCAGTGTGCAAGGGGACTTATTATTATCAGATTTAGGTAATGATACCTTAAATGGCAATGATGGTAATGATCACTATATTGTTGATGGTTCTATAGGCCGCGGAATAACAGTTATCAATGATAATAATGGAATTAACAACATCCATTTAATGCATTTTAATGATAAATATAAAGATATAGAAGAAAATGGGGTGACGTATCAAGTTTTTACGTCAAATTCAAAGTTACGCGAGGTGAAAATAAAAAGAATATCCTCTGATGAAATAAATAAAAATCATATTCACCATTATGATAGGCTTCCTGATAATATCTCAAATGATGTAAAGGAAAGTATGAGTCATATGGTAAGGTACTTGGCAGAACATAAACAATATTGGAAAAGAGAATCTCCATTATTACCATGGCAGCCGATGTTTGCTTTTAAAGGTTTTTTCGAAAACTCGGATCACGCAATAATCGATTTATCTTTACCAGAGATCCATATTACAAAGGATTCCAAACCTTCTCAGTTAGTTATGCAATTTACTGGTAATCAACATAAAGTAATAGATGAAAGTAAACACGGACGAGTATTTAAAGCCAATATGGGTACTGGAAGTATATCTATGGCACACAATAATACTGGCCATAATGTCTTGTATGCAGAAGAAGGAAATATTGATTTATACGGTGGTGCAGGAAATGACGTACTAATTGCTAATGGCCATAGTGGGTTGTTAAGTGACCAAGAAGGGGAAAATATATTTATTGTTAATGGTGAGTTCAGAGGGGAGAGTATTATTCACCACTATAATGATAAAGACAAAATACACCTAATTAGCTTTAATCGAATACCTGAACTAATAGAGCCTGATAACCAAAATGAAATAGTTCACTATATTTATAGCTCTGAGTCTGGTTATAAAGTCACGATTATCCAACAAAAAAATAGTCAAGAGCCAATCGTTATTCATCATAATTCATTATCAGGGGCCCGAAAGTATACAACAGCCCAAAAACTTGAGTATTTAGTGAATACTTTAGCAGAAATGCGGTTACAGGATGAATATAATAGCGGTGGAATTAATGATTTTGAAAGAATAAATAACCATTGGCAACCAGCTCAACTTGTCAATAATTTTTTGTCAAAAAGGTAAGTACAAAAAAATATTAAGTACATGAGCGACTTATTTTTAACGTTATAGAGCAAATAAAATATGAAGCCCTAACCTATTGATAGTATTAGGGCTAGCTGTATTATAACTGACCGTATTCGAGCGAATATAGCAGTTTAATTAAAGCTCATTATTTCCAAAAACGGTCAATTTGTTCCCTTAATGCTTCCGCCGTTTTTTTGCCTTTTTCGCCAACTAATGCACGGCCAGCAATAAAGGCTTTCGCTTTGATACCGTTAAATAGATGAAGGTCTTCAGGGACTATTCCGCCTGTAATCGAGAGTTCTAACCCTAAATCAGACAGTTTACGCATTTTTTCGATATCTTCATTTGTCCAGCCAATACCAGCAAGTTCGGCATCGCGGGAACGATGGTAAATTGCTTGCGTAATACCAAGTTCGACCCAATTTTTGGCATCTTCAAATGTCCAATTACCATAGATTTCAATTTGGATCTCACGATTAAACTCATCGGCAACTTTTTTACAGGCAGCAATAGTGGCAATATGCGCTGCGGCTGAAACCGTGATCCAGTCTGCTCCCGCTTCAAATGCCATTCTCGATAAAATGGCTCCTCCGTCGGTGGTTTTCATATCGCAAACCAGAATGTGGTTGGGGTACTTTTGACGTAAAGTCGAGACCGCATTCATGCCATCAGCGAAAGCCAAAATGGTACCCACTTCAATAATATCAACAAAAGTGTGTACATTTTCAGCCACTTCGAGAGCAGCGGGTAAGTTGGTTTGGTCTAAAGCAATTTGGATCAAAGGCTTTGTCATTGTGATTGTCCTAAAATATTTTCATGTATTAGACGCGCAAGGCCATCACCATTGTTATCTGTCGCACAAACAAAATCCGCGTGGGACTTCACGGTGTCATCGGCATTTTTCATTGCAACTCCTAAGCCTGCTAGCTCAATCATGGAGATATCGTTGTGATTATCACCAACAGCAATAACTTGGTTTGAGTCATAACCCAGAGAGTTAAGATACTCAGCTAAACGCGTTCCTTTGTTATTGCCTTTAGCAGCAAAATCGAAACGGTTTGACCATGATTTTTCTGCATTAAAAGTTTGTTTTATCCAAGGCAAGTTTAAGAAACGCGCTAACGTAGCGGGTTCACCTTCGACGACAAATTTCCAAATATAGTCAGCGTGCTGGACTTGTTCTTCAAATGAATCAATGCGATAAATTTTTGGCGGATGTGCCATGGTTGGGTTGTTAGCCCATTGCTCCATCGCGCTCATGTAATCGATAGGGTCGATTTTTGAATACACCATGGCGTCGGTGATATACATCACCATTTTTAGTTTGTCCTGTTGCGCTAATTCAATAAAAGTAAGCGCATTCTCTTTGGTGAGAGCATTGTGTGTGAGAACTTTTTCATTTTGGTAATCATAGATATAAGTACCATTGCAACAAATAATTGGCGTGGTTAAACCAAGCTCATCATAATAGGGACGGGCTGCGGTGTGGTGGCGCCCTGTGACTATCATGACATGGCATTGCTTTGCTGCGTTGTTAATAGCTTGTTTGACAGCGGGATGGATAGTGTGTTCTTGGGTTAAAACTGTGCCATCTAAGTCAAGCGCTAATACGTTATACATAGTTGATTACCTCTATCGCTAATTAATGATTCTTTTATTATCATTAAATTAGCATAATGCTTGATCAATAACCTGATAAACATCATCAATGGTGCGGCAGCGACGTAATTTATCAAGGTCGACACCGGTTTCGCTGTCTTCATCATCGAGGACGCGAGTCACCTCCATCAAGCCCTCCATATGTTCATCGGATGAACTGCCTGCTAAAGTGATCAGCACATCAACCGGTTCATCTTCACCCTCAAAAATAATCGGTTTTTTCAGTGTGACTAAAGCAAAGGCGGTTTTTAGCACACCATCTTCAGGTCTAGCATGGGGCAGGGCCAAGCTAGGCGCGATGCAAATATAAGGTCCGAGTTTTTCGACGCTGCTGATGATTGCCTCATGATAACTGGGTTTTATTGCACCTGAAGCGATGAGCAGGTCTGTACCTATCTTAATGGCATCACGCCAGTTATCAGCGGATGCTTGAAGCTGTATCGAATTATTGTCGATTAGTGATTGTTTAAATCCCATCATTGCGTTCCTATTTTTTAATGTTAAGGAAATCGATACCGCCATGAGCGATATCTATTCCTATGACTTAGGCTATTTATTTACGATAAAATTGGTATGTATGATATCGAGTAGTTCATCACCGAATGAGTTGGGGTTGAGCATATTTTGTACGCCAAGCACAAATTTTCCATCACCGGGATCCATCTCTGAGCTTAAATGCTTAGAAGAGACAATAATGTCTGTCGCTGTTAATTTCGATTTATAGTCAGATACTGCGCAGGAATCCATGATGTGTGGGATCCCCTTTTTCTCAAGATACTGGCCAATTTTCATTTTCATCATCATGGACGAGCCTTGCCCATTACCACAAACGGCTAAGATACGTACAGGTTTAGCTCCACTATGTTCAATAGGCGCGGATTCGGCTTCTTCACTAATACTAACGACGGGTTCGCTTGTACTCTGTGCATCTTCTTCGGCACGCAATTTCTTTGCCGCAAAATACATGTAGACAACGGCTAAGGCGACAATGACAAAGAAGAACATTTTAGTGAACGACAAACCTTGCATAATGACAGGGAAGGCGAGTGCCCAGTCGGCCATGCCCATCCAACCACTGAATTCAGTTCCGTGGTTGTTAATTAAGCTGATTGCCCAAGCTGAACCCAATACTTCGATGATGCCCATCACGAAACACACTTTCATGACCGCTTTCCAGCCGCCAAAATGGTTTGCAAAGATACCAATAGTGGCATTGGAGAAAAACATTGGGATAAAACCAGGGATAATCATAATTGGCGAATTAAATGCCAACATACCCAGAACGGCAACAAATTGCCCGATAGCACCCCACATAAAACCAAATACCATAGCATTAGGGGAGAATGCATAGATTGCCGCACAATCGATGGCGAGCACTGCATTAGGAATGACACGCTCGGAAATCCCTTTAAAGGCCTCAGAAAGCTCGGCAACAAACATTCGCACGCCAGTGACAATGATTTGGATAGCGACGGCAAATTTTAGGCCGGTTTCAATAATATAAATGGTCCAGTGGGTGGTCCCTGCCATGGTTTGTAGGTTGGGGATACCAAAGGAAATTAAGATCACACCAAAGAATAAGGTCATTACAATGGCAGTGGCGGAGATACTGTCGTGGAAGATATGCAGCCATTTGGGCAGTTTTAAATTATCAACACTGTCATTTTTATCGCCCAATTTCGGGGAAACTTTGGTGGCTATCCACGAAGCAAACTGTTGTTGGTGGCCGATAGAAAAACCTGCACCACCCGTAACTTCTTGTGTTGGCTTGAACATAATATTGGAGGAAATACCCCAATACAGCGCCATTAAAACCGAGGAGTATAAAATGGTTTCCCACATGCTTGAGCCGAGAACAAAATAGAAAACTGCGATCAAGCCAGCTTGTTGAAACATAATATGCCCCGTCAACATAATGGTACGAATACCCGTCACGCGGCGAAAAAGGACTAAAAGAATGTTAAGGGCGAGGGCTAATAAGACGGTATAGCCCACCCAAGAGTAGTTATCCCCCATCGCTTCCATCGTGGCCATCATGGAAGTGTAAGGGTCAATAACTGAGCCTGTCAGTCCGTGGTATTCAGACATTTTTTCTATGACGGGTTTAAAGCTGGAAACTAAGGTACTAGCACCCACGCCAACTAGCATAAATCCAACAATTGTTTTGATTGTACCCTTGAGGATCGTCGTACCATCGCGCTTTAATAGCCAATAACCAATAAATGTGACTAAGCCTAATAATAGAGGCGCTTTTGTCATTACTTGGCTGTAAAAAATATAGAAAGCGTCGTATAAAAAATCCATATTTTTACCTCTAATCAAATTGTATTTGTAATTTATCTGGGTCAGAGATGATTCATATTGATCGTATCTGGTGTTATTGCGATATAATCATTTAAAGCGGTCAAACAGTCTCGCAAAAATCAAAGGTGATCATATGTAATCACGAATTGCTCTTTTATGATTGTTTGCATTTGTCTGTTTTTTTACCAGTAAAAAAATGAATAAATGGCGACTTGATCACGTAAAATTTAAATTATCAATATATATCAGTATGTTAATTTTTACTTATGTCAAATGTTGTATTTTTGCATGAGCAAAGGTTGACAACATTAGATGAGATAAATAGAATCAAAACTAATCACAGATAATCATTTTGAATCATTTGTCATCATGGTGGTGATTATTAACAAATAAGGCGATGATTATGAATGAAGTGCAAAGACACAATGAAATATTGTCGTTATTGGAATCACATCGAGTGATCAATGTTTCTCATATAACCGAACAATTTAGTGTGTCTCCTGCAACTGCTCGTCGTGATATTTCAAAGTTAGATGGGCAAGGTAAATTACGAAAAGTCCGTAATGGTGCTGAACGCATTGAAAATAAAAAGCGTAAGTGGTCACCGTTAAACATCAATAGCACTGAGCACTATGAAGAAAAATCAGAAATCGCGATTAAAGCCGCGGAACTGTGTCTTCCTGGGGAAAGTGCTGTCATTAACTGTGGTTCAACGGCTTTTATGTTAGGACAGCAATTGTGCGGAAAAAACGTACAAATTGTGACTAATTATTTTCCATTAGCGAGCTATTTGATTGACCAAGACCATGATGACGTTATTTTAATCGGTGGGCAGTATAATAAGGCTCAGAATATCTTTCTAAACCCCGCATTGAACACGTTAATGGGTTACGCAGGTAACTGGATGTTCACTTCAGGTAAAGGATTAACCGAAGCTGGCTTATACAAAGCTGACATGCTAACCGCGGTAGCTGAGCAGCAAATGCTTGACCAAATTGATAAATTAGTCGTTGTTGTAGACAGTTCCAAGGTGGGTCATCGAACCGGAATGTTATTTTGCCCAGCTAAGAAGATAGATGTTCTTATCACTGGGAGGAATGCCAACTCTGAAGTTATCAAAGCGATTGCTGCACAGGGCACGCGAGTGATACTGGTTTAATTCCGTCGAATACCTGATTTTTTAATATAGACAAATTCAGCCGCCATGCCTTAATTTCTCGATTAAGGCATCAGGCTCCCTACATCTAAAATTCTAGAAAAGGTATTGTTACTATGAGCAAAGTAAATGAAATCACACGTGAATCTTGGATTTTAAGTACGTTTCCTGAGTGGGGAACGTGGCTAAATGAAGAAATTGAAAAAACGGTTATTGAACCCAATACCTTTTCAATGTGGTGGCTTGGGTGCACAGGAATTTGGTTAAAAAGTGAGGGAAATACCAATATTTGTATCGATTTTTGGTGTGGAACTGGGAAAAAAACGCAAAAAAATCCACTGATGAATAAACAGCATCAAATGATGCGTATGGGGGGGGTAGAAGCGCTGCAACCTAATTTACGTACTGCAATTTTTCCTCTCGACCCGTTTGCTATTAAAGAGGTTGATGCGATTTTAGCGTCTCATGACCATGCTGACCATATAGATGTCAATGTTGCTGCTGCGGTAATGCAAAACTGCGGTGACCACGTTAAATTTATTGGCCCTCAAGCCTGTGTGGATTTATGGACGAAGTGGGGCGTACCCGTAGAGCGCTGTGTGGTCGCCAAAGTGGGGGATGTGATTGATATCGGTGATATGAAAATCCGTGTATTAGATTCATTCGACCGTACTGCGTTAGTGACATTGCCACAGGGCGTTTCTTCCTATGATAAGCAAATTTTAGATGGTATGGATTCACGTGCAGTGAATTACCTGATTGAAACGACAGGTGGCTCGATTTACCATTCAGGCGATTCACATTATTCAAACTATTATGCGGCTCACGGTAACCGTTATCAAATTGATGTGGCATTGCTTTCCTATGGCGAGAACCCGCGTGGTGTGACCGATAAAATGACTTCATCAGATATTTTACGTGCAGCAGAGTCATTGGATTGCGAACGTGTTATTCCATTCCACCATGATATTTGGGCGAACTTCCAAAACGACCCACGTGAAATTGAAGTTTTATGGAATATGAAAAAAGAGCGTCTGCAATATAAATTTGCGCCGTTCTTCTGGCAAGTAGGTGGAAAATACACTTATCCAACGGATAAAGACCGTATGCATTATCAACATTTCCGCGGTTTTAACGATATATTTAAAAATGAACCTGAATTGCCATATAAAGCATTTTTGTAATTAATTGGTTTGTTAAGAAAAGCAGAAGGGGAAACTCTTCTGTTTTTTATTTGGGCTTAATAACGAAAAAACCGCCACGATGAAGTGACGGTTTAAGCTATTACATTTGAGATTATTCTTTTTCGTTTAAGATAAACATGCCGTATGGGTGGATCTGCAAATAGAGGTTTTCCCCAACAGAAGGTTGTAATTGAGTGGCATTGATTTGCAGCAACATTGATTGACCATGCCAATCAACAGTAACCTCATATTGAGGCCCCATATAAGCAACGTGAGTCACCGTACAGCGTTGGCTATCGTCGCCTTGTAAACTCAGTGTGATGGCTTCAGGACGAACCCCCACAGTCACCGCAGTTTTATCAGTCACAAACTGTTCTGGGCGTGGTAAGCGATAATTGAAAATATCCACAGAATCCGCACTGAGTGTTGCAGGGAAAATATTCGCATCACCCATAAAGCTCGCCATAAATTTTGAGGCTGGCTGGCGGTAGAGTTCTTGCGGTGAGCCTAGCTGCATGATTTTCCCTTTATTCATCACTAAAACCATATCCGATACCGCAAAGGCCTCGCTTTGGTCATGAGTGACATATAAAGAGGTGATATTAAACTGCTGCTGTAACTCACGAATTTTTTCACGCATGCTTCGACGTAAATTTGCATCCAAGTTACTTAATGGCTCATCGAATAACAGGACTTTTGGTTTAAGGATCAATGCACGAGCCAAGGCCACGCGCTGTTGTTGGCCACCTGATATTTGGTCAACGAAACGGTCAGCAAAACCGGCTAAATCCACTAATTCTAATGCCTCGTCAACTCGTTTTTTTATTTCGGCTTTGGGTAATCCTAACATTTTTAAGCCATAACCCACGTTGTCCCCCAAGGACATATGCGGGAACAGGGCGTAAGATTGGAAAACCATACAGATATCGCGTTGTTGAATGGAACGGTCTGTCACATCTTCACCGTCAATAAACATACGGCCTTCAGAGGGTTTCTCTAAGCCAGCCACTAAGCGTAATACGGTAGTTTTACCGCAGCCTGATGGGCCGAGTAGGGTCACCATGCTACCTTGCGGAATTGAAAGACTTAAATCATCGATGACGGTATTGTTGCCAAAGCGTTTAGTCACATTTTTTAGTTCAACAAAATGATGTTGTGTCATGTCAGTTACTCCATGATTACTGTGCATTTTTGGCTTTGGAACGTGAAACACGGGCTTCGCCAATCAAATAGTCAAATAAGAAAATAATTGCCAACATTACGACAATCAGGATTGAGCCGTAGGCAATGGCAACGCCATATTCACCGTCTTCGACACGGTTCAATATATAGGCCGTTGCGACGCGCGTATCTGGGGTAACCAAGAACACAATCGCACTGACAGTAGTGATCGCGCGGACAAAGCTATAAATCAACGCGGAGAGAATGGCTGGGCGCAACAGTGGCAACAGGATAAAGAAGATGGTGCGCATTGAACCCGCTCGTAAGCTGAGTGATGCTTCATCCAATGATTTATCAATTTGGCCTAATCCTGCGATACCGGCACGGATCCCCACAGGGACGTTACGCATGGTCATTGAAATAATTACGATGGCAGCCGTTCCCGTTAAATAAAACGGTGAGTCGTTAAAGGCTAAAATGTATGACACACCTGCCACGGTACCCGGTACCGCAAAGCACAGCATCGTCGTGAATTCGATGGTCTTTTTACCACGGAAGTCTTGGCGAACCACGATATAGGCAATCAGTAAACCAAGGATCGCGGTAATCGGTGCGGCAATACCTGCGTACAGAAGGGTATCCAACAATGACGGCCATGCCCCATCACTCATGCCTTGACCAAATAATTTAATAAAGTTATCAAAGGTTAAGGTGTAATCAACTCCCCAGTTAACAGTGAAACTGCCGTAGAAAATACTGCCGTATAACAAGACGTTAAATGCAACCCAAATGGCTAAGAAAGTTGTTACGGTGGCAATTAACGATGTCGGTAATGGTTGAACATCACCACGGTAAGATTTCCCTGACACAGTGACATAGGAGCGCTTGCCTATCCACATATACTGAACGCAGAATACTAATAGTGAGAACACTAATAGTGACGCACCTAATGTACTGGCGGCTTGATAGTCCAGCTGTGACCCGGTGATATAGAAGTAAATTTGTGTTGCGAGTACGTCGAAGTTTCCGCCTAAAACTAATGGGTTACTAAAGTCAGCCAATGATTGCACGATAACGATTAAAAATGCGTTTGCCAAAGCAGGTTTCAGTAATGGCATAAATACATTAAAGAAAGTTTGGTAACGGTTGGCTCGTAAAGTATAAGATGCTTCTTCTAAAGATGGGTGAATGGTTTTAATCGCACCATCTAAGATCATGAATGACATTGGCGTGAAGGCGAGAACTTGCGCTAACCAAATCCCTGTAAAGCCATACAGCCAGTTGGTATTTTCAAGGCCCATATAGGTCGCAAGGAATTCAGTAATATAGCCCGAGCGCCCCATCATCAAGGTGACTCCGAGACCGACAACAAATGGCGGAGTGACGATAGGCAAAATAGAAAAAACACGGCCAATAATGGCAGAGCGTTTAGCAATACGCGTGGTATAAATGGCTAAAATTAAGCCAAAGAAAGTACAACCGGCCCCTACCGCTAACGATAAAAATACTGAGTTAATAATAACTTGGACAATATGAGATTGTGTCAAAATTGCCACAAAGGCGAATGGCGCAAAGTCGCCATTTCCATCCGTAAACATTGGGATAAAAATGGCAACACTTGGGAACACAATAAATAGTGTTATCAACGCAACAACGGTGATCAGCGAGCCAATAACAAACTGGTCTCCACCGAGCCATTCAAGGCGGGTTAACGCCAATGTCATCACCATTCCCAAGGCGATAAATAGCACAATAGCGGAGTAACCTAACCCTTTCCCTTCAAAGTAGGAGGTTAAGATCACCACCGCAGCGGTGGCAACAGCCACGCTAATATCGAAATAATGGCGTGTTTTGTGATAACGGTCCGCTGGTGTTAACGGGCGAATAAATAAAATGGAAGGTAATAAATACCAAAGCCAGCTAATGTTTAGGCTACTCCAACCGTAAGCCGCTATGATTTCGTCTTGTGTTGAGTCAAGAACGCCATAATCTAGGCTCCAAGAAGGTAGTAATGCGAAACCTAGCCAAGCAATCAGCAGCCAAAAAAAGATACTATCTTTTTTGGTTGGGGTCGATAAGGTTAGGGTTTGAGACATAGTTCCCCCTAAGCTCGTCATATTTTGCATTGTCACGGTGTTGGCTTATTTCGCTAACCCTAGTCACATATTTTTGCATGTTCTTAGAGATAACGTCACTTACCGCCTAGTGGCAACGCTCATAACTCGAAGCTTAATTAAATTAATTTTTTATTTTAGTTAAGTAAGTGCTCAGTGCGGCGAGTTAACGCCGCACTTAATACTATTTGCTCATTTTGACTTCAGTAACCCATTTGTTGATAAGGTTTTTACGGACGTCAGCATCGCCGTATTTATCCATATCGTAATTAATTAGGTTCAACTCATTGAGTTTCAATGAGATAGGTGAGGATTCAGCCGTCGTATTGGTCAAAATTTGATAAGATTTCCCTTCTTTCCAGCTCAGCTCTTGAGCTTCTTTCGATAAGACGAAATCGACAAACAGTTTCGCGTTGTCCATATTACGTGCATTTTTCAAGATACTGATCCCACCGATTTCATAGCCTGTTCCTTCACAAGGGGCGATAAGTTCTAATGGCGCACCGTTTTCCACTTCTAATGAATAATCATGTAAGAAGCCAATACCAATTGCCGACTCACCACGAGCGGCATTACGTGCCGGGGCAATACCAGACTTAGTATATTGAGAGATATTTGAGTTTAGTTTTTTCAGGTAATCAAAGGCTTGCTCATTTCCCCATAATTGGTCGAAAGTGGCTAATGCGGTATAAGCAGTTCCTGAGCTTTGTGGATCTGCAATTTGAATTTCGCCTTTATATTCAGGTTTAGTTAAATCTTTCCAGCAAGTTGGGATTGGTAAACCTTTCTCTTTTAAGCGGTCTTTATTGACACCGAAACCTAAAATACCGATGTAAACAGCGGAAGAGTAGTTGCCTTTACGTTTTGCAGGGTCTTGGAACTGCGGCATGATCTCAGACAGATTCGGCGATTTATATGGCTCAAGTAAATCCATTTCCCCAGCTTGTGAATGTGGGTCTAATGTACCGCCATACCACACGTCAGCTTGTGGGTTACGTTTTTCTGCTTCAATTTTGGCTAAAGTACTGCCAGAACCATTACGTACAAAGGTGGTTTTGACATCGTATTTCTTAGCAAAAGCTTGCGTTTCAGTTTCACACATGGCGTTAGTGGCGCTACAGTAAACAACTAAACGGCCTGCCGCATTCACAGTGGTAGAAATAGCCGCTAGGGATAAACCCGCAGCGATAAGCGTAGAGAGAGTTTTCAGTTTCATTTTCAGTCCTTTATTCAGGTTTTATTATCAGAGGGTGAAACAGTGCCTGCTAAATGCTCTCGTTTGCTGACATTGGCAATCAAAAGAGGCATTAGCAGTAATCCCATCAAAGCCGCGGCACTGGCTAGTAAAGAAAACATCCCTGACCAACCATAGTGTGCAATGACTTGAGAGAGTGGCCATCCAGCGATTGCAGCCCCTAAATAGGCATACAAACCCAGATAGCCCGTTACCGCTCCAGCTGCTTTTTTATGACAATATTCTGTTGCAGCTAGACCGATTAACATTTGGGGCCCAAAAACAAAAAATCCGATAGCAAAAAAACATACAGCCAATAAAGCGTAGTGATGAATTGGTGTTAACCATAAGGCGCTCACGGAGACACAAAGCCCCAATGAAAACAGTAGGATCATAGGTGCACGTTGGCCACGAAATAGGATATCAGAGCCCCAGCCCGAGCAGAGCGCACCTAATAATCCCCCTAATTCAAATAACGACAGTGTGGCATTTGCACTGAGTAAGTTAGTGCCATGTTTCTCTGTTAACCATAAATTCCCCCAATCGTTTATCGCCATGCGAATCAGATAAACCAAAATATAGGAGAAGCCTAGTAACCAAATCATTCGGTTAAAAATAATGGCATCTTTTAAAATCGTTAACATCGGCATGGGAGGGGACAAACGCTCTTGGCGTAACTCCAAAACATCTTGTCGCCATTGCCCCACGCTTGGTAGCTGTTCTTCTTGTGGTGTGCCACGTAATTGGCGGCACAGCCATAACCCAATGATGACACCAATAATCCCGGGGACAATTAACGCCATTTGCCAGCTGTACTGGGTTGCCAATAGTGCTGTAAGCAAAGGCAGTAACATTCCACCTAGGTTGATGGAAATATTCCACAGCCCCCACCAAAACCCACGCTCATTGCGTGAATACCAGTGCGTTAGAATACGTGCGCAAGGTGGCCAGCCCCAACCTTGAAAAAAGCCATTTAGTGTCCAGACAATTAATAACGCGGGAAACGATAAACAATAGGCAAAAATAATATTCAGTAGCCCAGTCATCACTAAACCGACGCCCATAAACCAACGGTATCCGGTAATATCGTGGAAAATCCCCGATAAAAACTTAGAAATACCGTAGGTTAAATAAAAGGCAGTCGCTATCCAGCCAATATCGCTTTTATCGAGAAACAGCTCGTTTTGCATGACAGGCATCACGAAGTTAAAACTCTTTCGCGTAAGGTAAAAAGTGGCATAACCAATAATCATTGATAGCATTAAGCGGCGACGCCAAAAACGATACGTGTTATCCAGACTCAAGGTGTCTTTACCTGTCATAGGGCGGTTTCTCTTGTTAGGCAGAATGTAATCAAGTTTTTAACAAAAAGGATGAGAGAAGGTATTAGAGGACTAGGAATTATTCCTAGTTTTGCAAGGTTTTATCTTAAAATGTGGGCAAGTTAACACTTATTTGTGTTCCATTTTGGGTGGTCAGTGTCCAGTCACCGCCTAAGGCTCGAACTCTCTCCTCAATACCGCGCAAACCAAAGCCACTCGTGCGTTTGCTAAATGGAATACCAACGCCATTATCATCAACAACTAGCTGGATCGAGTCACCTATTTGCTTAAGAGATATGTGGATTTGTGTGGCTTTTGCATGTTTACTGATATTGTTTAGTAACTCTTGGACGAGACGATAAAGTGTAAACAAAACCGTTTCATTGATCGGTGTTTCTTGTAAGCCATAATGAAATTGGCACTGGATATTATTTTGTGGGAAAGAAAATTCAGCAATTAAGTGCTTAAGTGCATTTTCAAGGGACATTTCATCTAATACGGGAGGGCGCAATTGGCGTAACATTTGCCGCGTAGATTGGTGAATTTGCTGGGCTAATTCATTTATTTGGCTTGCAGCTTGGTGGCTGATATCATCTGGCGCCGTTTTTTTCACTAGCATCGACTGAATTTGGATGGCAGTAATATTTTGCCCAATCTCATCATGCAGCTCACGGGCAATCGCTTTTTTGATATCCTCCTCTGTGTGCACGAGCTGCCGCATTAAGTCGCGGCGTGCTTTTAACTCCTCTTCTAGGCGTTGGCGATAACGCTGTAAATTACTGGCTAATTGTTTCTGCCGGCTAATTGCTATCCCAAGCCCAATGCCAATTAAGGCCTGGGTGCTGAGAAACATTTCTAACTCTTCTAAATCGGCAAATGCCCCGTGAAATTGCCGTGCAAAAGTAATAATTAAACTGCCTAATAATGCAGAAAGTACGCCACCTTGCCAGCCATAGCGGTAGGCCATAAAAACGTTAGGAATAAATACCAGAAGGACAATTAACCGTTCGATTTCGGGGGTGAAAAAAACTTGGACACTGAGCCCGACAACACAAAATAGAAAACACCAAACAATTAAGGATGTGCGCAATTGTTTATCTGGCGTTCCATAATCCAGTAACATCTGGTAGTGCTGTTCGTGGAGATACTCATAAATAAGGTAAACAAAAGGAGAAAGGAGTATTCCCCCTGTGAATGTTGTTAGAAATAACTGGCTAATGGAATAGGGTGATAACCCACTGAATAATAAGGCATGTAATACACTATTTGCGGCAACACCTGCGAGCAATAATAATAATCGTTGCCAATATAACGTATAGCGCCACCAGATGTTTTGAATAACAAAAGCAACACCGAGACTTAATAATGGAGACAACAGCAAAACAGGTTGAAAGAGAAGTTGCTCCGATGATAACCAAAAATTCAATATTCCTTCGCTAAGCAGCAGTGTTGGCCAGTAGCGCCGCCAAAGGATAATCATCAATGCTAGGCGCAAGCCTTGTGGAAGAAACAACGTTGCCTGAAAACTGTTTTGACTTAAATAAAAGCCGATGATCCACAACCCAATCCATAACAGGGAATAGGTAAAAAATAAAAAGATGGATTGCAGCGTTAACCGTAAGCTTTTATTCATGCCTGAATTACCTTGAAATTAGGTTATGTTCTAACGCGTAATGAACAAGGTCGATGGTATTTTCACATTGTAGTTTGCCTAAAATATTTGCGCGGTGCACATGCACAGTTTTATGGCTTAGTTCAAGTTGCTCTGCGATCACTTTGACACTCAAGCCAGCCACTAATAAATCAAACACTTCCCGTTCTCGGGGCGTCAGTTCTTGTAGGCTTTTTTGCTGTTGTGGTGAATGGCGTAGCGCTCGCATAGCATCAGAGCATAGGTAGCAACCGCCTTGGTGTACAGAGCGAACCGCTTGGACTAGCTCTTCAGGGCCACAACGTTTTGTTAAGTAAGCACTGGCGCCTGCATCCAATGCGCTTTGTACAAAGGCTGGGGTATCATAAATGCTCAAGATAATAGTGCGAAAATCAGGCTTTTTTTGGCGTAACCGTGATAAAAGTTGTAAACCGTTTTCATCTGGCATCGAAATATCCATGATGGCAACATCAATATCTAAATTAAGCAAATTAGGCCAAGCCTCTTGAGCATTGGCATATTGCCCGACAACCGAAATATCAGGTTCAAGTGTCAAAAGTTGTGCGAAACCAGAACGCACAACGATGTGGTCATCAACTAACGCGATTTTTATCATATTTTTTATCAATTTGATGAGTAGGGTATTGGGAAATCTTATATCAATATAGGAAAAGATAAGCTAGAAGCAGAATGTAAAATTCTGCTGTTCATCCATAATGACGAGCAATTTTTTTATTGGGGTAAAATTTTCACGCAAACTTATTTATATTGAATAATAAATAACCAAAAAACAAGGTGTATAAAAATAGCGACAAACCCCCCATAGGGGTGTCTCCAAAAGGAGACATTTATCTTATTGATAAATATAGACTTATAAGATTGGTGTTTAGGGTGTCTTAAATTAGCGACAATATTGAGAAAGAGATAAACCGTTTCAGTGTATCCAAAATCACTGAATAGACTGTAAAAAATAAATTGTCTTATTTTTTAATGCTTTAAAAAATAAATTGAAAAGTTGGCACGGCATGTGCATAATAATATTCAGTTGCTCATTCAACTTCTTATGTAGGTCCAAAATTAGTTGGGTACATACCACATAAACCAAGAATGACGCCAAAGTAAGGTGCCTACCGTCCAACAGCACAGATATTCGCCTTAGGGCCTTATCAAACACAGGGCGACACGTGGAGTGAGGCACCACCTATATAATTATCTTTAATGTAAAGACATAATTATATAAAGCAGTAACCATCAGAGTAGTTGTTATCGCTGGCGGGGTAAAGGTGAGTCCTTTATCCCGCCTTCCTGTTTTATGCCTATCATAATGCCCGTCATACTTCGAACCGCAGCGTTGTTACCTGCGTTCAGCTACTCTAGTCACATACTTTTGTATGCTTCATAGAGATATCTTCTCTTGTCGCCTAGCTGCAATCCGAATTATTTAGGGCATAGCTGAAGATATTTTAGACGAGTCAGATATTAAACAATTCGCTTTATAGAATATACCTACCTGAAAACTATTGTCTTTTACCAATTAACTTGGCACGTTCATTGCTATTTCACTCTTATACTTAGTCTGATTTTAACGCTATGGGACACAGAATTTGGATTGTGCTTTTCGCATTACAGGGAGTTCTGCTACCATTGCAATACGTTTAATGGGTATGAGATGAATGTATTGAGTAAATGGCGTTTTTTCCCTCGCTCCTTGCGTCAACTAGTTGTGATGGCATTTTGGCTTGTACTGCTTCCTTTATTAGTATTAGCCTATCAAGCATATCAAAGCCTTGAGCAACTGAGTAACCAAGCAGCCAATATCAATAAAACCACGTTACTTGACGCACGGCGTAGTGAAGTGATGAGTAGCCTCGCATTAGAAATGGAGCGGAGCTATCGTCAATATTGTGTTTTGCAAGATGCCACATTGAAAACCCAATATCAGAAACAGTTTGCTGACTACCAGCAAATGTTTGAACGCCAGAGTACTATCTTACCCGCCTCGTCAGATACTTCCGCGTTGACTAAAACATTGGATGCGCTTAAGACGGTCACATGTGAAAACAATGAACCAACAGAAAAAATCACACGGGCTTTAGAACAATTTTCTACTGAGAATGCCTTATTAGTGCAAGAAACTCGAGATGTGATTTTTAGCCGTGGGGAACAGTTGCAAAAAGCGATTGCGAATAAAGGCCAACTATTTGGTTGGCAAAGTTTAATTTTATTCTTATTAAGCGCATTGCTAGTGGCACTATTCACTCGGATGATTATTGGCCCCGTTAAAGCTATCGAGCGAATGATTAACCGTCTCGGTACTGGGCGTACGATAGCCAATAATATTGAGCGCTTTAAAGGCCCTAGGGAGCTACGGACAATCGCACAGCGCATTATTTGGTTAAGTGAACGACTCGCATGGCTTGAATCACAGCGCCACGAATTTCTCCGCCATATTTCACATGAATTAAAAACGCCTCTTGCAAGCATGCGTGAAGGGACGGAGTTACTCGCGGACGAGGTTGCTGGGCCATTAACCGTGTCTCAAAAAGAGGTTGTAGAAATTCTTGATCACAGCAGTAAGCATCTTCAGCAACTTATTGAGCAATTACTTGATTATAATCGTAAGCTTGTAGATGACCCACCAGAAGCACAGATCGTTGATTTACAAAAACTCATTGAAGATATCGTCAAAGCACATAACTTACCTGCACGGGCTAAGAACATCAAAACAGAAGTGCGTTTAAAAGTGGATAGCTGTTTAGCTGAACCCTCACTTCTTGGGCGAGTTATTGATAATATCTATTCCAATGCGGTGCACTATGGTGGCGAATCAGGTAATATTTGGATCTCTAGTCGCCAAACGGGTAATAAACTTCTGATTGAAGTTGCGAATACAGGAACGCCAATTCCTGAATCTGAGCAAAGCATGATTTTTGAGCCGTTCTATCAAGGCTCATTACAAAGAAAAGGTGCTGTTAAAGGAAGTGGGCTAGGGCTAAGTATTGCGCAAGATTGTATTAAACAAATGGGAGGAGAACTTTCTCTCGTTCCCAATAAATCAGCAGATGTCTGTTTTAGAATTGAACTGCCTCTAACCGCAGAGAATGAATAATGGTAAATCGGTCTACAGGTGTTTGGGCGGTACTTTACCGTAACGCATCGTTAAATAAACATAATCAAAGAGTACCTTATGTGATGAGACGTACGGGGCTCAATTTTGGGGCGGTTTTATTTTCCCTAATTTTAAGTGGTTGTGTAGTCAAGAATGGTCAGTCACCACTCGAAACTCTGGCCCAAGTCGTTGTGCCAGAAGTTAAAGTTACAGACTACCGTTATACATCATGTGAAACGATTTGGAATAATGACCAGCCAACTGCACGGGAAAATGCACTATTTTGGTTGCGAATGATGGACTGTGCTGATCGCACTGAAACCAGTCAAGCACGTGAAGACGCAAGCAAAATAGAAGTAACAAACTGGTCGAGCGCATTTCAACATAATATTTTGTTGAATTCTGCGGATCCGTCCATTGCAGAGCGCCGTAAAATGCTTGATAGCATAAATACGTATAGTTTGAATTTTCCAACAGCCGTAAGGCCATTATTACAATTATGGCGTGAGCAACAAGTGCAAATTATCAACTTGTCAGACTCAGGGGCCCGCTATAAACGCTTACAGCAAGAAATGGATAGCAAACTCGACCGTTTAAAGGAAGATAATGCTAAATTGGCTTTCGAGCTGAATACGACCTCCCGTAAGCTTGAAAATTTAACGGATATTGAACGTCAGCTTTCTTCTCGCAAAAAAAGCACGAACGAAACCGAAAAAGACGTGGAAAATGGGGGGGAAGGAGATAAACCTATTTCCTCAGAAGAGCCAAAGCCGGGTAACAGCGTATCTTCTCCAGTAGAACAAAATTCATCGGAGAATGAACAAAAATGACGAATCGCAAGTCAGCAAGTTTATTGTTAGTTGACGATGACCCAAGCCTTCTTAAACTGTTAGGTATGCGCTTGAGTAGTGAAGGTTTTAAAGTCACTACAGCAGAAAGTGGTCCAGAAGCACTAAAAATCTTACAAAAAGAAAAGTTAGATTTAGTGATCAGCGATTTACGCATGGACGAAATGGACGGCATGGCGCTATTTGATGAAATTCAAAAAGCGCATCCAAATATGCCTGTCATTATATTAACGGCACATGGCTCTATTCCTGATGCAGTAGCAGCAACGCAGCGGGGCGTATTTAGTTTTTTAACTAAACCTGTCGATAAAGACGCGTTGTATAAAGCGATTGATGAGGCACTCGCGCTCTCCTCGACACCGATTAGCGATGAAGAGTGGAGCTCTGGCATTGTCACGCGTAGTCCCTTAATGATACGGCTATTAGAACAAGCACATATGGTGGCGCAATCTGATGTTAGCGTATTGATTAATGGGCAAAGTGGTACAGGTAAAGAGGTATTAGCTCAGGCTATTCATAAAGCTAGTCCTAGGGCTCGTAAGCCATTTATTGCCATTAACTGCGGTGCACTGCCTGAACAATTATTAGAGTCTGAATTATTTGGCCATGCGAAAGGGGCTTTTACCGGTGCAGTCAGTAACCGCGAAGGGTTATTCTTTGCAGCCAGTGGTGGTACGTTATTTTTAGATGAAATTGGCGATATGCCAATGCCATTGCAGGTTAAATTACTGCGGGTATTGCAAGAGCGCAAAGTTCGTCCTTTAGGTAGTAACCGCGATTTAGACATTGACGTGCGTATTTTGTCTGCAACTCACCGTAATCTTCCTAAAGCGATGGAAAAAAATGAGTTTCGTGAAGACCTCTACTATCGCCTGAATGTGGTTAATTTACGTATTCCTGCGTTAAATGAGCGTTCAGAAGATATTCCTTTATTAGCTAATCACTTATTACGTGAATCTGCATCACGACATAAACCTTTCGTACGCAGTTTTTCCAGTGATGCAATGAAATGCTTAATAACAGCAAGCTGGCCGGGTAATGTCCGCCAATTAGTGAATGTTATTGAACAGTGTGTTGCATTAACTACGTCCCCAGTTATCAGTGAAGCGTTGGTTAGCCAAGCCCTGCAAGGTGAAAATACGGCCTTGCCGACATTCGTTGAAGCACGTAATCAATTTGAATTGAATTATTTACGTAAGTTATTACAAATGACGAAGGGAAATGTCACCCAAGCAGCTCGAATGGCAGGACGAAACCGTACAGAATTTTATAAATTACTTGGCCGCCATGATTTAGAAGCCAATGATTTCAAAGAATAAATAAGAATTATTTACCACATGGTTGTTATCGATTACATTATGTGGAATAAGGCAATTCATATTCACGCTCCGGGAGAAAAAACACCTTATGAGCCGTAAGCTTAATATTTCACTAGCACAACTTAATTGGTTAGTCGGTGACATCGAAGGCAACTGCGAACGCATGTTGCAAGTTGTGAGTGAACAAGCACCAAACACAGATATTGTCATGTTTTCAGAGCTGTCTTTGACAGGCTACCCACCAGAAGATTTGATTTTTCGTGGCGATTTTGAAGATCGTTGCGTCGCACAATTAGAACGTTTACAAAAAGCAAGCTCAGAGACAGCGATTATCGTTGGTCACCCATGGTATGAAGGGGATGATATCTATAATGCATTATCATTTTTCTACCAAGGTAAACTGCACGCACGTTATTTTAAACAAGAGCTACCCAATTATGGCGTGTTTGATGAGCCTCGTTATTTTACCGCAGATGAAAAAACCTGTGTCGTTGAATTTAAAGGCTATCAGCTTGGCTTATTGATTTGTGAAGATATTTGGTATGACGAGCCGGTAGATGCAGCCAAAGGGGCTGGCGCTGAAATATTATTGACAATCAATGCATCTCCTTATGACATTAATAAAGAACATATTCGAACCGATTTATTAGTCGAACATTGTAAACGCACTCATATGCCAATTGTGTATCTCAACCAAGTGGGTGGGCAAGATGAATTGGTGTTTGATGGTGGCTCAAAAATCATTGCAAACAAGGGCAAGCAAACCTTTAAATTGGAAGAGTTTAAAGAGCAGGTTATTACAGTGCAATTTGATGAACTTGCACTGGTGAGCGAAGGTAGTGTATTTATTGAAAATGACCCTGTTGCACAGGTATACCAAGCCTTAGTCATGTCAACTCGTGACTACATCAATAAAAATGGTTTTAATGGGGCTATTTTAGGGCTATCAGGGGGTATTGACTCGGGGCTGACAGTGGCTATTGCTGTTGATGCAATAGGGAAAGAGCATGTGCAAGCAGTGATGATGCCATTCCGTTATACTTCTGAAATGAGTATTCACGACGCTAAAGAACAAGCTGATTTGCTTGGTGTTGAGTTTGATATCGTATCTATCGAGCCGATGTTTGATGCATTTATGGCGCAGTTAACGCCTATGTTTGAAGGGACTGCGGTTGATACAACTGAAGAAAACTTACAAGCACGGTGCCGAGCGGTTATTTTAATGGCGATGTCGAATAAACGCCGTCGCTTAGTGCTGACTACCAGTAATAAGAGTGAGTCAGCAGTCGGTTACTCAACGCTTTATGGTGATATGGCGGGTGGGTTTGATGTGTTAAAAGATGTGCCTAAAACCCTTGTCTTTGAGTTGGCTAAATACCGTAATACATTATCTCCTGCAATCCCACAACGTGTGATTGATAGGCCTCCATCAGCAGAACTTGCGCCAGGCCAATTAGATCAAGACAGTTTACCGCCTTATGATGTGCTAGACGCCTTATTAGAAGGTTATGTGGAAAAAGACTTGTCAGTGAATGACCTAATCAAACTTGGTTTCGATAAAGACGTAGTACGCAAAGTTGTGCGTCTTGTCGATATTAATGAATATAAACGTCGTCAGGCTCCGGTTGGGCCACGTATTACGATGCGTAATTTTGGCAAAGATCGCCGCTATCCGATCACCTCAGGTTTTGGCCGTAAAAACTGGTCATAACAGGAATTATTTATGAAAAAAATTGATGCAATTATAAAGCCATTCAAACTTGATGATGTCCGTGAAGCGTTGGCAGAAGTCGGTATTACAGGAATGACCGTAACTGAAGTGAAAGGTTTTGGTCGTCAAAAAGGGCATACTGAACTTTACCGCGGTGCAGAGTATATGGTCGATTTTTTACCTAAGGTAAAAATTGAAATTGTTGTTCCTGATGACATTGTTGAAAACTGTGTCGAAACCATTATGCAAACGGCACAAACAGGTAAAATCGGTGATGGGAAGATCTTTGTTTATGATGTCGCTCGCGTGATCCGTATTCGTACTGGTGAGCAAGACGAAGAAGCGATTTAGTCAATTTAAGTTGATATGAAAATGCGGTAACGGAAAATACACAGGAATGGGATTAGAATTGCGTATTTATTATGCGAGCCCGTTACCGCTAAATTAGAAAACTACGAACATTTAACTATTTAACCAATTTTCTTCAGTTAATATGTTTCATAGAATGCTCTCCTAAACAGAAGAGCATTTTTTTTGTGCATTAATTGAGGGGCAATACCTTGTGTGGTCCAAAACATTCATAGTGAATCGCATCGGCATCGACACCCATTGCAATTAACTGCTTACCTACGTGCTGCATAAAACCAACAGGGCCACAGAAATAGAACTGCATATTCGGTTGCTCAATCCATTCACGTACCAATTCTAAATTCATTAAACCTTCATATTGGTAATCAAACCCGAGGCGATCTTCCTCTCTTGGTTGATTAAACCAAATCGCAGATTGGCTAATTTGCTGTTTTGCTAGTAGTTGTTGAATCTCATGCTTGAAGGCATGAACTGCACCATTCTCAGCGGCATGGAACCAATTTACTTGTGCGCTGTGAGCTTGTTCCGTTAGATGATTTAACATACTTAACATTGGGGTTAAGCCAACCCCTGCCGAAATTAGCGTAACAGGCGTTGTATTATCAACATCGATAAAGAAATCCCCACATGGAGGTGCGAGATGCACGCTGTCACCTTCATTTAATTGTTGATGTAAGAAATTAGAAACGGCGCCTTGGTCTTCACGTTTTACCGCGATACGGTAGCTACGACCATTAGGGGCAGTAGTCAGTGAGTATTGGCGGATTTCTTGGTTTTCAAATCCCGGGTTGTTGACATAAATCGTGATATATTGGCCTGGGCGGTAATCAGCGACAGGTTGCCCATCGACAGGAACAAATTCAAAACTTGTGATCACATCACTTTGTGACTGTTTTTGCGCTAATTTAAATTCACGTAAGCCTTCCCAACCCCCATTTTTATCTGCATTTTCTTGGTAAATCGCAGCTTCTCTACCAATAAAAATATCGGCTAAAACACCGTAAGCTCTTCCCCATGCATCAAGCACCTCTTGGCCTGGGTTAAGGAGTTCATCAATAGCCGCGAGTAAGTTTTCCCCAACAATGGGATAGTGCTCAGGTTTAATATTTAAGCTTACATGCTTTTGGGCGATTTTTTCGACAGCTGAAATGAGAGCTTCAGGAGTTTCAATATGCACAGCATATGCGCAGATAGCATTGAAAAGGGCTTCACGTTGGTCCCCATTCATTTGGTGAGTCATGTTAAAAATATCTTTTAACTCAGGATGCTGTTTAAACATCCTATCATAAAAATGTGCGGTCAGTTTTGGCCCTGTTTCAGCAATGGCAGGAATGGTGGATTTAACAATGGCGATGGTTTGGCTATCTAGCATACAGGTGCTCCTGAATTATTTTCATGTTCTCGTTATCGTTAAGGTAAAAAGCTATTTTTTGTAATATCAAAAATATCTCTTTGTACATCAGTGAGATAATATTATTTCATCTCAGTTAACCTCTATTTTTTGAGATCCATGAAGGCGATTTATAAAGATGTATTTTAAATACAACTTATAATATTTAAGGGTTTATGTAAAGACTCAAACTGGGAAAATAGGGTGAATTTAGGCACATAATGAGAAGGGGATTACAAATCTGGAGGTTTGTCCGTCAAAAATTAAAATTTGGGCTATTTTATAATGAAGCCTTCAGAAGCAAATGAAGTGAAAAAAATTAATGCAATCGTTTGCGTATATTTTTTCTTTAGGGCTATCTCAAGAGTGAAAAAGAGTTTACACTGTGTGTCATTGCGATGAATCGATTTTCAACCTATTGAATTGCTGAGGCAGGAGAAGCGAATGTTAAAGCGTGAAATGAATATTGCTGACTACGATCCAAAATTATGGGAAGCAATGGAGCAAGAAGTACAACGTCAAGAAGAACATATTGAATTAATTGCTTCTGAAAACTATACCAGTCCACGAGTCATGCAGGCTCAAGGTTCTCAGCTAACCAATAAATATGCAGAAGGTTACCCAGGCAAACGCTACTATGGCGGTTGTGAGCATGTTGATGTGGTCGAGCAATTAGCAATTGACCGTGCAAAAGAGCTATTTGGTGCTGACTACGCAAACGTACAACCACACTCAGGTTCACAAGCTAACGCTGCAGTTTATATGGCGTTATTACAACCAGGCGACACCGTTCTGGGGATGAACCTTGCACATGGTGGCCACTTAACCCACGGTTCACCAGTTAACTTCTCTGGTAAACTGTATAACATCGTACCTTATGGTATCGATGAAAGCGGTAAAATTGACTACGACGATATCAAAGCGCAAGCGGAAAAACACAAACCAAAAATGATTATCGGTGGTTTCTCTGCGTACTCAGGTGTGGTTGATTGGGCAAAAATGCGTGAAATCGCAGACAGCATTGGTGCTTACCTGTTTGTTGATATGGCTCACGTTGCAGGTTTGATTGCTGCGGGTGTTTATCCAAACCCAGTGCCTCACGCACATGTTGTGACGACAACGACACATAAAACTTTAGCGGGTCCACGTGGTGGATTAATTTTAGCTAAAGGTGGTGACGAAGAATTATACAAAAAAATCAATTCAGCAGTGTTCCCTGGTTCTCAAGGTGGCCCTTTAATGCATGTTATTGCAGGTAAAGCGGTTGCTCTGAAAGAAGCGATGGAACCTGAGTTTAAAGTTTATCAACAGCAAGTTGCTAAGAATGCGAAGGCGATGGTCGATGTTTTCCAAAAACGTGGCTATAAAGTGGTATCTGGCGGCACTGAAAACCACTTATTCTTAGTTGATTTAGTTGATAAAGACATCACTGGTAAAGATGCAGATGCAGCACTTGGCCGTGCGAATATCACTGTTAACAAAAACAGTGTACCGAACGACCCTAAGAGCCCATTTGTAACGTCTGGTGTACGAATTGGTTCTCCTGCGATTACGCGCCGTGGCTTCAAAGAAGCAGAAGCGGGTGAGCTAGCTGGCTGGATGTGTGATATTCTAGACAACCTCAATGACGAAGCGACCATTGAGAGCGTGAAGCAAAAAGTATTAGCAATTTGCAAAAAACACCCAGTTTACGCATAACATAACGTAATATTAATTACCTAAACCCGCTTCTACATGCATGTATGAGCGGGTTTTTTGCATTGAAAAAACGGAGGAGTGATGGTCATTCCATCAACGCGTTGGCTAGCTATTGATTATTTTACCTACTTTTTTGCCTACAGTATTTTCTTACCATTTTGGTCAGTTTGGCTACAAGGTGAGGGAATTGATGCAGAAATGATTGGCGTTTTGTTAGGGGTTGGGCTAGCAGCTCGTTTCCTTGGCGCGATGTTTATTACTCCTTTAGTTAAAGAGCCCTCGAAGTTGATCACGGCTCTACGCTTACTTGCTGGGCTTTCGCTCATTTTCTCTGTTGGCTTTGCTCTGGGGTCTCACTGGGCATGGCTATTATTTGTGATGATTGGGTTTAACCTATTCTTTGCGCCGATGGTTCCACTGGGAGACTCTCTGGCGGGGGCATGGCAAAAACAATTTACCTTTGACTACGGCAAAATTCGCGTCTGGGGGTCGATAGCCTTCATTATTGGCTCCTCATTGATGGGGTATTTAGCTGGTGTTTGGGGTAATAAAGCCATCATGATGGCCTTGATAGTAAGCTGTTTAGCATTATTACTAGGCGCAATGCTGAAGCCAGCAATTATGCCAATGGGGGCGGCGAAAGCGGATGGCGGTAATAAGGTTACATTTAAACAATTGATAGCAGACAAAAACGTCGTTAGGTTTCTCATCTGTGTCACGTTACTGCAAGGGGCTCACGCGGCTTATTATGGCTTTGCTTCCCTATTTTGGAAAGAAGCTGGCTATTCAGACTTAGTGATTGGTAATTTATGGTCGCTCGGTGTCGTTGCTGAAGTCATTGTATTTATGTTAAGCCACCGTTTATTTAGGCGTTGGAGTGCTCGCAATTTACTGCTGTTATCAGCCTTTTGTGGAATTATTCGCTGGGGCTTGATGGGCGCGTTTACGGCATTACCGGTGTTAATTGTGGTGCAAATCCTGCACAGTGGTACTTTTACGGTTTGCCACTTAGCGGCAATGCGTTTTATAAGTGCAAGAAAAGAAAATGAAATTATCCCATTACAAGGTGTTTACTCTGCACTTGCAACTGGTGGTGGGTTAGCTGTACTGACTATTATTGTCGGATACATTTATGAACGAGTACCTGCTCATCATGGCGTAGTTTTTTATTTAATGGCGCTTCTTGCTGTTCCTGCATTATTTATTCGGCCTAAAGTTACCGCTCAATCCTAAAATCACCAATCAAGCTATGAAAGGTGTTAAACCTATTTTATAGCTTGGTTTGGTATTGAATTTGTTTTCCAGTGTCATCAATATAAATCATTGTTATATTTTCTCCGTGATTAATATCAGCGGTTGAAAAGTAAGTTTGTGATGAAAATGGCTCTACCATCGAGCTTTTTGCAATAGAACGACTTTTATTATTAGCCAGATAGATATTGGCAATATTTAAAAAATAAGGGGTCGGGTTGTTGACGACAATACCGTCTTTAGCTAAATGAAATTGGATGTTTTTGATGACATTGTTTGGCTTTTCTGTGAGGTTTGTAGGGCGATAAAAAACTTTAATTCGTGTTTGAATGGCAAACTGTAGCATATTGGCACTATTTATTTGTTTTGGCTTTGGCGCAATGTCTAATACATTTAAATAAAATACAGACTCTTTATTCGTAGGGAGTTTGTCACCAATAAAACGTATTTGTAATTGAACTCCGTCATTTGCTGCGATTTTAGTGACGGGGGGCGTTACAATAAATAGTGCGTTCGTCGTTTCTGGTGTCGAGTCCGGATTACCTTCATCCACCCAGCTTTGAGTTAATGTGGCTTGTTCACTGTAATTAGTAAGTTGAATTCCGACGGACTTTTTATCACTAGGAAAAATAATTCGTGTTCCTTGTAAAACAAGACTTGCACTTGTTTGGAAGCTAAAAAATAGTAATGTAGCGAACCCTGTAATTTTAATGAATCCCACCATGGTATTTTCCTTGTTAATTATATGACATCACAACTGTTGCCGTACTTGAGACTTGCCCTTGAGTGACACTATTTGTGTTGTATGCATGGTAATAAGCTCCTAAATTTACTGAAAAAGAAGGGGAGATTGGATTTCCCTTGAGGACAGAAAAAATATTTGTCGCTCCATTTTTAGCTGCCACACTATCTGAAAGCACTAACGGTGTATTGAGATTACTTGCGCTAACTAATCGGAAGCCAACGCCTTTAGCGCCTTGGCTAATGGTATTATTCAATGTTGCTTTATCATTTGAGAGCAAATTGCTACTGGATAAAAAAATAGATACATCACGAGAAGCATTACCGCCTGCTAAAAAGTCTTGGCAAGTAAAATTAAGTGTGAATGGCGTGTAGCCCGCTCTGGTTACAGTTTTCACTGCATTGATGCTTACTGGGGGTAGCGAAACGACTAAACCTTGGTTAACAAAATTACAGGTAGTGAGGATTGGATTATAAGTTAAGGTAATTGGTTGTAAGTAGATATCATCGGCACTGGTTGGCCATTGTAGCGTTAACAGAAAAGTGACTAATTTGACTACAATATCTAATAACCACTGTAGAATTCCCAAGCTGGATGCATCAGAGGCGAGTACAATAGGGGTAACTGTGGCGGTGCTTCCTGATACTTCGACATAGTTGGTTCCGGGTTTAGTCGCAAGCAAATTAAATTGAACGGTAAAATTTGTATCGAGTTCACTACCTTGATGTACACCTTCCGTAAGGCCGATAACCCTATCTTTTTCTAATGCAGTGACTGTAATTGAGACAAACTGCTTTCCACCATTAAAACCAATAGTGGCGGTTCTACCTTGGAAAGGAGATGCGATACCAATAGAGTTAGGAAAAAGTATCCCTCTTGCAGTACAGGTAAAAGTTCCAGGGTAGATGGTTCTACTATTTTTACTAACTTGAGTCGATGATGTACTAGTGAGCTCTGTCGATAAATCAAAAGTAAGAGCGGGAGCCGTCACGGTAGAAGTTTGTCTACAATGCGCTGAGGAATACTGGCTGTAAGCCAATATACTGGAAAGCATCAGTGCTAAAGTGATTTTTTTCATCATATTTTCCTTTATCGACAGAGGTTTTTGTTCTTATCCATCGTGTTGAGTAGCGGCTCGATAACACATGTCTGTTTCCCTTTAAGCTTTATGTGCAATGCCACCGGTAATTGCTCACTTTTGATATACATCACGCCAGATTGACCGACATAACCAATACTCTGTTGTTTAGCATCTGTGATTTCTGTTCCAAAAGGTAAGCTATCGCCATTAGCAAGAGCGCCACGGATGATATAAGTTTGTCGAGTATCAGTTTCGAGTTTGATGTAACTTACCGCCCCTTGATATGGACTTACATTAGCCATATTACCGAGCACCTCAGCGCCTGCGGTTTTCTCTGTATCTGTCAAGGTATAGGTATTGGTTCTATAGGGGGTGGAGTTAGCGACTAAAACAACACCTTGTTGATTAGTTAAGGTAGTTTTATCGGCATTGACCATCATGTCACTGGCCATTGGTGCATCAATGATGGTGTAGGTCTGTCCTGTTTCTCCTGAAAAAACAATATGTCCAGGAATAGCAACCAGAGTTCCTTTGGCGCCTAAACCCGTTTGGCGGTAATTATTGGCCTCTGTGTAAGATCCTGAAAGTGTGCTAGAGGGAAGCTGATAGCTGACGTTCCCACCAACTAAGTTATTACCACCGCTTTGGTTCGTTGCAGTTAACGTATAATTGACTTGGTCATTTTTACCTGCAATACCACTGACACTCAGCGTAGTTTGTTGATAACGAGAGTCGGTGAAATAGCTTCCCATACTAATATTGGCGCGTTTTTCAAATAAAGAAAAAGGAATACTAAAGTTGGCATAAATACGAGTTTCTTCTTCGCTGTCGTAATTGCGAACACGTGAAACAGACACACTATAGGAAATATCGTTATAATTGTTTGCGTAACCGGCTTGATATTCACGGCTATTACCGTTTGCATTCCAATAATCACGGTGTGTACCCGATATGAATACCGAACCATAACCATCAGCTAATTGTTGGTTTAAATTCAACGTAAATGTATTTTTAGCACGTGAACCACGTAAAGCGTCATAATTAGTGAGTGAAAGCTCAGGTGGAATATTATTGCCGAGTTTTTCTGATAACTGGTCTTGATAAGCTTTCCAAGCGCGATAATTATCTTGGGAATAAATGGCATCAATAAAGCTATAGTAACCACTTGTGGAATAACGATATGACGCCAAGGTTAAATTGGTCGATGTTGCATTAATATATTTGTTATAAGTCAGGCGGTAGCTTTGCCCACTGTGATTTCCTGAATCCAATTTAGTATTTGCTTGCGTAATGTCAGCTGAAATGGCTCCAAAACTAAAATTCCAACCACTCCCTATAACGCCAGAATAGTATTTTTCGCTAAATAGCATTCCTGCATAAAGCGTCACTAAATTATTTAACCCATAGTGAAACTCACCTTGAGTAAATTTGGGTTGATAATGGGTATTGTCAATTTTAGTTTGCCCAGCAATGAGGCTGTAATTATAAACGCCCTGTTTGAGCATGTCAGGTACAGCAGAATAGGGCACAGTAAAGGTTTCTTGCCTTCCATCAGCTTCTTGGACAACGACGAATAAGTCACCTCCACCAGCACTAGGCTGAAGGTCATTAAATGCAAACTCACCAGGGGGAACGCTTTCTTGATAAACCAGATTATTATTTTGGTACACGCTGACTAAGGCATTTGTTTGAGCGACACCGCGTATAATAGGTACAAAATTTTGACTTGAATTTGGCAACATACTAGCTTCTGTTGCCAATGCAATCCCTCGAACTCGAATACTATTAAATAGGGCTGCGGGTGTATAAAAATCACCTAATTTCAACCCGGATTTGATTGCACTAAGAGGACGATAAATATAACGGGTATTGTTTTTCCATTTTTGGCTACTATGAGAGCTATGTCGATAGCTGGATTCATCTCTAAATTGCCAAGCGCCTAAATTAACGCCTGAATTTAAGGTAGCAAAAAAATTGTCACTGCTGGTTTTAGAGTTTTTTTTCTCTTTGTAACTATAATAATTTGTATTATAAGAAAAAATAATTGCAGGTTCGCCATAATTCCAGAGACTGGGGTCAATATAGTTAGCTTCGAGTTGTTTCAGAGCGACTTGAGGGACGGTAATATCGAGTCGTAGGTCGTTGATATTGAATTTATATTTTATATTGGCCACTAAATCATCAATAGGAATAAATGGCTGTTGTTTGGTTTGTTCAATCACCTCAGAAGATAAATTCAGGTTTAATTTCTGCACATCATCAGCAGCAAGGCTAATCAGTTTACCATCATTATTGATATCAATTTCAAATTGGCCTTTCCAACTATTATTTACATAAAGCTCGGCTAATTGTTTACCTGATGGAATTTTACTGTCGGTATAGAATCGTGAAATATCTCCTTGTGCAGATTTACCTACCAATAGGGAAGTCTCAAACTCGTCCGCTATTGAGTTCTTTTGATAACTTTGTAGTCCTATTAAGATTAGGAGGTAGAGATAGTTTTCTTTTTTCACGATGATTTCTTCTATTAAAGTTTAATGTTTTTAGATTTGAAAACACCATAGTCATCCACATACATTAAAATAAGATCGTGGCTTTTCATTGTTCCTTTAATAGGTAATTCTTTTTCAGACATAGGGGCAATCATCGCAGAATCAATTAATGAATTATTTTTATCGTCCGATGGTGTGATAGCTGCAATAGTTAAATGGTATTGCGAGTTATTTTTAACTAATATGTTATTATTTTTAATCTGGTAGCTCGCATGATTAATTATTTCATCGGAGGATTCGGTTAGCCCAATAGGACGATAAAAAATTTTAATTCGTGAGCGTGTGGCTAGCTGAATTGCATTCTTGCCTTTAGCAGATTCTGGAGTTTTAGGAATATCTAAAACATTTAAGAAAAATACACTTTCAACATTGTCAGGAAGTTTTCCGGGTATTTTTTTTATTTTTAATTGCTGACCTTGTAAACCTTCAATTTTAACAATAGGAGGGGATAAATAAAAAGGCGCTTCAGAATTCTCAGGTGTGGAATTTTCATCACCGTTATCAATCCATGACTGAACAAGAGACGATGTTTTGCTATTATTGGTTAATTGTACAGTAATACTATCAGCGTCAGCAGAATATATAATTCGAGTGCCTGTAATAATAACATTAGAAAATGTTGAGCTCGAAAATAAAATAGTGAGTAATAAAACTAGAGTTTTCATAATAGTATCCATTTAAAGCCAGGCTAATAAAAGCCTGGCTAAGTCATAATTATAAATAGGAAACTGTATATATTACATTTGATTGCAAAAGACCGACTTTGGCAGCAGTTGCATTAGTTTTATAATAACTGGCAATTAAATTGAGTGTAGCTCCTGTTGCACCACCAGTGTCAGCCCCTGTAAGGTTAGTATCAAAGGCCACATTGAGTGGAATTGCGGTTGTTGGAGTGCTGGTTTTAGATAAACTAAATCCAACATTTTTAGCAACGGAAGCATCATTTTCATTGACGGAAGTATTCACTAAATACAAACCGGAAGGGGAAATATTACTTGATGAATAAAAGTGTAATTTCAGATTACTTACAGGAGTGCTCGCAGGTGCGCAATCAGAGAAAGTTAAAGAAAATTGTTTTTGATTTTTAGAAATAACCGTCGCAGCAGTGGTCCCTGCATCTGTTACGGTTATTGGGTCAAGAACAACAGTCATATCGGCACTATTTCCGCCATTAATAGTACAAGTTGTATCGCTTATTGCTCCAGAAATTGAAATAATTCCTCCAGCACTATTAGTTATTGCAAGTGCTGAACCTGATATAACAGATAACGAAAGTAAAGACAGAGGTAGTATATATCTAGACATAATTAACCCCATAAGGTCAAAGTAAAATAAAGTGATATAACTTTGATTAACAGCCAAATGTAAATTAGCTGTGTTATTTTATGCTAGATATAAAATATATTTTTTTCAAATTAAAAGTCAAAAAAATATTTAATGAGATTAATGTCTTTTTTATATATATGAATTTAATGTGATATTGTTTTTCTAATTATTTCAATGTGACTCGTAATAAGTGTAATTTTTTAATGATCAGTAGTTTATCTTTTTGAGTATTTTTTGTTGTGCATGTTATTGTGACAAGGATAAAGGTAAATTAACTTAACAATAAACAAAAGTTACATTAATTTGTGGAATCAAATAAAATTTAATTTATAAAAAATTAATTGATAATAAAATGGCAAGTCATAGTTAATGACTTGCCATTGAGATATAATCTTATCTTATAAGCTTGGCAGGAAGGTCGTAAATACAGGCATAAAAGTGACTAAGAGTAATACGATAATTAATGTTAAGAATAATGGCATAACTTCACGAATAAAATCAGAAATACGTACACCAGTAATCGATGTGGCAACAAACATGACTGTTCCCATTGGCGGTGTTAAACAGCCGATAGCTAAATTAAGGATCATGACAATACCAAAATGGATAGGGTCAATTCCTAAAAGTTTTACCGTAGGCATTAATAATGGAACAAGAACAATAATTGCGGCATTACCTTCAATAAACATACCTAAAATTAAGAGCACAGCATTGACAATCATTAAGAAAACATATGGATTGTCAGAGAAATTGGTCATCATTTTGGCGACATCTTGTGCCACTTGCTCATTCGTCAATACCCAAGCTAGTGCAGAACAAGTCATGATAATCAACATAATACTTGCTGTAGAACGCGCTGTTTCTAAAAATGAGGCGGCAATGTCTTTTAACTTCATTTCGCGATAAAAGAAAGTACCAATTATAATAACGTAAAGTACAGCTATCGCACCCGCTTCGGTCGGTGTAAAGATCCCAAAGCGAATTCCACCAATAATAACGAGCACTAAAAGGAAAGCAGACATCGCCCCTTTACCTGTTTGGTAAACTTCAGCAAATGTAGGAGCTTTATCTCTAGCAGGTTTGTATCCACGTTTTTTTGCAATAAGATAAATGGCAAACATTAAAGCAACGCAGCACATTAAACCTGGAATGATCGCGGCCATGAACATCTTGCCAATAGAAACATCAGCAACAAATCCATAGATGATTAATGCAATACCGGGTGGAATAATAGGTGTTATTAATGACCCTGCAGCGGTAACAGCGGCAGAGAAGCTTTTCCCATAACCTAATTTGGTCATCTCGGGCACTAGCATTTTAGATAACATTGCACAGTCAGCAAGGTTAGATGCAGAAAGCCCACCCATCATTGTACTTAATAATACGTTAGATTGGGCAAGTCCCCCTGGATAGTGACCAGACAGTGTGCCAGTAAATTTTAACATTCGGCTAGTGATACCGGTGTAATTCAAAAGGTTACCTAACAGAATGAAAAAAGGGATTGCGAGTAATGTGACATTTTCTCCTGCCCCAATAATGCGCTGCACGGCAATAAGAGGAGAGATATCACCGACAGAAAAGAAATAAGTGAGCAATGCAATAAGCACACTTAAAAAAATAGGAACATTAATTAAAAAGCAAAATATTAATACGATACAGGCGATAACTACTGACATGGTTTATCTCCTTTTATTAATTTACTCATGTCTTCCAGTAAATGTTGAATAGAAAATAACACCATGATGGATGCACCAATAGGAACAGAAAGGTCGATATAGTAATAAGAAACACCAATAATTGGTGTTATTTTATCTTCTGCGATAATCGAGAGTTCATATCCAAGATAGCCAAAAATTGATAAAGCAATAATGGCCATAATATGAGTGATAACCGCGATAGCTAATTGTACTTTTTCAGGAAATAAAGAGGTAATTGCATCAATACTGACATGCATTCTTTTACCCGCAGCGGATGCTGCACCAATCATCACCAACCAAATGTAGCAAATGATTAAAACTTCCTCACTCCACATTAAAGGGTCATTAAGAAGCCAGCGCATGAATACAGCAAGAATAGTAATAATGACAATAGCGGCAACGGCAAGTGATGCCACTATATCACTTAATTTCCCCAGAAATTTAAACATAAAAGATCCTTGCGAGAACAATAGTTAACCGTTTGTGTTGTTAAAATATTGGCGGTGAGTACCGCCAAGTCATAGGGTTAATTATTAATAATATCTTGAGTTTGTTGATATAAGTTCGCAGACCATTCAGGGAACTCATTATAGAAAGGTTTAGATTTTTCTTTGAAGAGCGCTCTATCTACTTCAACAACCGTGACGCCTTCACTTTTCATTTTTTCAATAATTTCTTTTTCTTGTTGTAGGACTAGATCTGTTAAGAATTGCCCAGCTTCATTGCCTGATTCAACTAAAGCCTGTTGAATATTTTCGGGTAATTTATCATAAGTTTTACTGCCCATGACTAAGTTGGTCACGTTCTCTACATGGCCCGTTAGGATCAAGAACTTAGCTGCTTCATGGTGTTTTTGCCCATATAGCACTGGGATTGGGTTTTCTGCGCCATCAATAATTTTAAGATTAAGTGCAGTATAAACTTCAGCTAAAGGTAATGGTGTGGGTGTGGCACCCATTGCCTCTAAACCTTTAATTTGAATTTTATTATTGGGAACGCGAATTTTTAAACCTTTTAGGTCATCTGGGGTTTGGATCATTTTATTGGCTAAAATATGGCGTGAACCATATAGCCAATCTTTAGAAACGACATGAAGGCCTTTTTTATCTAATTGTTGTTCTAAAGAACCATACCAAGGCGAGGCGTTCAATTTAAAAATATCTTTATAAGATAGCCCTAAATATGGTCCAAACATAATGCCGTAATCAGGTACATAATCAGAGAAGAAGGCACCATCCGCTAAAGTAATTAATGGGCTACCTAACTTCATTTGTTCGATGACATCTTTTTTAGAACCTAATTGCGAACTTGGATAAGGGATTAATTCACCTTCACCATTGGTTTTTTCATTGAATTTTTTTGCCCATTCGTGGATAGCTAAGTCAAATGGCTCTCCGGGGTTATTTTCATAAGCAACTTTTAGCTTATATTTAGCATCTGCAAATGCTGCTCCTGTCATGCTGCCCATTAATAGCATTGTGCTGAGTGTTAAGCTAAGAAGTGTTTTTCCGTTTAATGTGCTCAGTTTCATAAATGTATCTCCTGTAGGGGGATTTATTGTTTTAAGTATTTATTATTTCTTTCTAACAAACGTATTTTTTGCGTAGCATTGATTCTGTACCATTACTCAGAATTTCAGTAACTTTCTGGCTCACATCATCCTGTAATTTCGGTATTTCGTTGAGGTCTAATCCCCATAAATCAGACATCGCTAGCACATTTTCAGTAAGTTGTTTTACATTTGAGTCATAGAGTTCATTCCAAGCTTTAAAGCGTTCCAGTAAATAATCATCATCATTTAAAGGAATGATTTTCCCAGCCTGCTCTCCTCGGTAGAAAACAATCAACGCAGCAAGTGAAAATGAAATGCAATAAGGGATTTTATTGTATTGATTAACGTAAGAGATTAATTGGGGTAATAAGCGAGTTTTAAATTTAGTTAGTGAGTTAAGCGAAATTGAGATTAATTCATGTTCTATATATGGGTTATTAAAACGGTCAATCACTGCGGAAGCAAAAGCTGCGAGCTCCGAAGGGCTTTGAGATAAAACAGGAATAACTTCATTATCAATTAAATCTTTAATGAAAGATAAGAAAATGGGGTTGGTAGTGACATCACGAACAGTTCTAATGCCTGCTAAGTAAGCAACGGGGACCATCGCAGTGTGTGCACCATTCAAAATTGCCACTTTACGCTCTTTATAGGGTTTTATATCGTCGACAACTTTGATATTTAATGGTAATTCATTTAGTTTTAGTTTTTGCTCTAATACTTTTGGTCCTTGAATGACAAACAAATAGAAATATTCAGCTGTGACGAGAAAATCGTCTTTATAACCTAATTCTTTTTCTAGTTTTTCAATTTCATTTTTTGGATAGCCAGTAACAATTCTATCGACTAACGTAGAACAAAACGTATTACTGTCATTTAGCCAAGCAATAAAATCTGCGGGAAGTTTCCAGTCTTGCGCATGTTTATTCACAAATTCTTGTAACTTGTCGCCATTATAGTCAATTAACTCACATGGGATGATGATTAACCCTTTACTGTTATCGCCATTAAAATATTGAAAGCGGTGAAATAAAAATTGCGTAAGTTTAGCCGGGAAACTACTTGCCGGTGCATCTTCTAGGCGTACATCGTGCTTATATACGATCCCTGCTTCAGTTGTGTTAGAGAATACCCATTGCAAGTCAGGATTTTCTGCACACTTTAAAAATTTATCATATTCAGAGTAAATAAGTATTTCACGATTAACGGAATTAATTATTCTTATATTAGAAACGCTTTGTTTTTGTTCATTAATTCCCCTGGTGATGGCGGTATAAAGTCCATTTTGTTGATTAATTGAGGGATGTGATGAGTCAATTGGCCTAACAATAGTAATCCCACTATTGAAGTCTGTTTTTTCATTCAGTTGGTCAACCATCCAGTCGATAAAAGCACGTAGAAAATTACCTTCTCCGAATTGTAGAATTCTTTCTGGGTATTGCTTGTTAGCCATTGACTGTCGATTTAAGTAATCCATGACCATTCCTCTAGTTATTATGTGTATTAATCATCTGGTGTTGACTCAGACTAGAAGTATTTTTTTCTATGGACTATTAATTGAATCAATTTTGTGGAATGAATGGCTTTTTGATGTTTTTAATGTGTTTTTTATCAGTTAAAAACAGACAGGTTATTGATGGATTAAATGTGTTTAATAAGTATTTATTTTAATTAATTGAAAAATAACAAATATTTTAGGTTGTTATAATTTTGAATAATAATAATTTTATAATTGAGTTGTTTTTTTACTAAAAAATTCAGGTTTTATTTGATGTGTACAATTATCGAGAAAATGAAATACTGTTGTTGGCCATCCATTGGCCTGGCATGTTGGTGCTATTTATTCATAAGTTTGTTGTATGGAATTGATCATCGTTCGTTTAGCGGTATCTAAATGGTGACGAAGTTCATTCATCGCAACAATGTCATTACGGCTAATTAAAGCACTTAAAATGGTCATATGTTCTTCAATTGCCAGTACATTTCTTTCTTTTAAGTCAGATTCATCCCACTGGTATTGAAAGTGAAATATCACAGTGATGATTTCAAGAGACTGATTAAAAAATGGGTTGTTGGCACCCGATAAAATAAGGCTATGTAGCTCATAATCGAGTTGGGAAAAGTCGCGGTAATTGATAGTCACCGTTTCGCGCAGTGTTCTATGCTTGAGTAATAGCTCTTTCGCTAAAATCCAACGATGGTCATCTGCGGGTAAATTTAAAAAGTGAGTAAGGGCGTTGGTTTCCAGTAATTCTCTGAACTCAAAAAGTTTTTCTGCATATTCACGTGAAAACTTCATCATATGCCAATTTCCTCGGTGGGTGTTTTTAATTAACCCATAACGAGAAAACTCCACTAAAAACTCTCGGACAACGCTAGAGCTCACATGGCTTTTTTTCGCCAATTGTAACTCAGTAAAAGTATCTCCAGGCATCAACTCTTTGCGTTTTATCATTTGGTAAAACGCTTTTTCGAATAAGACGATTTGTTGATCTGGAAGGCTTGACTCAACTGGGAAAAAATCAGTTTTATTGGGATAGCGAATGACATGGTATTCATTCCCTTGTTTTTCAATGATTTTCTTTTCTAGTAAATATTCAAGGGTATGTCTAACGGTGGTTCGACTGATATTAAACATTTCCGCTAAAGAAGATTGTGATGGGAAGGGAGACGTTAATAAATTTTTATGAATCGCATCTAAAAATTCGTTAATTGACCCATAACGTATATTTTTACTCCTTACCATTTAATGCCCCCTTAAGCTGTTTTTTATTCTTTAAAGACCGATTTAAAACCGATTTAAAAACATTTAATCACAAAATTTGGTTGCTAAGTATCTAGTCTATGTTTTTTAAATTAAAAAAGACAGATAAATTGATGGAGGGAAATATGAAACAATTGATTTGCCAAGAACCTAAAAAATTAGTCTACCAAGAAGTCGCTGAACCTACAGCTCAAGTTGGGCACGTAAAAATAAAAATACATGCAGTTGGAATATGTGGAACTGATATTCACGCATGGGGAGGAAATCAGCCATTTTTCCAGTATCCACGTGTATTAGGCCATGAAATTTCTGGAACTATTTGTGAGGTTGGTTCTGATGTCACTCAATGGAAAGTAGGGCAACGTGTTGCCGTGATGCCTTATGTGGCTTGCTATGAGTGTGGGGCTTGCAAAAGTGGTAAAACAAATTGCTGTGAAAAAATTTCGGTGATTGGTGTTCATGAAGATGGTGGTTTTTGTGAGTTCTTAAACGTCCCACAAAACAATGTGTTAGCCATTGCGGATACCGTTACTGATATTGATGGGGCGTTAATTGAACCTTTTTCGATTAGTGCTCATGCCGTGAGGCGTGCACAAGTTAAGCCTCAAGATACTGTTCTAGTCGTAGGGGCGGGTCCGATAGGGCTTGGTGTCGCTGCGATTGCTAAAGCGGACGGTGCTAACGTATTAGTTGCTGATACCAGTGAGGCACGTCGCCAACATGTTGAAAAGGTATTAGGTTTAAAAACGTGTGACCCAGCGGCTGAAAACTACTTATCAAGTATTGAAAGCCATTTTTCAGGCATGCTTGCAGAGAAAGTCATTGATGCAACGGGGAACCAACACGCAATGAACACTGCAGTGAATTTAATTCGTCATGGCGGTTTGATCGTGTTTGTTGGGCTATTTAAAGGTAATTTATCGTTTCCAGACCCTGATTTTCATAAGAAAGAAACAACAATGATGGGGAGTCGTAATGCAACGCTTGAAGATTTTAATAAAGTTGCAAGGTTGATGGCGGAAGGGAAACTCGCGAGTGAAATGATGCTAACTCATCAATTTGATTTTAATTCTATTGGTGATAGTTATGAGCAAGACGTGATTAATAACCGTGAGCTAATTAAAGGTGTTATCTTATTTTAATACACATCAAGCCATTTAATCAGTAAAAAACACCCACACAAAACAGTCGAATTGTGTGGGTGTGAAAATTCAATAAGTTACCGGATTAACGTTTTAATGATTCCGATAATTCATTTTTCATGACAGACAGTATGTCTCTAACAACGCGTGGGCTACCTGCGACTAAGTTACCAGATGCGATGTAATTATGGCCGCCAATAAAGTCAGTCATAATACCGCCAGCTTCACGCATGATCAGCTCACCACCTAAGAAGTCCCAAGGTTTTAAGCCAATTTCAAAGAATGCATCAACACGACCGGAAGCAACATAGCATAGGTCTAATGCGGCAGAACCCGTACGACGGAAATCAGCACATTTGTCGAACATTGCAGTCATGATATTCATATATACCGCAGCGTGTTGTTTTTGTTTGAAAGGGAAACCTGTCGCAACGATAGCGCCATCAAGGTCGCGTTTTTCATCGATACGAATACGATAACCGTTAAGCTGAGCGCCTTGTCCACGTACTGCGCTAAATAATTCATTACGCATTGGGTCGTAAACAACAGCAACTTCTGTACGGCCTTTAACGCGTACAGCGATAGAGACAGAAAAATGAGGGAGGCGTTTTGTGAAGTTGGTAGTGCCATCCAGTGGATCGATTACCCATTGAATATCATCATCTTTACCAATTAACTCACCACTTTCTTCAGTGATAATCGTGTGGTCTGGATATGACTTGCGGATGATTTCAATAATTAGCTGCTCAGATTCATGGTCAACGTTAGTAACGAAATCGTTAGTGCCTTTCTGAGTGACTTTGATATTGCTAGGCATTTCATAGTTTTTAGCTATGTGATTACCGGCCTTACGTGCTGCACGTATGGCGATGTTAAGCATCGGATGCATGGGCTTTTTCCACTGGAATGTTAAAGAACGAAAAACTTGAGTGCCGAAGTATATAGATGTTCGTCACAATAAGCAATTTTGTGTTAAGCTATTGCGATAATTTTTTCATGAAACGTATAAACCATGTTAGATAATATCCGTATTGTTCTTGTTGAGACCTCACACACTGGTAATATGGGCTCAACGGCCCGCGCAATGAAAACCATGGGGCTTTCTAATCTCTATCTTGTTAATCCTCTTGTTGAACCAGACTCACACTCTATTGCGCTTTCTGCGGGGGCGAGTGATGTTATTGGTAATGCAACAATCGTTAAAACCCTCGATGAAGCCTTAGAAGGTTGTAAGTTAGTGATCGGCACCAGTGCTCGTTCTCGCACCTTATCTTGGCCAATGGTTGAGCCGCGTAAATGTGGCGTTAAATCTGTAGAGCAATCGAAGGAATCTCCCGTTGCTATCGTTTTTGGTCGCGAGCGAGTGGGTTTGACCAACGAAGAACTACAAAAATGTCAGTATCATTTATATATCCCCACGAACCCAGAATACGGCTCTTTGAATTTAGCGATGGCGGTTCAACTGGTGAGTTATGAGATACGCATGGCGTATCTTTCAATGGATGAAAAAAATACGGTAATTTCAACAGATGATGAGGTAGAATACCCGCCATCTGAAGACGTTGAGCGTTTTTATGTTCACCTTGAAAGCGTGTTGAATGAATCGGGTTTTATTCGTAAAGCACACCCTGGCTTAATTATGAATAAGTTACGTCGGTTATTCACACGTGCACATATTGAAACCCAAGAGTTACATATCCTGCGGGGTATTTTAACGTCAATGGAAAAATGGGCGAAAAAGTGAGGCGAAATCCACGGTAAAAACAGGCAAATAATACTTGAGTAAATTAGTCAGGTAAATAGTTGACTAAATTACTCAGGAATGTCACAATCTGACCATAATTTACCATGGAGTAATATGTTATGAGACTCACTTCCAAAGGGCGTTACGCAGTAACTGCGATGTTAGATGTCGCATTACACTCTCAGTCAGGTCCAGTGCCTTTAGCTGATATTTCTGAACGTCAGGGGATTTCCCTCTCTTATCTTGAGCAACTTTTTTCTCGTTTACGTAAAAACGAGTTGGTTTCGAGTGTGCGCGGTCCAGGCGGTGGTTATTTGCTTGGTAGAGACGCAGACCAAATCTTTGTTGCTGAAGTAATCGCTGCGGTAGATGAATCTGTTGACGCCACCCGCTGTCAGGGTAATAAAGAAGGTTGCCAAAATGGCGACCGCTGCTTAACTCACGCATTATGGCGTGATTTAAGCGATAGAATTACAAGTTTCCTTAGCAGCATTAGCCTTGATGAACTGGTTAAAAACCAAGAAGTCATGGTTGTTGCTGATAGACAAGATAACGAACAGCGTAAAACCATGCCTAATGGGATTACACCTGAATCGATTATCAATGTACGTGCTTAAAAATATTAAAAAAATTGCAGTCGGTACACCTCGGTGAGTTGTTAGACGAAGAGCTAATTTCCGCCATTTGTATCTTTAAAAATTAAAGGCAAGTTACCTTGTCCTTTGGAGTAAGTGAGCAATGAAATTACCAATTTATCTTGATTATTCAGCAACAACACCGGTTGACCCGCGTGTGGCTGAAAAAATGATGCAATGTTTAACAATGGATGGGAACTTTGGTAACCCAGCGTCCCGTTCTCATCGTTTCGGCTGGCAAGCGGAAGAAGCGGTAGATATTGCTCGCAATCAAATCGCCGAATTAGTGGGCGCTGACCCACGTGAAATCGTGTTTACTTCAGGCGCAACTGAGTCTGATAACTTAGCGATTAAAGGCGCTGCTAATTTCTATAAAAAGAAAGGCAACCACATTATTACCTGTAAAACGGAACATAAAGCCGTTTTAGATACCTGCCGCCAATTAGAGCGTGAAGGTTTTGAAGTGACTTACTTGTCACCGCAAAGCAACGGTTTAATTGCTATGCAAGACCTACAAGACGCTATCCGTGAAGACACCATTTTAATTTCTATTATGCATGTTAATAATGAAATTGGTGTGGTGCAGGATATCGAAGCTATTGGTGAATTATGCCGTAGTAAAGGGATTATTTTCCACGTTGACGCAACTCAAAGCGTGGGCAAATTGCCCATCGACCTGAATGCGTTAAAAGTTGATTTAATGTCATTTTCTGCGCACAAACTCTATGGCCCAATGGGTATTGGGGCACTGTATGTCCGTCGTAAACCACGTGTTCGCCTTGAAGCACAACAGCACGGTGGTGGTCATGAGCGCGGTATGCGTTCTGGGACATTACCTGTACACCAAATCGTTGGTATGGGCGAAGCTTACCGTATTGCCAAAGAAGAAATGGCTGCGGAATCTGAACGCTTACGCGGTTTACGGTTACGTTTGTGGAACGGCATTAAAGATATCGAAGAAGTTTACCTCAATGGTGATTTAGAACACGGTGCGCCGCACATTCTGAACGTCAGCTTCAACTATGTTGAAGGTGAATCACTGATGATGTCATTAAAAGATTTGGCTGTATCTTCAGGTTCTGCATGTACTTCTGCAAGCCTAGAACCTTCTTATGTACTGCGCGCTTTAGGGATGAATGATGAGCTGGCACATAGCTCAATCCGTTTCTCTTTAGGTCGTTTCACGACAGAAGAAGAAATTGACTATGCAATCAAAATGATTCATGGCGCAATTGGCCACTTACGCGAGCTGTCTCCTTTATGGGAAATGTTCAAAGACGGCGTAGATCTTAACAGCATCGAATGGTCTCACCATTAATCAGACGGTTTCAGGAGTTTAAAAATGGCTTACAGTGAAAAAGTTATCGATCATTATGAAAACCCACGTAACGTTGGTTCGTTTGACAACAGCGACCCAAGCGTCGGTAGCGGTATGGTAGGTGCACCTGCCTGTGGTGACGTCATGAAATTACAGATTAAAGTAAATGATGACGGCATTATTGAAGATGCACGTTTTAAAACTTATGGTTGCGGTTCAGCAATTGCATCAAGTTCACTGGTGACTGAGTGGATGAAAGGCAAAAGTTTGGATGAAGCGGAGTCAATCAAAAATACAGCAATTGCAGAAGAGTTAGAATTACCACCAGTGAAAATTCACTGTTCAATTCTAGCGGAAGATGCAATTAAAGCTGCTATTGCTGATTACAAAAGCAAACGCCAAAGCAAATAAGTTTTTAATCAGTCTATAGGGCAACCCATATTAATAAATAACAACAAGTTATCGTCCTATAACTGGAACAATACTCTCGCCATCTAGGCTAAACATCGCTGAGTTTCTTAGCTTAGAAATCGGGTGGGTATAAAATAATTTGAAGGCGGATGCGACTCATGAGTAGCATCTGCCTTGTTTGTTTCTAAAGTGAGGTTTGCAATGTCTATTTCTCTTACAGAAAGTGCTGCGCAGCGTATTCAATCCTTTCTGCAAAATCGTGGAAAAGGCGAAGGCTTGCGTTTAGGTGTAAGAACTTCAGGTTGTTCAGGAATGGCTTATGTTCTTGAATTCGCCGATATAATCAATGAAGAAGACACAGTTTTTGAAGATAAAGGCGTGAAGGTCATCGTCGATGGCAAGAGCATTGTTTATCTTGATGGTACTGAGCTGGATTTCGTTAAAGAAGGCTTAAACGAAGGGTTTAAATTTAATAACCCTAACGTCAATAGTGAATGCGGATGCGGTGAAAGTTTTCACGTATAATGCGTTCAATTAAGCCTAATTTTCGGCCAATCTCACTAGTTTTAGCTTATTAGTGGTATTGGTAACCGGTTCGAGAAACTGAGCACTTATGGATTACTTTACTCTTTTTGGGTTGACCCCCACTTATGCCATCGATAGCGAACAACTGACGTTACGTTTTCAAGACTTACAGCGTCAATACCATCCTGACCGTTTTGCTACCTGTTCTGAACAGGAAAAAATGCAAACACTGCAAAAAGCAGCAACCATTAATGCTGCCTACCAAGCCCTTCGTCATCCGCTAAAACGTGCGGAATATATGCTTTCATTGCATGGTTTTGATATTAATAACGAACAACATACTATGCATGACACGGCATTTTTGATGGAGCAGCTTGAGCTACGTGAAGAGTTAGACAATATTGAGAACAGTGATGATGCACTTGATCTGTTGGCTAAATTTATGCAAAACGTTAAACAAATGCAGCAAGCACGAAGTGCCCTGATGGTGACAGAACTGGATGCCATGGAGTGGGAAAAAGCCGCTGATACAGTACGTAAACTACGTTTTCTCGATAAGCTTCAGCAGCAAGCGGAGCAACTCGAAGAACGATTACTAGATGAATTTTAAGAGAAAACGATTATGGCGTTACTACAAATCAGCGAACCCGGCATGACCGCAGCTCCGCATCAACGTAAATTAGCAGCAGGGATTGACCTCGGAACTACGCATTCTTTAATTGCCACCGTCAGAAGTGGTGAAGCCGCGGTTTTACCTGACAACCAAGGTCGCTTTTTATTACCATCGATTGTTAATTATCAATCCGAAAGCAAATTAGTGGGATGGGATGCGAAGCAACGTGCTGAGCAAGACCCCGTTAATACCATCATTTCTGTGAAACGTATGATGGGGCGCTCTCTAACCGATATTCAAAAACGTTATCCTGACTTGCCATATCAACTGAGCGCGAGCGAAAACGGTTTGCCATTTATTCAAACCGCGGCTGGCCAAGTCGACCCAATCCAAGTGTCTTCTGACATTCTAAGAACATTAGCAAAACGTGCAGAAGAAACCTTAGCGGGGGAAATGGATGGCGTAGTGATCACGGTTCCTGCTTATTTCGATGATGCTCAGCGTCAAGGTACGAAAGATGCGGCTCGTCTTGCAGGCTTACATGTATTACGTTTGCTGAATGAACCGACTGCCGCCGCGATTGCTTACGGATTAGATTCAGGGCAAGAAGGGGTGATCGCGGTATATGATTTAGGCGGTGGGACTTTTGATGTGTCCATTTTGCGCCTGAGCCGTGGAGTCTTCGAGGTGTTGGCGACGGGGGGCGACACAGCACTTGGTGGTGATGACTTTGACCAAGTATTGGCTCAGTGGATTGCTGAGCAGGCAGGCGTTTCATTACAAGGCGATCACCATTTAAATCGTCAGTTATTAAATGTGGCGACAGAAACGAAAATTGCCTTAAGTGCATCTGAAGTTGCGACGATCACCCTTGGTGATTGGCAAGGTGAAATTCAACGTGAACAGTTTGAAGCACTTATTGAAACTCATGTTAAACGCACTTTAATGGCTTGTCGTCGTGCATTGAAAGATGCAGGTGTTGAAGCGCAAGAGGTACTGAACGTTGTTATGGTCGGTGGCTCGACTCGCGTGCCATTAGTACGCCAAAAAGTCGGGGAGTTTTTCGGTAAATCACCTCTGACATCCATCGACCCAGATAAAGTCGTAGCGATTGGCGCCGCCATTCAAGCGGATATCTTAGTAGGGAACAAACCCGACAGCGAAATGTTGTTATTGGACGTGATCCCGTTATCCCTTGGCCTAGAGACCATGGGGGGATTGGTTGAAAAAGTGATCCCGCGTAATACGACGATCCCAGTTGCTCGTGCTCAAGAATTTACCACATTTAAAGATGGGCAAACGGCGATGAGCGTTCATGTGGTGCAAGGTGAACGTGAAATGGTAGCAGATTGTCGTTCATTAGCTCGCTTTACCTTGCGTGATATTCCTGCAATGGCAGCTGGTGGTGCGCATATTCGTGTGACTTTCCAAGTGGATGCGGATGGGCTATTAAGTGTTAGCGCTATGGAGAAATCCACGGGTGTAGAAGCCTCTATTCAAGTTAAGCCATCATATGGGTTAACGGATAATGAAATTTCAAACATGATTAAAGATTCAATGACTAACGCGCAAGATGACTTAAATGCGCGCCGCCTAGCGGAGCAAAAAGTTGAAGCAGCAAGAGTGCTTGAAAGTTTAACGAGCGCATTAGCCCAAGATGGCAATTTACTGACGCCAGAAGAAGAGTCAGGAATTGATAATGCGGTCAATGAGTTAATTAAAGCGGTTGAGGGTACAGACCCAATCGCAATTGAAAATGCCATTAAACAACTGGATAAGCAATCGCAGGAGTTTGCCGCGCGTCGTATGGATACCTCCATTCGCCAAGCGTTGTCAGGCCATTCTGTGGATGAGATATAATTATGCCTAAAATAGTTTTTTTACCTCATAGTGATTTATGTCCAGACGGTGCGGTTGTCGAAGCACAAGAAGGCGAATCTATTTTAAATGTTGCACTACGCAGCGGTATTGAGCTTGAGCACGCCTGTGAAAAATCCTGTGCTTGTACAACTTGTCATTGTATCGTTCGTGAAGGTTTTGACTCACTGGAAGAAAGTAGTGAACTCGAAGATGACATGCTAGACAAAGCATGGGGACTAGAGCCAGAAAGTCGTCTAAGTTGTCAGGCGCTGGTGACGGATGAGGATTTAGTGGTAGAGATACCAAAATATACTATCAATCACGCCCGCGAACACTGATTTTTGTCATACTTCACGCTGTAGCGTTGTTGGCTTCTTTCACTAACCCTAGTCACATACTTGTGTATGCTCCTAGGGATTAGCTCATTTGCCGCCTAGCTACAAGGTGAATTATTTAAAAAATCGAAGTGCTTGTTATGCATTGTCATACTTCACGCTGTAGCGTTGTTGGCTTCTTTCACTAACCCTAGTCACATACTTTTGTATGCTCCTAGGGATTAGCTCATTTGCCGCCTAGCTACACACAAACTATTTAGAGCATGACTAAAATTAGAGCACTGAATGACTTGTATGAAGTACATAAATGTCTCTGACAGATATAGATAAGAGAGGGTGTCGTGAGTTTAAAATGGTCAAATAGCCGTGAAATCGGAGAGGCACTGTATGACGCATTTCCCGATGTTGATCCAAAAACGGTGCGCTTTACCGATATGCACCAGTGGATTTGCGATTTAGAAGAATTTGATGATGATCCGCAAAAATCGAATGAAAAAATCCTAGAAGCGATTTTGTTAGTTTGGCTGGATGAATTCGAATAACGAGGGATTTATTCTAAAGACCGAGCGACTATTAGAAATAGTGCTCGGTTTTTTATTTTATATCAGCACTATAATGATATCCCTATTAGCATTTATCAGTTAAGGTAATGCCATCTGCTGACAGAATAAATGGGCTTTTGCTGTCTGCAAAAATAGACAAAGTGAGAAAAACGATGACAAAACAAATTATGCCAGTAATGATTTCTTGTGAGCCAGCTGCACCTTGTTGGGGCGAAGGCGCATTGTTAAGCTCTAGCGATAAAGGGATGACAATCCACCTGAAACATGCAGGTAAATTATGTGCAGTACAAAGCGCTGGCCGTAAATTAGATGGCCAAGGGATCCGCAATGTTGCTTTGGCTGGCGAAGGCTGGGATTTAGAAAAAAGCTGGGCATTTTGGCAAGGTTTTCGTGCACCAAAAGGGGCTAGAACGATTGAATGGCCTGTATTGCCAGAAGCGGATCGTAAAGAGTTAGAAAACCGTATTCGTACCATTGATTGGGTACGTGATGTCATTAATGCACCGGCAGAAGAGTTAGGGCCAGAGCAACTAGCACAACGCGCCATTGATTTACTCTGCACGGTGGGCGCACAAGATATTAGTTACCGTATTATTAAAGGTGATGATTTATTAGAACAAGGTTATACCGGTATTCATACGGTTGGTCGCGGTTCAAGTCGTCCACCGGTCTTTTTAGCGTTAGATTACAACCCAGGTGCGAACCCAAATGCCCCTGTTTTTGCTGCGTTAGTGGGTAAAGGTATTACCTTTGACTCAGGTGGCTATAGCATCAAACCTTCCTCTTCAATGAATTCAATGAAAGCGGATATGGGCGGTGCTGCAACATTAGCGGGTTCATTGGCATTGGCGATTTCGCGTGGCTTACAAAAACGCGTGAAAATGTTCCTGTGCATTGCTGACAATATGGTTAGCGGCAATGCATTCAAGTTGGGTGATATTATTCGTTACCGTAATGGTAAGTCCGTTGAAATTATGAATACAGATGCGGAAGGTCGTTTAGTACTAGCCGATGGCCTGATTGATGCGAGCAAAGAAAAACCAACGTTGATCATCGATGCAGCAACCTTGACAGGCGCAGCGAAAATGGCTGTGGGTAATGATTACCATTCAGTATTGAGCTTCGATGATAAGTTAGTCGCTGACTTAATGAATGCGTCAGATGCAGAGTTCGAATTATTTTGGCGTTTACCATTAGCTGAATTCCATCGCCAACAATTACCGTCAGGCTTTGCCGATTTAAACAACATTGCAGCGCCATCTCATACCGCGGGTGCAAGTACAGCAGCTGCCTTTTTATCGCACTTTGTTGAAAATTATCGTCAAAATTGGGTGCATATTGACTGCTCCGCGACTTACCGTAAATCCGCTGTTAGCTTATGGGCTGAGGGCGCAACGGGTACAGGTGTAAGAACATTGGCTAACTTATTAATCAGTAAATCAAAGTAGCGAATGTTTGATTGATAACAGGCACGGGAAGGTGACTTTTCGTGCCTATTTTTTTACCTTGACGTATTTGCGAGTATAATAAGCGATTCTTTTTAATAGCAGGGGATTGGCAATGTCGCAGCAATCGAATAATAACAGTTCCAACCAAGAAACTGAGATCCAATTTACTGAATTAACCGTGCCAAAAGGTTCATCACTTAAATTAAGTGTGTTAGAAGAACAGCCACAAGCCATTGTTGAGGCGCTGACTGAATTTTTTAAACAATACAAAGTGGTTAGACGCGGTTTTATGGTTTCCGCAATAGAGAACGATGACGCGCAAGAAACGCCTATCTTAATGATAGCATTGGAATTTACCGCAGGAGCGGAAAATATTGATACCATTATTCATGAGGCGGGAACACTTGCTTGTGAGTTCTTAGCTGATGACGAATCTATTGATTTTTGTGTGGTGAATGAAAATGAGCAAGGTGTTAGCCACTTTATTACTCAACACGTTCAACCTTTTTATCAGCGTCGTCTTGGTAGCTTCTTACGAGATACAATCCCAGTAAAAAATACCTAATAATTTCATGTATAGAGTGAGGAAAATACTTTTCTCACTCATAAAATGCATATTGGTCATTAATTAAATATATATTCTGCTTACTATTTAAAAAATATTATTTCATTTCTCTGTTTTTCTCTCCCATCATTTTTTCCGTTTTGTCTGATAGGTGTTCTTATTACATTCTGTTAAATTATATTGATAATTAAAACACTATCAGCAGCATTTATCTGTGTGTATTTTAAACGATTTAAACGTATATAGTGTGGTTTTAACCTTCTGTTAAAACCGTAAAAATAGAATACATTTTAACTAATTAAAGGGCGGGCGGTAATGAAACAACAATCAAGTTGGGCTTCATTGGCGGGTCTAAAAACCAAAAAACGTTATTTAGCACTTGCGTTAGCATCGGTCGTGGCATTGGCCGGTTGTGATAATGCAGATGAAACAACCAAAAATGAGCCAAATGTTTCAACAACAGCGCCAGAAAACCAAACCAAAACAGCGCCAGTTGCAGAACAGAAAAAAGTAGCACCGAAACTTTCCGCTGAAGAAATGGTAAAAAAATATGCAGGGAAAGATTTAACCATTTTGGATGCATCTGAATTACAACTTGATGGTGCAAGTGCCATGGTGGTGACATTCTCCGTGCCATTGCAAGCCAACCAAGACTTCGGCCAGTTTATTAACCTTATTGATGTTAAATCAGGAAAATTGGATGGAGCTTGGGAGCTGTCTGATAACCAGATGGAACTACGCTTCCGTCACCTTCCACCCTCTAAAGAATTAAATTTAACCATTAACCCAGGTATTAAAGCGGTTAATGAGCGTACAACGACCGACAGTTTTGAGAAAAAACTGACCACAGCACAAATTATCCCAACGGTTGGTTTTGCAAGTAAAGGCTCCTTATTACCGAGCAAGGTCGCCCAAGGCTTACCTGTGATAGCCTTGAACGTTGATAAAGTCGACGTCAATTTCTTCCGTGTAGATGAAAAGCAATTGCCACAATTTTTAGCGCAGTGGCAATATCGCAGTAATTATGAGTATTGGTATTCAGAAGAGTTTCTCGACAAAGTGGAGCTGGCTTATACCGGCCGCTTTGATTTAAACCCAGATAAAAATACCCGCCAAACCATTTTGCTGCCACTCAAAGATGTCAAAGAGTTGCAGCAAGATGGCGTATATTTGGCCATCATGCAAAAAGCAGGCAGCTATAGTTATCAATTCCCTGCGACCGTCTTCACATTGAGTGATATTGGTGTGTCACTACACAGTTACCAAGACCGTGTCGACATTTTCACCCAATCCTTAGCGAAAGGCTCCGCAATTAAAGGTGTTGAGCTGCGTATTTTGGATGAAAAAGGCCAGTTAGTGACAAAAGGCACGACAGATGGCGATGGTCATGCCCAGTTAGATAAATTAGCGGGTGGAAAATTATTACTGGCAACCCACGAAGGGCAAACCAGTATGATTGATTTAACTCAGCCTGCACTTGATTTATCTGAATTCGACATTTCAGGGCCGGAAGGCTACGCAAAACAATTTTTCACCTTTGGGCCTCGTGATTTATATCGTCCGGGTGAATTGCTACTGGTCAATGGTTTATTGCGTGATGGTGATGGTAATCCGGTTAAAACTCAACCAGTTAAAGTTGATGTATTAAAAACGGATGGGCAAGTGGTTCGTAGCTTTGTTTGGCAGCCGGAAGAAAACCAAAATGGGCTATATCAATATCAATTTGAAATCCCTAAAAATGCAGAGACAGGCGGTTGGTCACTGCGCTTTGATTTAGGTGATGGTTCGCCACTGCGTTATTACAAATTTAATGTTGAAGATTTCATGCCTGAACGTATGGCGCTAGAAATCGTTGGTAGCGATGTGCCGCGTTTAACTGATCAATCCGTGGATTTTGATATTCAAGGGCGTTATTTATATGGTGCGCCAGCGGCAGATAACCAGTTACAAGGCCAAATTGTGTTAAAGGCCAATCGTGAAGCGGTAGCAAAATTACCGGGCTTTGAATTTGGTGCTGTCAACGAAGAGGGTTTACCACGTAAGTTGGATGAGTTTGACCTGACGCTGGACAGCAACGGTGAAACGGTGATTTCAATTCCAAACAGTAATTGGAGTTCAACACGTTCACCGATTTCAGCTGTTTTACAAGCAAGTTTGCTTGAAGCAGGTGGCCGTCCAGTGACGCGTCGTGCTGAGCAAGCCATTTGGCCGGCGGAAAAATTGGTCGGTATTCGCCCATTATTTGCTAAGAAAGAAATTTATGATTACCGCACAGACCGTTATGTCAAACGCCATAATGTGGATGAAAACTCGCTTGCTGAGTTTGAATTAGTCATGGCAGATGCGGCGGGTAATAAACTGGCGGCAGAAAACTTAACAGCGCGTTTAGTGTACGAACGCCGTGATTATTACTGGAGTTGGTCTGAAAGTGGTGGCTGGTCTTCAAATTATGACCAAAAAGACCTCGTTATGGCGAATGAAAATATTGTCATCGCCAAAGACGGGACTGCGAAAGTGTCTTTCCCTGTGGATTGGGGCGCATTCCGCCTAGAAGTCGTCAACCCAGAAAATCAGCTCGTGTCGAGTGTCCAGTTCTGGGCAGGGTATTCATGGCAAGATAATACGGGGGGAAGTGGTTCAGTTCGCCCTGACCAAGTGAAACTTAGCCTAAATAAACCCGCGTACTTACCGGGTGAAAAAGCCAAAGTTCGCATTGAATCCCCTAAAGCAGGTAAAGGATATATATTGCTCGAGTCGAGTAATGGCCCACTGTGGTGGGAAGAAATCGACGTGCCAGAAAAGGGCTTAGACGTTGAAATTCCAGTCAATAAAGAGTGGGCTCGTCATGACCTCTACGTCTCAGCAGTTGTGGTTCGCCCAGGAGATGACTCTAAAGAAGCCACGGTGAAACGTGCGGTGGGTGTGTTGCATTTACCGATTGCAGATGAGAACCGTAAAATAGCGTTGGCTCTAACGACGCCAGACAAAATGCGTCCTAATCAAGACTTGACGGTAAAAATTAAAGCGACCGCACAAGACGGAAAACCATTACCTGAAAAAGTGAATGTGTTGTTATCAGCGGTAGATACTGGTGTATTGAATATCACGGATTTCAAAACTCCAGACCCGTATGACGCTTTCTTTGGCCGTAAGCGCTATAGTGTTGACCAATATGACGTTTATGGTCACTTAATTGAAGGCCAAGGTAAGGTTGCTAACCTGCGCTTTGGTGGTGACAGCGAAGAGGCGGCATTAGAGCGTGGTGGTATGAAGCCACTCACTGAAGTGCAAATTATTGCTGAGCAGGCTAAGCCTGTCACATTAAATAAAGATGGTGAGGGTGAAATTAGCCTTGCTATCCCTGATTTTAATGGCGAACTCCGCGTGATGGCGCAAGCATGGAATGAAAAAGAGTTCGGCCATGCAGATAGCAAAGTGATTGTCGCGGCACCATTAGTGACACAAATGTCGATGCCACGATTTATGGCTGGCGGTGATAAGTCTTACCTTGCACTTGATTTGACCAATATGACGGATAACACGCAGAATGTGACCGTCAACTTCAAGGCATCAGGAATGGTGAAACTTGATGGTGTCAGTAGCCGTGAGTTAGCGTTACCGAAAGGCAAACGCACCACGATTAACTTACCGGTCAAAGCAGACTACGGCTTTGGTGAAGGCGAAGTGTCGATGACCATTAATGGCATTAACATTCAAGGCGAAGCCAATAAAGATTACAGCAACAGTTGGAAAGTTGGCGTTCGTCCGGCACAACCGGCAGAAACCGTTTCGTTTGCAACCGCTATTGAGCCAGGTACCTCATGGGCACTGCCAATTAACCAGATTGCGGGCCTACAACCAGATACCATTGAAGGGCAAGTGCTATTAACGAGCCGTCCACCGTTAGATGTTTCTCGTTATATTAGAGAGTTATTTGCTTACCCATATGGTTGCTTGGAGCAAACTATCAGCGGGTTATATCCATCATTATTCTCAACTCAAGCTGAGCTGAATAAGATAGGGATTAAAACGCAGACGGATGCAGACCGCCATAAAGCGATTGAAATTGGTATTCCGCATTTGTTAAGTATGCAACGTAATGATGGCGGTTTCTCGTTATGGGATAGAAACGGCCGCGAAGAGTATTGGTTAACCGCATATGCAGCGGATTTCTTGAATAAAGCGAATCAACGTGGGTTTACGGTTCCCCAAGAAGCTATCAGTAACGCAAACACGCGCTTATTGAGCTATTTACAAGATGGCAACCAAATCAATTATCCTTATACGGAAAATCAGGCAGGCGCGCGTTTCGCAACCCAAGCTTATGCAGGCTTAGTATTGGCGTCACAGCAAAAAGCACCTCTAGGTGCATTACGTCAACTTTATAACCAAAGAGATCATGCCGCGAGTGGCTTACCACTTGTTCAGTTAGGCGTTGCGTTGAACTTGATGGGGGATAAATCACGTGGTGAGAGCGCGGTGATTGACGGGCTGAAAAAACAGCGTAATCGCTACAGTTATGTCGGGGATTACGGCTCAGTGATCCGTGACGATGCGATGATTGTTGCGCTGTTAAATGAATATAATTTAATGCCAAAATCGCGCGACCAAAAACTGCAAACTTTGTCTAATAATTTGACTTCTCAACGTTATTTCTCGACACAAGAGAGCAACGCGTTGTACTTAGCGGGCCGTTTCTACTTAAATGAAAGTGAAGCTCCATGGAAAGCAACGATTAATGGCCAAGAACCTCCGATGGTTTCAGATAAACCTGTGAGTGAGTTCCTGAGTAAAGGCCAATTAGAAACAGGCTATAGCATCGAAAACAGTGGAACCAATACCCTGTATACACGCTTAAACGTAGTGGGGTATCCGCAACATTCACCGAAACCAAGTTCGAACGTATTAGGTATCAGCCGTAGTTACTATGATATGAAAGGCAATCGCATTTCATTAGATAGATTAAGAAGCGGTGAAATGGTGGTGGTTAAGCTGGAAGTTCAGGCATCCCAAAGTGTGCCAGATGCGCTAGTGGTTGACTTGCTGCCAGCGGGCTTAGAACTAGAAAACCAAAATTTAGCGAACAGTAGCGCTAATTTGAGTGAATCTGCACCGAACCTGCAAGAACTGATTGATGATATGCAACAATCACAAATTCGCCATATGGAATACCGTGATGACCGTTTTGTGGCTGCCGTTGAAGTACAGCAATATCGACCAACGACATTAGTCTACTTAGCGCGGGCAGTGACACCGGGTGTGTATAGCATTCCAGTACCACAAGTTGAATCAATGTATGTCCCTGACTGGCGTGCGACTGGCTATTCTGATGGCCAATTAGAAATCGTTCGTTAATCTCCTCTTAAAGCCCTTATATTAATACTCAAGATATAAGGGCTCTTTTAATTTATTTTCGGTACTCCCATCAATGAAAAAATGGTTACGCCGCACAGGCATTACACTGGTTCTGTTGGTCATTATTTTGCCACTGGCTTTTCTAGCGGCTGATAAAATCTGGCCGTTGCCGATTAAGCAAATTGAAATGGCACGAACCGTGGTTGCAGCGGATGGCACACCATTGTGGCGCTTTGCAGACAAAGAGGGTATTTGGCGCTTTCCGGTTACACTCGAGGAGGTTTCTCCTGATTTTATTGAAGCGTTATTAACCTATGAAGATCGCCATTTTTATCGCCATCCGGGGGTAAACCCGTTTTCGCTAGTTAGGGCTGCGGGGCAGTTTGTGAGTTCTGGGCGCATTGTGTCAGGCGGTAGTACCATTTCGATGCAAGTTGCGCGGTTAATTGACCCCCATGAAAGAACATTGGGTGGTAAGCTAAAACAACTTTGGCGTACGGCTCAGCTTGAGTACCACTATTCAAAAGATGAAATTTTAGAGATGTATTTAAACCGCGCTCCGTATGGCGGAACGATTGAAGGGATTGGCGCCGCTAGCTGGGTATATTTGAATAAGTCACCGGCAAAATTGACAGCGAGTGAAGCGGCTCTCTTTGCTGTTTTACCCCAAGCCCCTAGCCGCTTAAGGCCAGACCGTTATCCAGAAAGAGCACAAGCCGCTCGTGATAAGGTGTTAGACCGGTTAGAGGAATACCAGGTCTGGAGCCCTGAAAAAGTTACTGATATTAAACAAGAACAGATTTGGTTAGCACCGCGAAAGAATCCACATTCAGCCCCCTTGCTGGCAAGGCGGGTGACCAAGGGGACGCAAGAGTCCATCATTGAAACCACTATCGATGCCAGCTTACAAAGGCAGCTGGAAGATATGGCAATGAATTGGAAAAACCAACTGCCAAAACAAACGTCACTTGGGATTTTGGTGGTCGATCATACGGATATGGCCGTGAAAGCGTATATTGGCTCCATTGATTTCCAAGATGATAGCCGTTTTGGGCATGTCGATATGGTAAGCGCTTGGCGCTCCCCCGGCTCAACGTTAAAACCATTTTTATATGCATTAGCGATGGATGATGGGCTCATCCACGCGGAATCGTTATTACAAGATGTTCCGCGGCGCTTTAATGATTATCGTCCCGGTAACTTTGACAGTGGTTTTAATGGCCCTGTGAGTGTCAGCGATGCATTAGTTCGCTCATTGAATTTACCCGTAGTGCAGTTGTTAGATGTGTATGGCAGTAAACGATTTACGGCTCAACTCCGCAATGTTGGGACTGAACTGCGCTTTCCGTTAGGCAGCGAGCCAAATTTGTCGCTAATTTTAGGCGGGACAGCTACACGGATGGAAGATTTGGTTTCCGCTTACAGCGCATTTGCGCGAAAAGGTAATGTGTCACCGCTGCGCTTTAAACCCACCGATGAAATTCGTGATAGAGCGCTGATGTCACCGGGCGCAGCATGGATAGTGCGCCGAATTATGGGTGGGGAAGCTCGTCCTGTACCGGATCCTAATTTATCAGGGCAAATAAATTTGGCATGGAAAACAGGGACCAGCTATGGTTATCGTGATGCGTGGGCGATTGGTGTTAATCCACGTTATACCATCGGTGTTTGGGTTGGGCGGCCTGATGCCACGCCTGTTGCAGGGCAGTTAGGTTTCGCCACAGCGATCCCTATTATGAATCAAATAAATGGCATGTTACTGAGCAAAATTTACCAATCACATGAGCCGTTACCAAAAGATGTGAAACCTGCCAGTGTAAGCCAAGCGGTGATTTGCTGGCCGGGTGGCACAGCATTGCTGAAAGATGACAATAATTGCCGCCAAAGGCGTCTTAGCTGGATCTTGGATAATACGATCCCACCGACTTTAATGGCGCGAGACCAAGAGTCGTTATTAGGATTAAGGCAAAAAATTTGGGTCAATGAGAAAGGGCTCCAAGTTGCGGCTGATTGCCCGAATGCCCAAGAAAAAGAAGTGCATTTATGGCCAATTACGGTGGAGTCATGGTTACCAAACAGTGAAAAACGGGAAAATCGGTTACCTAAAGCGGATTCAGTTTGTCCTCCTATGAAGTTAGAAATGCCGCCATTATTGATTTCTGGTATACGTGATGGTGAAGTATTACAGCGTTTACCTGGTAAAACTAGCTTAGACTTGCGTTTAGTCACACAGGGTGGGCAAGGGCAGAAATGGTGGTTTTTAAACGGAGAACAAGTGAATACAACCGAGCAAAACGGTTCTATTTTGCTAACACTCGATAAAAGTGGAAGCTACCAAATTTCAGTATTAGATTTAAGCGGCCAAGTAACGGCAATAAGCTTTAGAGTGAAGTAATAGATGAAAAACGTGACTTACCCGAAAAAATAGTGTTTTTTGCTATAAAAAGTTTAACAAAATGTTGTTGTGACTGTAGGAAATTGTAATCAGAGCCCCTATAATCATCGCCTTATTTTTCTTTTTCCTAGATAGGGTTGCCTTTGAGGTCTAAAGGTCTAACAATAGAATTAGAAATAATATAAAAAACTACAACATGCCTATTTTAAGTTCTTACATCCTAAGTTACAGGGAAGAATAAAGAATAAAGGCCTAATGAATCGCTAAGAGGTTATTTATGACTGTTCAACGTACATTTTCTATTATTAAACCAAACGCTGTGAAGAAAAACGTTATTGGTGCAATCTACAACCGTTTTGAAAGCGCCGGTTTCACTATTATCGCTGCTAAAATGATGCATTTGACTCGTGAGCAAGCTGAAGGCTTCTACGCTGAACACAAAGGCCGTCCTTTCTTTGAAGGTCTGGTTGAATTTATGACTTCAGGCCCTATCATGCTGCAAGTGTTAGAAGGTGAAAATGCAATCCAACGTCACCGTGACCTGATGGGCGCAACTAACCCAGATAACGCATTAGCGGGTACTTTACGCGCAGACTACGCGGACAGCTTCACTGAAAACGCAACTCACGGTTCAGACTCTGAAGAATCTGCGGCACGTGAAATCGCATATTTCTTCACTGCGGATGAAATCTGCTCACGCTAAGACTTCTTTAACTAATGCATTAGCATTATTGTTATAAAGTTTGTACAATGCGACGCCCTGCTATGATTAGCGGGGCGATTATATTTTTAAGACTGCAAAAATTACGTCGTGCTATACTCATCAATAGCACTGCCGAAAGTGTAACAACGAGGCAATACACCATGTCTGATATGACGACAGATGCACAATGTGCAACTTCTTCCGCTATTTCTGTCACACCAGAAAAAACGAACCAAAAAACCAATTTACTCGATTTAAATCGCAAACAAATGCGCGAATTTTTTGCTCAAATGGGTGAAAAACCGTTCCGCGCTGATCAGGTCATGAAATGGATTTATCATTATTGCTATGATGATTTTGACCAAATGACCGATATTAATAAAGTCCTTAGAGCAAAACTGAAAGAAGTTGCAGAAATCCGTGCACCGGAAGTCGCTGATGAACAACGTTCATCAGATGGCACCATCAAGTGGGCCATCAAAGTGGGTGACCAACTGGTTGAAACCGTCTATATCCCAGAAGCAGATCGGGCAACACTGTGTGTCTCTTCACAGGTCGGTTGTGCACTGGAATGTAAATTCTGCTCTACGGCACAGCAAGGTTTCAACCGTAACTTACGTGTTTCCGAAATCATTGGCCAGGTTTGGCGAGCTGCAAAAATTATTGGTTCACTGAAATCCAGCGGACGTCGTCCAATTACTAACGTCGTAATGATGGGAATGGGCGAACCATTACTGAATTTGAATAATGTCGTCCCTGCAATGGAGATTATGTTAGATGACTTCGGTTTTGGTTTATCTAAGCGCCGTGTCACGATTTCCACTTCGGGGGTTGTACCTGCATTAGATAAACTAGGGGATATGATTGACGTTGCATTAGCGATTTCACTACATGCACCAACAGACGATATTCGCGACGATATTGTTCCAATTAATAAAAAATACAATATTGAAACTTTCCTCAACAGCGTGAATCGTTATTTAACCAAATCGAATGCGAATGCAGGACGAGTAACTGTAGAGTATGTGATGTTAGATCACGTGAACGACAGTGTTGAGCAAGCTCATCAATTAGCAGAATGTTTAAAAAACACACCGAGCAAAATTAACTTAATCCCGTGGAACCCGTTCCCAGGGGCCCCTTACGGTAGAAGTTCGAATAGTCGTATCGACCGCTTCTGTAAAGTGTTGATGGGCTATGGTTTTACCACGATAGTGCGCAAAACACGCGGTGATGATATTGACGCTGCCTGTGGGCAACTTGCTGGTGACGTGATTGACAGAACGAAGCGAACGTTGAAAAAACGCTTAGCAGGGGAACCTATTAAGGTAAAAACAGTCTGATTTATAAATATGTTTGAATTAGTGAATTAGGTTATGATTTAGGGCGTTTTAGAGTTAGGCAAAACGCCCTTGTTAACCTACAATAGTAGAAGCAATAAGAAAAATTTAATTGTTGTTTCAACATGATGATAAATTATTGACGAATAAAGCTGCTCAATGTTTGCTTTATATATTTTAAACTTGGAAATAGTGTTGCCAGCAAATGACTATCGAAAATAATACCGAACAGACTACGACGACAGTCGGACAATTATTGACGCAAGCACGTGAGCGCATGGGGCTAACCCAAGATATTGTTGCAGAACGATTATGCCTTAAAATCAGTACGGTAAAAGAGATAGAACAAGATATTGCTCCCGCTGGTGTAGAACCGACATTTTTACGTGGTTATATTCGCCTTTATGCTCGAATGGTCGGCATATCAGAAAACGAATTAAAAACGTATTTGAAAACGGAAGAACCTGTCACATTAGCCAAAGTTTCTCCTATGCAAAGCTATTCTTTAGGGAAAAAACGTAAAAAGCGTGAAGGTTGGCTAATGAAACTGACGTGGTTGATTGTGATTGTGCTGATTGCAATGGTTGGTGTGTGGTGGTGGCAAGATCATAACGCACAGAAAAATGAGCTAGTTTCAATTGCAAATCAAAATGATTTGATTTTGTCTCAGCAAAATAACAGCACAACGCCGGTTGAATTGTCGACTTCAACAGAAATTGTCTCAACTGACACTGCCCCTGCCGCACAGGAAAATGCGCTTGAATTACAAGTTCAAGAGCCTGTATTAACCACAGACCCGATTACCGAGCCTGTCAGAACCATTCCATTACCTAATGCACCGCAATCTTCTGTTGCATTAGATAGAACACAAAACACAGAAACGACTGACCCTGTTGCTGTTAGCAGCCAAGCTTTGGTCTTAAACTTTACTGGCCAGTGCTGGTTAGAAATTCGTGACGCGAATAATAAAATCTTATTCAGTGGCACCAAAAACAATGGCGATAAGCTGGAGCTTGATGGCCCGCAGCCTTATCGTCTGAACATCGGTGCACCAGCAAATGTCACTGTACAGTTCCAAGGTAATGCCGTTGATTTAAGCCGCTTCATCAAAGCGAAACGTCCGGCAAAATTGAAGTTACCTGAAGCCTAAATTAGAAAGACAAAAAGAAGCAAACTATATCCGAAAACATCTTTTTTGATAGGCTATGGTTTGCTTTCTTGTGTATAGTTGAGCGTATAAAAATAATCGTTAAAACTATACCTCGGTAGCAAAGAGTACCACGGTAACAAAGAGCACATGGACGTTCGGAGAATTAAACAAAAATGCATAATGAATCACCGATAAAAAGACGTAAATCCACTCGTATTAATGTAGGCAGCGTACCAGTAGGCGATGGCGCACCTATCGCTGTCCAATCAATGACCAATACCCGCACAACTGATGTCGAAGCCACAGTCCGCCAAATTAAATCACTTGAGCGTGTTGGTGTGGATATTGTTCGCGTTTCTGTTCCTACGATGGATGCGGCAGAAGCGTTTAAGTTGATTAAACAGCAAGTTAGTGTTCCTCTGGTGGCTGATATCCATTTTGACTATCGTATTGCATTAAAAGTGGCCGAATACGGTGTTGATTGCTTGCGTATTAACCCAGGTAATATTGGTAGCGAAGAAAGAATTCGCCAAGTGGTTGATTGTGCACGCCATTACAATATTCCTATTCGCATTGGGGTCAATGGTGGTTCCCTTGAAAAAGATATTCAAGAGAAGTATGGCGAACCGACACCTGAAGCCTTAGTTGAGTCAGCAATGCGCCATGTGGATATCTTAGATAGACTGAATTTCGACCAGTTTAAAGTCAGTGTAAAAGCATCAGATGTATTTCTCGCTGTCGGCTCCTACCGTTTATTAGCGAATAAAATCGATCAACCACTGCATTTAGGGATCACCGAGGCCGGTGGTGCACGTGCAGGTTCAGTAAAATCGGCAATTGGCTTAGGAATGCTACTGTCCGAGGGTATTGGTGATACCTTGCGTATTTCTTTAGCGGCGGACCCGGTTGAAGAAGTTAAAGTCGGTTTTGATATCTTAAAATCACTGCGTATTCGTTCACGTGGTATTAATTTTATTGCTTGTCCAACTTGTTCACGGCAAGAGTTTGATGTGATAGGCACGGTGAATGAGTTAGAACAGCGCTTAGAAGATATCATTACACCAATGGATGTGTCGATTATTGGTTGTGTGGTTAATGGTCCCGGTGAAGCGGAAGTGTCCACGCTAGGTGTTGCAGGCGCAAAAACCAAGAGTGGTTTCTATGAAGACGGTAAACGTCAAAAAGAGCGCTTTGATAATGACAACATTATCGACCAGTTAGAAGCTAAAATTCGAGCCAAAGCAGCGATGATGGATGAAAGCAAGCGGATTGAAGTCAACTTAAAAGATTAATTTTGTCTAATCTAGTGCCAAACGATTCATTGTGTCGTTTGGCATATTTAGAACAAACGCTATATCAATTATCCGCATTTTTTTCTAAAATCGGTCGCTCACCGTACAAATTGACAGATAAATCCCGATTAGTATCAGTAATTGGTGTTTGTTGATTGAACCAGATGATATTTCGCTCTTATAATCAAACTTATGTAATTCTGAAAATAGAGAAATAAAGTGGGAAAAAATATCCAAGCCATTCGCGGCATGAATGATTACTTACCAGCTGACACGCGTGTATGGCAGAAAATCGAAGCAACATTAAAAAATATTTTACAGGGTTATGGTTTTAGTGAAATTCGTACCCCGATTGTAGAGCAGACCCCGCTATTTCGCAGAGCGATAGGTGAAGTGACGGATGTCGTTGAAAAAGAAATGTACACTTTCAATGACCGTAATGATGAAAGTCTGACATTACGCCCTGAAAATACCGCAGGTTGTGTCCGTGCCGGTATTGAGCATGGTTTGCTGTACAATCAGGAACAGCGTTTGTGGTATTTAGGGCCAATGTTCCGTTATGAGCGCCCACAAAAAGGCCGTTACCGTCAATTTCACCAATTAGGTGCTGAAGTGTTTGGTCTTGCGGGTCCTGACATTGATGCGGAAGTCATCTTAATGACAGCGCGCTGGTGGAAAGCATTAGGTATTAGTGAGCATGTGACATTAGAGCTGAATTCGATTGGCTCATTAGAAGCGCGTGCTAATTACCGTGAGGCCTTAGTTGCTTTCTTAGAACAGCATAAAGACAAGCTGGATGAAGATTGCAAACGCCGGATGTACACAAATCCTCTGCGTGTTTTGGACTCCAAAAATCAAGACGTTCAGACTTTATTGAATGATGCACCTGAACTGTTTGATTACCTTGATGTCGAATCACGTGAGCACTTTGATGGCTTATGCAAGCTGTTAGAAGCCGCTGGCGTTCAATACCGTGTTAATCAGCGTTTAGTTCGTGGTCTTGACTACTATAACCGCACTGTTTTTGAATGGGTAACAACGGCGTTGGGCTCACAGGGTACAGTTTGCGCGGGTGGCCGTTATGATGGCTTAGTTGAACAATTAGGCGGTCGTGCAACACCTGCGGTGGGTTTTGCCATGGGTATGGAACGCATGGTGTTATTAGTCCAAGAAGTGAATCCTGAATTTACAGCGGATGCTTCAGTGGCTGATGTTTATCTTGCTTCATTTGGCGAAAATAGCCAGCAAGCAGCGATATTAGTGGCCGAAAAAGTGCGTGATGCACTACCGACACTGCGGTTAATGACTAACCACGGTGGTGGTAACTTCAAGAAACAGTTAGCAAGAGCGGATAAACAAGGCGCTAAAATTGCCCTGATCTTGGGGGAAGATGAAATTCAAAATAACCAAGTCACATTGAAAGATTTACGCACAGGCGTACAAGAAACCATTTCGCAGCAACTTATGGCGTCACGCATCGCCGAGTTATTAGGTTAAGGAGAGACAAGTGGAAGTCTATACAAACGAAAATGATCAAGTCGATGCGATTAAACGCTTCTTTGCGAATAATGGCGTGGCATTAGTTGTTGGCCTCGTAATTGGTGTGGGTGGTGTATTTGGTTGGAACTACTGGCAATCACATAAAACCAATGTACTGCAAGAAAGCGCTCAAAAGTTTGAAGCAGTAAACACTCAGTTACGTTCAGGTTCAGAACAAAGTATTGTTGCAGCGCAAAAATTCGCAGCTGAAACTGACGATGTATACAGTGCGATGATGGGCTTAGAGCTTGCGCAAATCGCTGTGGATAAAGGTGATTTGGCTAACGCACAAACTGCTTTGACCAATGCACTAGCGAAGGCAAAAACCGCGGATATGCAAGATTTAATTAACCTGCGTTTAGCGCGAGTTCAATTGGCTCAAGGTAATGCGGACGGTGCGATAGCATCAGTTGCAAATATTAAAAGTAAGTCATGGCAAGCAACGGCACAGGATGTCCGTGGTGATGCTTTACTCCACAAGGGCGATAAAGCAGGTGCAAAAGCGGCTTACGCTCAGGGGTTAGAAAGTGAAGGCTCTCAATCTATTAGAGGTATTTTGACTCTGAAGTTGAACAACGTATCTAATTCATAAGAAGAAAGGAAACGACAAACATGCAGTTGCGCAAAACACTTTTAGTTGGCCTAGTCGCTTCAGCTTTACTTGCCGGTTGTTCCAGCGAAACTGATTCTATTATCATGGCGCCACTTCCACAGGTTGAAAATCAATTCAGCCCATCAATTGTTTGGGATAAATCTGTCGGAAATGGTGTTGAACAATTTTATTCTGAATTATCACCTGTTTGGGATGGTTCAGCGGTTTATGCAGCAGACCGTAAAGGTTTAGTTAAAGCTTTTGAACTCGATAGCGGTAAAGAGCTCTGGTCAGTCGATTTATCTAAACGAACAGGTTTTCTTTCTGCTAACTTGTCTGCGTTATTGTCAGGCGGTTTAACCGTCGATGGCGACAAAATCTTTGTGGGTACAGAGCGCGGAACCGTTATTGCGCTGAACAAAGAAGATGGCCAAGTCGTTTGGGATGTCGAAGTCGCCGGTGAAGCCCTTTCTAAACCGGTAGTGAGTAATGATTTTGTTATTATTCATACCAGTAATGGCCAACTGCAAGCTTTAGACGTCAATAGCGGTGAAATCAAATGGACCGTTAACATGGATACCCCATCGTTGTCATTACGCGGTGAATCTGCGCCTGCGGTTGCTTTTGGTGCTGCGATTGTCGGTGGGGACAACGGCCGTGTTAGTGCGGTGCTGTTGTCTCAAGGTCAATTAATTTGGCAACAACGTATTTCGCAAGTGACAAGTTCGACAGAAATCGGCCGCTTAAATGATGTCGACATGACACCAATTATTGATGACGGTAAAGTGTATGCGATTGCTTATAATGGCACATTGGCAGCACTGGATATGCGCTCAGGTCAAATTCTGTGGAAACGTGAGCTGGGCTCAATCAATGACATGGTGATGTCAGGTGAAAACCTGTATCTCGTTGACCAAAGTGACCGCGTATTATCTGTTCGTAAAAGCGATGGTGTGACGCTATGGACGCAGGAAGACCTGTTAAATCGTGGGTTATCTGCGCCAGAAATGTATAATGGCTATCTTGTTGTCGGTGATAAAGAAGGTTATCTGCATTGGTTAGACATGAATACGGGTGGGTTTGTTGCACAAAACAAATTAAACAGCTCAGGTATTCACAGTCGCCCAGTTGTTGCGAGTGATAAGCTAATGGTTCAGACAAAAAACGGAACAGTTTACCTGTTAACACGTTAATTTTCTGACAAACCGCCAATTTATCGATAAAATCAACGGTTCCTGAAGACAGGAGCCGTTTCGTTTTTTTGTTTTCTGAGTTAAAGCCTCAGAATTCCTTAAGTTAATAAAAGTTGTGAGGCATCTAAGAATGATACCCGTCGTAGCGCTGGTAGGGCGTCCAAACGTAGGAAAATCCACGTTATTTAACCGTTTAACCCGTACCCGTGACGCATTAGTAGCGGACTTTCCCGGTCTGACTCGTGATCGCAAATATGGTCGTGCTGAAGTTGAAGGGCATGAATTCATTATTATCGACACGGGTGGTATCGATGGGACTGAGGAAGGCGTAGAAACGCACATGGCCGCACAGTCCTTGCAAGCCATTGAAGAGGCCGATATTGTTCTGTTTATGGTTGATGCAAGATCTGGGTTAATGCCTGCAGATGAAGGTATTGCCAAACATCTTCGTAGTCGCAAGAAAAAAACATATTTAGTCGCGAACAAAACAGATGGCATCGATGTTACAACGGCAATCGGGGATTTTTACTCTCTTGGCTTAGGGGAAATTCATCCTATCGCAGCATCGCACGGCCGTGGTGTCACTCAGTTAATCGAACAATCGTTAAAACCTTTTATTGGTGAAGACGAAGAAGAGGTTGAGCTGACTGAAGAAGAAGAAAATGCGGCTTATTGGGCTGAGTTAGAAGCTCAAGGTGAGCTTGATGAAGACGAAGAAGATGACTTTGACCCAACAACACTACCGATTAAATTAGCCATTGTTGGTCGCCCGAATGTAGGTAAATCCACATTAACCAACCGTATATTAGGTGAAGATAGGGTTATTGTGTTTGATATGCCCGGGACAACCCGTGACAGCATTTACATTCCAATGGAACGCGATGAGCGTGAATATATCCTGATTGACACCGCAGGTGTTCGTAAACGTGGCAAAGTCACTGAAACAGTCGAAAAATTCTCTGTAATTAAAACGTTACAAGCGATTGAAGATGCGAACGTCGTATTATTAGTCATTGATGCACGTGAAGGTATCTCAGACCAAGATTTATCTTTACTTGGTTTTATCCTCAATGCGGGGCGCTCATTGGTGATTGCGGTCAATAAATGGGACGGTATGAAGCCAGAAGACCGCGAACACGTAAAAGACATGCTTGAACTGCGTCTTGGCTTTGTTGATTTCGCACGTATTCACTTTATTTCTGCACTGCATGGTAGTGGAGTGGGGAATCTATTTGAATCAGTGCAAGAAGCTTACGAATCAGCAACTCGTCGAGTCGGAACGGCATTATTAACACGCATTATGAAGATGGCAGAAGATGAGCACCAACCACCGCTTATCCGTGGTCGCCGTGTTAAAATGAAATATGCCCATGCCGGAGGACACAACCCACCGATTGTGGTGATCCACGGTAACCAAGTTTCCGATTTACCAGATAGCTATAAACGTTATTTGATGAATTACTTCCGTCGTTCATTACAAGTGATGGGAACGCCAATTCGAATTCTGTTTAAAGAGGGTGAAAACCCTTATGCAGATAAGAAAAATAAGTTAACGGCAACCCAGCTACGTAAGCGTAAGCGTTTAATGCAGCATTTGAAAAAGCGTTAGTCAGTAAGGCGTTAATGAAGGTTTAATTAACCCTATTGAACAGACAAAGCCGTAACAAAATTATTCTGTTACGGCTTTTTAATATTATCTAGATTGATACTTTAAGAAAGAATATCGCCCTTACGTGACCAGAATACATCATGATGGACGAAGGGTAAGAATTAAAGATTGAGGGAAATTATGGACACTCGTTCTTCTACACGTTTAAACAAATATATTAGTGAAAGTGGTATTTGCTCAAGGCGTGAAGCTGACCGTTATATTGAGCAGGGTAATGTATTTATTAATGGTAAGCGTGCAGGAATTGGCGACCAAGTTTTTTCTGGTGACGTGGTAAAAGTTAATGGGCAATTAATTGAGCCGCGTAATGAAGAAGATTTAGTGTTAATCGCACTCAATAAGCCAGTCGGTATTGTCAGTACGACGGAGAGTGGTGAAAAAGATAATATTGTTGATTATGTTAATCACAGCACCCGAATTTTTCCAATTGGCCGCTTAGATAAAGACTCTCAAGGGTTAATTTTTCTAACAAACCATGGGGATTTGGTGAATAAAATTTTGCGGGCTGGAAATTCTCATGAGAAAGAGTATTTAGTTACTGTCAATAAGCCCGTTACAGATGATTTTATTCGTGGAATGGGGGCTGGAGTCCCGATCCTCGGTACAATGACTAAAAAATGTAAGGTTAAGAAGGAAGCGCCTTTTGTTTTTAGAATTACGCTTGTGCAAGGGCTAAACCGTCAAATTCGTCGTATGTGTGAGCATTTTGGTTTTGAAGTCACAAAACTTGAACGCGTTCGCATTATGAATGTTAAGTTGACCGGCATTCCTGTCGGTGAGTGGCGAGACTTAACGGATGATGAACTAATTGAATTATTTGATATGATGGAAAAATCTGAGTCAGACGTAAAATTGAAAAAGCCACAGAAATCCACTTCTGCGAGCAAAGGTAATACAAAGCAAGCGTCGCCAAGTAAACCAAAAGCAAAAACAGAAAACCCGACACGTAAAAAATTTACACAACCAGGTAGAAAAAAGAAAAAACGCTAACGTGCAGGTTTGATTAATAAGGCTGAATGAAAGAGTTAGCGAATGCTCTTTAATATCGGCCTTTAGTTTTTCAGAAAATGGTTCTTAAATAGTTTAATGCTATCTAGCGATATTAATGATTACAGATTGACTTCTAACCCAACATCTAACCAACTCTGTTGTGTTTTTTGTGCGATATTATTATCAAACAGTTTCTTAGCTGCGCGGATCGTTGCATCAGCAAATTCGATGAAGGTTGCCTTCGAGGTCACGCGTTTGTCAGATACGGCTTCAAGCCAAATTTTACCTGCAATATCCCATGTATAACCACCAAGGCTCTTGGCTAATAGGTAAAAGGCTTTATTTGGAATGCCTGAATTAATATGTACGCCGCCATTATCAATAAAAATAGGTAAATCCTGATATTGCGCCATATGGCCAACTTGTGGGTCTCTAATATCGTCAGAAAGATAATAAGCGTCGCCTGGATCCATCATAGAACGTAGTGCTGGCGCATTTATTTGGTCGATAAATAAATTTTCCCCGAGCAACCAACTAGATGTATCCGCCGTTTCATTGTTCAAATATTGTTTTACCATAATACCAAGTACGTCTGCGACGGACTCATTCAGTGCTCCTGACTGGAAAGAGTATCTAAAATCAGCTTTTGAACTAATGAAACCATGAGCAAGTTCGTGAGCGATTATATCAATGTCGTTATAGAATGGACCAAAAACGATTCCATCCCCGTCACCAAAGAAAATAGCTTGAGAATTCCAAAATGCGTTAGCGTAGTTTGTTCCATAATGAATAACCGCATTAATATCAGCAGAACAGCCAAAAATTTGGTCAATATTTAATTTTTCCTTAAAAAAGGTACGAATAACACCAATTGAATTAAATACTTGCCCAGCTGGCCTTGAGGGAGCTTGAGTGTCGTCTTCGCACATAATGACAGCATAGTCATCATGTGGCATATGACTATCTGGAGAAAGTCCTGAACGTTCACAGATTGGTAGGTCGGAGTGCCAGTGGTGCTTATATGGAACGGGGAGTTGAGCGTCACGAATAAAGCGGTTATAACGCTTTCCAGCGGTATCTATAGGGCAAGATGAAAGATTATTGCGGTGAAGTAAGGCATCTTCATGTGAATAGGTTCGGCTCATAATATCATTGATATGTGTGAGCGTTGGTTTTAAGTCACTATGACCTGCTTTAGTCACTAAATTGGCCAATAAACAAGGTGAGAGTAAAGAACGGCCTAAAGATTGATTCATATTATAACTCCATTCAGTTGGGTGAAATGGAATCATAATTCGTCGTGATGGTTTTGTAACTACCTGATATCTAAGCTTTAAAATTAATTATTGTTATTTTATGTTAGAAAGGTAGAACAGTTATCTTTCTACCTTAATTTGTAAACCAATGTTATTAATTATGGCAAAACCCACTCTTTATTTAAGATTAAAAATTCAGTATAGAGAGCGGCCTCTTGGCTATTCGGTTCTGGGTGATAGTCGTATTCCCAGCGAACAAGCGGAGGCATTGACATTAAAATTGATTCTGTTCGGCCTCCACTTTGTAAGCCAAATAATGTACCTCTATCCCATACTAAATTGAATTCTACATAACGGCCACGACGATATAATTGGAATTGACGTTCTCGTTCACCCCATGAATACTCTCGACGTTTTTCAACAATAGGCACATAGGCATTTAAAAAGCCATTGCCAACGGCTTGAGTGAAGTTAAAACAAGACTCAAACCCGCCTTGGTTAAGGTCGTCATAAAATAGCCCGCCAACACCACGAGGCTCATTTCTATGTTTCAGGAAGAAATATTCATCACACCAATTTTTATATTTAGGATAAACATCATGCCCATAAGGACGACATAAATCACGAGCAACGGTGTGCCAGTGGATAACATCTTCATGAAAACCATAGAAAGGGGTTAAATCAAAACCACCACCAAACCACCAAACAGGTTCACAACCTTCTTTTTCAGCAATAAAGAAACGGACATTAGCGTGGGTTGTTGGAATATAAGGATTCAGAGGGTGAATAACGAGAGAGACGCCCATTGCTTGGTAGCTGCGACCTGCAAGTTCAGGGCGGTGGGCTGAAGCAGAAGCAGGTAATTTTTCTCCTTTAATATGCGAGAAATTCACTCCTGCTTGTTCAAATAGTGCCCCTTTAGTTAGTACTCGGCTACGACCTCCACCACCTTCAGAGCGTTCCCATGTTTGTTCTAGAAAAGTTTCTTTACCATCTAGCTCAGTGATTTTTTGGCAAATGGTCTCTTGCAAGCTTTGCAAATAGGTTTTTACACGATCAATATCTGGGTAATTCATTGTTTTATAATAGAACCATAGGTAAAAAATAATGGTTAAAGTATACCCTTTTGCTCGAAGAAAGGCATATTGAATATTGATTGTGTCGTAAAAGCAGAGATAATGGCAGAAAGATTAGGTTAAGCAGGCAAATAAGATGGAAATACGAGTCTTTCGGCAAAGTGATTATGAAGACGTCCTGACACTATGGGAGCGCTGTTCTCTCAATGAATTTTCAGGGGATCCTGAGCTCGATATCGAACGCAAATTACAGTGTGGGGCAGACTTATTTTTAGTGGCTGAAGTTGCCGGGGAAGTCGTTGGCACTATTATGGGAGGATATGATGGCATTCGTGGTACTGCTGTTTACCTTGCCGTTCACCCTGAATACCGTGGCCGTGGTATCGCTAACGCACTAGTGAGCCGACTAGAAAAAAAACTGATCGCCAGAGGCTGCGGAAGAATAGAGCTATTAGTGAGTGAAGAGTCTGATGCGGCTATCTGTATGTTTGAAAAAATGTTGTATGAAGAAGAACAACCTGAACGTTTAATTTATTCGAAAAAATTAACTCACGAAACGGATTTTTAAGTTAATTGACTATTTATTTAACTATTCATGGGAATGTTTTAATAAATAGATTGTCACAATATGCATTATGCGACTCATAAAAGAGGGTGATATGTCCCAACATGCAAAGTTGAATAGTAATAATGGATTATCGCCGTTGTTTAAGGCTTCTCTACTCTGTGGAGCAGCCCTGTTATCAGGGTGTGCGGGTGTGAAGGTTTTTTCACCGTCGACTTGGTTTAGTGGTCCACTGACGGTTTCTGACTCAGGCCTTGGTCAAGTGACTAGTTTTACACCAATGCAAGCGGATATCATTAAGAAACAACTGGATGACCGCTATGCATTACGCAGCGGTATGCAAATGGAAAATGGGGATGTGGTCACAATTTTCCAAGGAATGGATGATGATGAAGTAAAATTAGAAATAGTTGGTCCAGAGCACGGCTATGTATCGCGAATTACGGTGAATGACCCTGATATCGCAACCGAATGGGGGCCTACGATTGGTACTGAATTTAGCGAAATTTATCAAAAAGCATTTGGTATTTGCGGCTTAGGTGAGCGAGTCAATGACGTTCCTACCATTGAATGTAATTCACCGCAATCAAGTAAAGTGGTTTACCGTTTTACAGGTAAATGGCAAGGACCAGAAGATTTAATGCCTTCAGATAATGACCTGAAAACATGGCAAGTCTCACAAATTATTTGGCATAAATAACCTCATTTCGTTAATGATATCGCCAAGTCTATTCATACTGGCGATATCTTCCCACTAAAATTTCTTTTTCCTTGTTTTCAAAGAAATTTCCCCTTTCTTAAATTTTCTTTCTTATAATAGACCGGAAACCTATATTCCCTTGCGTTAAAACAAGGCGAACATCATAGCGATAAGATAGAATATTAAAATCGCTTATATAAAAAATAGGTTATATAACATATTCATTTTACGAGGTTTACCGTATGTCTCATTCTCAAAGTGGTATTTTGAAAGAACATAGCCGTTTTGGTATTTTTATTGAAGCGCAAGTGCAAGAGGGAGCTCTGGATGAAGTTAAGTCTGGATGTAAAAGCTTTGTCGAGGCTTTAACCAAATTACAAGCGCAATATCCAGATGATCGCCTTGGTGCCGTTATCGCGTTTGGTTCTGACATCTGGAAACAGCTCGGTAAGGCAAATACTGCCCCTGAATTGAAACCATTTCGCACTCTAGGTAAAGGGCTTGCTCCTGCCACTCAACGGGATATGTTTATTCATATTCAATCACTGCGCCATGATATTAATTTTTCATTAGCGCAGGCAGCTTTAAAAGCATTTGGTAAATCTATCTCTGTAGTGGAAGAAATTCATGGCTTCCGTTGGGTAGATGACAGAGATTTAAGCGGTTTTATTGATGGAACAGAGAACCCGCAAGGGGAAGAAATTGCAGAAGTCACATTAATCGAAGACGGTGAAGATACAGGCGGAAGTTATGTTTTAGTCCAACGCTATGAACACGATTTGAGAAAATGGGATCGTTTTTCGGAACATGAACAAGAAAAAATGATTGGTCGTACGAAAAAAGATAGTGTTGAATTAGATGAAGATGCACGCAATGTCACCTCTCATGTCTCACGCGTGGTGATAGAAGAAGAGGGCGAAGAGCTTTCAGTTATGCGTCACAGCTTGCCATATGGTACAGCAAGCGGCAAACATGGCTTATTTTTTATCGCTTATTGTGCAAGGTTACACAATATTGAACAGCAATTATTAAGTATGTTCGGCGAAAAAGACGGCAAATACGATGATTTGCTACGTATGACGAAAGCCGTTTCGGGGAGTTATTACTATGCTCCGTCGATTGAGACATTGACGTCTCTTTGATCAATAAGTTGCCGCAGGGATGCGGCGATTGATAATTATTTATGTAATCTATTATTTTCAATGTATTAATCGGTTTTTTTTAATTCTTTACGAGCTGCAGCAGCAATAAAACCACTACGGCTACCATATTCAGGATTAACCTTCACTAAAGCATCAATACGATGTAATAAACGATGCGGCAAGGTGATATTAATACGCTCAGTACGGCCATCGTATTTATCCATATCGACATCCACAAATAACCATATCCCATGCGCATATTCAGGTTGTATTGGGTTCAATAGCGTTTGCTGAGATTTCGATAATGGGATCTCAAAGCCTTTTTCACTCAATAATTCAAAATGAGCATCAATTGCTGATTTTGCTTCTGCGTAAGCCTCTTCTATATTGCTGCCCGCGAATGTACATCCTTCAATATCAGGAAACCAGCCACTTGCGCTGCCATCATTATCAATTTCAATAAAGGCGGTATAAAGCATTAGGTTATCTCCATTAAAGATAGCGCTCATGCGTGAACGCTTTTCTTATTTAATGTTTTAGTTTCGCAGCCTTCAAAATGTGATTTAGTGTGCCTATCTTTAAATCTTTTTGTGGATGCGGAACAGTAATTACAATTGAAAAATGTGGGTGGGAAAACTGATGGTGACTTCCTTTTATTCTTTCAAGTTTCCAACCGTTTTTTTGCAGTATGTTTATCAGTTCCGAACTTTGCACGATCCCTCCATTTCGTTAACTGATATACACATAATACACACTCTGAAGAGTGCTTACAATATTTAAAGTGTGTATTATGTGTATAAAAAAGAGAGAGGGGGAAAATGTTTAAGGTGTCTTTGCTTCGCTAAACTTAAAAATGAAACGCATTCATATCACTAACTAATTAAAAAATCAGTTAATTTTCCTGCTTATGACGTTCATTTCTTTGTTATTCCAATTTGGTATATAAAAAGGTGATTGATAGCTACACAGTTATAACCAAAACAGATACAGTGGTTTTAATCTTAGCCATTTGGGTTTAGTTACGAACAGGTGTGGAATGAAAAAATCATTTTTGAAAAAAACAGCACTAGCGAGTTTGGCAACGGTATCATTACTTGGGAGCTCGCCATTAGTTGCCGCTGAACTACTTAATAGCTCTTATGATATTGCTCGTGAATTATTTGTGGCATTGAATCCATCATTTGAAAAGCAATGGAATGAGGCTCACCCTGACGACAAACTCACGATTAAGCAATCACACGCAGGTTCATCTAAGCAGGCCTTAGCTATTTTACAAGGTTTGAAAGCGGATGTCGTGACCTACAACCAAGTCACTGACGTGCAAATTTTGCATGAGAAAGGGAATTTGATCCCAGCAGACTGGCAAGCGCGCTTGCCAAATAATAGCTCGCCTTATTATTCAACGATGGCATTTTTAGTTCGTAAAGGAAACCCTAAAGGAATTAAAACGTGGGATGATTTAGTCCGCGAAGATGTCAAACTAATCTTCCCAAATCCAAAAACATCAGGAAATGGCCGTTATACCTACCTTGCGGCATGGGGCGCTTTTAATCAGGAAAATAAAGATGATAAAGCAAAAACCCGTGAACAAATGAAACAGTTTTTGAAAAATGTAGAGGTATTCGATACCGGTGGGCGTGGCGCGACGACGTCATTTATTGAGCGAGGGCTCGGTGACGTCCTCATTAGCTTTGAATCAGAGGTGAATAATATTCGCTCTCAGTATGGCGAGTCAGACTACGAAGTCATTGTACCGCCAGTGGATATCTTAGCGGAGTTTCCTGTCGCTTGGGTCGACAAAAATGTACAGAAAAATGGCACGGAAGACGTCGCTAAAGCTTACTTAAATTATCTCTATAGCCCACAGGCTCAAGAAATCATCACTCAGTATAATTATCGAGTGAATGACAAAGCTGTGATGAATGCAAATAAGGCTAAATTTCCTGAAACTCAGCTCTTTACCGTTGAATCACAATTTGAGAGCTGGCCAAAAGTGATGGAGGTTCATTTTGCTACAGGTGGAGAATTTGACCAATTAATGGCAGAAGGGCGCCGTTAATGGAGCGTTCAGGAAAGCGTTTCTTGCCGGGTTTCGGGCTAACGCTAGGTAGCAGTCTATTTTATACCTGTTTGATATTGCTATTACCCATGAGCGCATTGGTAATTCAATTATCGGAAATGACATGGCAGCAATATTGGGCGGTCATTAGTTACCCGCAAGTGGTTGCCGCGTATAAAGTGACGTTATTGTCAGCACTAGTGGCAAGCTTGTTTAATGCGGTGTTTGGCATGCTATTAGCGTGGATCCTAACGCGTTATCGTTTTCCTGGGCGTTTGTTTTTAGATGGTTTAGTGGATTTACCTTTTGCCTTACCTACTGCGGTAGCGGGGCTGACATTGGCAACCCTGTTTGCAACCTCGGGCTGGTATGGGCAATATCTGCAGCAGTTTGATATTAAAGTCGTGAATACTTGGTTGGGAATTGCGGTTGCGATGGCTTTTACCAGTATTCCGTTTGTTGTGCGTACAGTTCAACCTGTATTGGAAGAGCTAGGCCCTGAGTACGAAGAAGCTGCTCAAACCCTAGGTGCGAGCCGTTGGCAAACCTTTCGTCGAGTGGTACTGCCAGAGCTTTCACCGGCCTTATTAGCCGGAACGGTTTTGTCCTTTACACGGAGTTTAGGCGAGTTTGGTGCCATTATATTTATTGCGGGTAATATTGCGTGGCAAACCGAAGTTGTTTCATTAATGATTTTTAGTCAGCTACAGCAATTTGACTACCCGGCAGCCAGTGCTGTGGCTTCAGTTATTTTAGCGGTTTCATTGTTACTTCTATTTAGTGTTAATTTAGTACAAAGCCGCTTTGGTAAACGGTTAGGGGGCAAGTAATGGCGCAAATTACACCAATTCACACCGCTAGCCGTACTCAAATTAACTGGGGAAAATGGCTACTAATTGCAATAGGTTTATTGTTTTCATTTTTACTGTTAGTCATTCCAATTGTTTGGATATTTATTACGGCTTTTCAAAAAGGGTTAGATACCGTTTTATTAAATCTGGCAGACCCAGACATGCTACATGCCATTGGTTTAACAGTATTAATCGCTTTAATTACCGTTCCGGTAAATTTAGTCTTTGGCACCATGATGGCCTGGTTAGTAACGCGATTTCAGTTTCCCGGCCGCCAATTATTACTCACCTTGGTGGATATCCCATTTGCGGTTTCACCTGTTGTTGCGGGTTTGCTGTACTTACTTTTTTATGGCTCGAACAGCTGGTTTGGTGGGTGGCTTGAAGGTTTTGATATCCAGCTCATGTTTTCATGGCCAGGTATGGCGTTAGTGACCATTTTTGTGACGTGTCCATTTGTCGTGCGTGAGCTCGTGCCCTTGATGTTAAGCCAAGGTAGCCAAGAAGATGAAGCTGCGGTGTTACTGGGAGCGTCAGGATGGAAGATGTTTTGGCGTGTGACATTACCCAATATCCGCTGGGCACTACTGTATGGGGTCGTTTTAACTAACGCCCGGGCAATCGGTGAATTTGGTGCAGTTTCGGTAGTTTCAGGGGCTATTCGTGGGGAAACATACACCTTACCGTTGCAGGTTGAATTATTGCATCAAGATTATAATACGGTAGGGGCGTTTACGGCCGCAGGGATCCTCGCAGTCATGGCGATTATCACCTTAATTCTTAAAAGTGCATTGCAGTGGCATTTAAGTCGACAGCAATCTGAATCAGGAGTCCATTAATCATGAGTATTGAAATTGAAAAAATCGGTAAGTTATTTGGTAAAACCCAAGTACTCAACGATATTTCACTGGATATCGCATCGGGTGAAATGGTTGCCCTATTAGGGCCTTCTGGTTCAGGAAAAACAACCTTATTGCGTATTATTGCAGGGCTTGAACAGCAAAGTCAGGGGTTATTACGTTTTCATGGCCATGATGTCAGTAAAATTCACGCCAAAGATAGGCATGTTGGCTTTGTATTTCAACACTATGCGCTATTCCGGCACATGACAGTATTTGATAATGTGGCATTTGGTTTAACTGTCTTACCCAGAAAACAGCGGCCATCAGCTCAAGTTATTAAAGATAAAGTAACCAAATTGCTAGAAATGGTTCAACTTGGCCATTTGGCTTCACGTTACCCCGCACAACTTTCAGGGGGGCAAAAACAGCGTGTGGCATTAGCAAGGGCTCTCGCGGTTGACCCGCAAATTTTATTATTGGACGAGCCTTTTGGTGCGCTCGACGCACAAGTGCGTATTGAGTTACGCCGTTGGCTACGCCAATTACATGATGAACTAAAATTTACCAGTGTTTTTGTCACCCACGACCAAGAAGAAGCCATGGAAGTGGCGGACAGAGTGGTGGTGATGAGCCAAGGTCATATTGAACAAGTGGGTACACCGAGTGATATTTGGCAACGTCCAGAGACACGTTTTGTCCTTGAATTTATGGGGGAAATCAACCAAATCTCTGCCCATATCAAAGGTTCCACATTAAATATCGATGGATATGCGTTCCCACTAAAGCATACAGGTGCTCAGCAAGGTGAAGTCGATGTATTCTTACGGCCTTGGGATATTTCATTACAAGCGGAAGTGGATGAGCAGCACCGTTTACCTGTTAGGGTCACCGAATCGGGGCCAAGAGGGCATTTTTGGCAATTAACCGTTCAGCCTTTAGGTTGGGGTAAAGAACCGTTGTCAGTGATTTGGCAATCTGCTAAAACGATACCAACTCGAGGTGAGCGTTACTTTTTAGGCAGCCAACAGGCGAAGATTTATCAAGGGGATCAGGAATTAATTTTCCCACAGTTAGCTAAAAGTGCATGAATATAAAATTCAATAATTTATAACACTGATAAATATATTATTGGTGTTATATTTTCTATTATTTTCTTCATATATTAGCGATATTTAGGCTTTGTATATAAAAATATGCAGCCTAATTCCTTTCATGTTCAAAATCCATCTAACTCATTGATAAAATAGGGTTAATCATTGTATTTTTATGTGAAATATAACTGGTAATTCTATAAGCTTATTGTAATATAATATATCAATTAGCTATATCAGAAATGGTCATTAAGATAATCTATTTTTCTAATATTAATGTGAAGAGATTTCAACTTTCACGTACCAATATTGGGGTAATATCTTATCTCTATTGTTTCTTATTTATATATAAAAATTATAAGGATGGTAACGTGTCGGCTCTGGAACAATTTATCGGTAATACCCCATTAGTAAAACTTCAGCGTTTAACACAAGGGATTGAAGCTGAAATTTGGGTGAAACTTGAAGGTAATAACCCTGCAGGTTCAGTGAAAGATCGCGCGGCATTTTCAATGATTAATGAAGCGCAATTACGGGGTGAAATTAAACCAGGTGATACGCTAATTGAAGCAACTAGTGGAAATACAGGTATCGCACTCGCGATGATTGCTGCGGTAAAAGGCTACAAACTGAAATTACTCATGCCTGATAACATGAGTAAAGAGCGGCAAGCTTCAATGCAAGCCTATGGTGCAGAACTCATCTTAGTGAGTACGGCTGTTGGTATGGAAGGTGCCCGCGATTTGGCTAAGGAAATGGAACAAAGAGGTGAGGGGAAAGTTTTAGACCAATTTAATAACCCTGATAACCCGTTGGCCCATTTTAAAACCACAGGTCCTGAAATATGGCAGCAAACTAACGGTAGCATTACCCACTTTGTGTCCAGTATGGGGACGACAGGGACAATTACAGGGGTAAGCCGTTATTTAAAATCTCAATCTTCAGAGGTACATGTTGTTGGTTTACAGCCTGCGGAAAAGAGTCAGATCCCCGGTATTCGTCGTTGGTCCCCTGGTTATTTGCCCGGTATCTTCGATGACTCGTTAGTCGACAGCGTGTTGGATATAAACCAGCAAGAAGCTGAAGAGACCATGAAAGCTTTAGCTAAAGTTGAAGGTATCTTTTGTGGGGTGAGCTCGGGTGGGGCGGTTGCCGGTGCGTTAAAAGTGGCGAAGGCTAACCCAGGAGCGGTCATTGTGGCAGTCATTTGCGACCGAGGAGACCGTTATTTATCAACAGGTGTATTTAATGAGTGAGATAATTTAATGGCAAGTCTGTGCTCAATAAAAAATCTCCACAAATCATAACCACCCGCTATGCGGGTGGTTTGCTCTAGCCCTATAAGGGCTTATTACTGTAATGGCATAGTTAATTTGGTCACCCATTCAGAGGTAATATCATCTCCTCATAATGGGTGACAATCATGGCAAAACGTATAAGACGACTATTCAGTGTTGGATTCAAGCTTGAAGCTGCTCAATTGGTTCTTGACCAACGGCTAGAAGCATTATCCCTAATATAACTGGTAGTGCTTTTATTGATTATTTTCTGTTACTTTCATTTGTTTTTCGGCTGTGGTAGTAATTGGCAAGGCTGCGCTGCAGCACACTGGTATTTATTAAATTTCAGGCCACCAAAGTCATCAATATAAGCGACTTCAAAACTATTCCATGCTGGGTTTTTCAATGTCACGGTCGAATCACTAAACGGGGCGACAAGCACTTCAGGAAAATCTTTATCCTTACTTTGGTCAACATTGATATTGGTGATCACAATATTAAACGGGGTTGGATTCGATAACGTAATCTGTCCACCTTGTTTTGTGACTTTTAAATCGCGCTGAAAATCTTTCTCGGCAGAGACTTTGTAGTCAATACCTTTTGGGCGATAAAACAGTTTTAAGCGTGATTGGATAGTAAATTGAACCGCATTCGCTTCTTTACCTTGCGGTGGAATACCTAATACATTGAAATACAAAAGACTCTCCCTGTCCGTTGGTAAGGTATTTTGCCCATCCATATAGGCAATTTTGATTTGTTTTTTCTGTTTAGGGCCGATTTTTTGTAAAAAAGGTAACGCCACTAGTGAGTTAGTCAGCTTTTCACCTTTCTGGTTTTCTATCCATGTCTGCGCTAAAAATGAAGAAGCGGTATCTTGGTTTTCAACAACGACACTGGTTCCGCCATCGGCTTCATTAAAAATAACACGGGTTCTATCTAACCCAAGGACGGCATACGCTTGGCTCATGACGCTTGATAGTAAAACAACGGAAAATACTTTTTTAAATAATGTCATTTTTTCACCCATTGAAATCACATTAGTGACGACAAGTAATTGAATCGCTACTTTTAGCCAGGAGGCTGTCAGCTAAGAACGTGCATGCTTGTGCATCTCCCCAGTTGACGCTAAGCTGATCGCCCATGTTCAACCCAGTTAAGTAGACGATGCCAGATTCAGCAATAATGCCTGAAACTTTACCCGTTACGTTATTTTTCACCACTGAGCCTAATGGTGGGTATTGACCATTAGCTAGCTTAATTCGTGTTATCAGCGATTTACCAATATCCGCATCCATTTTAGCATAACCGATTGCACCATCAGTGAGTGTAGACGCTAAAACATTATCATCAATGTTTACGGTGTCTGGTAAGTTGTTCACATCCACCTTATACTCCATATTATAGTAGGTCGGAACGTTACTGATAGTAGCTAACCCACGACTATTCGTCGTCGCATTGCCATTTTCAATAATCACGCCTTTCGCATTTGGCACATCAACCACTAAGCGAGATTGGTCACGATACGTTAAACGGTGCGCTGAAATACCGTGTTGTGTCGCGGTAACCGAGCCACTCACTGTCATACCCAGCGACGTCATTGAGTCCGATAATGACCCTGTGACTTGCACTTGGCCAGCATCCGCACTGTGTGATACATATGTGCTCACCATCCCTTCCGATAACCCATCTTGGGTTGATGCAGTTAAATTATAGTTCGTATTGCTATCAATATGACGACTGTAATTCACATTATTCGCATAGCGCTTGTTGTTGTCACTATAAGAGGCGAAATACGATATGGATGCATTATGATTTTCAGAGTTTAACGGTTTACTGACTGATAAATAAACTTGGTTATCTGTTTTATTATTAGCTCCACGAACTTGGTTTAAAGATAGGGATATGTTCCCACCTTTCATGATACCTTCATCGAAGAATTTATTTAGCCCCACACTGAAATAGTTATTTTGCTTACCATTCCAATAGGTTTTACGGGATGCGGTGATATTCGCACTCGCATTAATCCCAGGTAATTGCTGAGCGTAAGACAATGAAAAAACATGTTTATCTTTATTGGTATCGGTATTTTGTCTGTCGACAAAGTTTTGCTCAACAAAATTGGATAAAGAGTTAAAGGTTCTGTCGGCAAAACGGTACCCGGTTAATGTCAACTGCCCATTAAAACTCGGTAAATCTTTGGCATAGTTGATACGGTAGCTTTTGCCTTTCTCATGCCCCAGTAAGGTATCGGCGTAAGATTGGGTGATATCCACCGAAAAAGCCCCTAAAAAGCCGATATTTTGACCAATGCCGAGGTTAATGGCTTTATATTTATTTCCTGCTGTCGCCACTATTCCCCCAAAAACAGAGGTATTGTTAAACACCCCAACAGAGCTTTCGACTGTCATAAAATTGTCGTTAGCATGGGTACCATTTTTCGGGGATAGTTGACCTAAATTCAAGGTGTAGCGCGCTTGTCCTTTACGGGTTAAAAACGGAATATTGGTTGTGGTAAACTGAAATTTCGTTTCTTTACCGTTATCCTCTGCTACGGTTACATCAATGGTTCCCATGATGGATTGACTTAAGTCCTTAATCACAAAAGGACCCGCCGGCACTTTCACTTGGCTGATGATACGGCCATTTTGTGATAAGGTCACCGTTGCATTTGAGGCTGCAACCCCGGTAATTTGAGGCGCATACCCCCTGAGATTCGGTGGCATCATGCTTTCATCGGTGAACATGCTCACGCCTTTGAAACGCACGCTATCAAACAAATCTGATTTAATAAAAATTTCCCCGGCAAACAACTTCGCCGATAAGCTGGTAATATCCCTAAAAGCGTAGACTTGGTCCCAATCTAAGTTGCGTTTCTTGCTACTCTGTCCATCTTCGCCAACCAATTTATTTTCATATTGGTAATTTGCCCGTAAACGCCATTGCGCGAAGTTAGCGCCCACATTTCCGAAGGCATATAACTGGTTACGTGTTTCTTCGTTTTTACGGGTTAAATGATTATCGCTAATCGTATAATCTAAAATTAACCCAGCAATACCGTAATCGCGCATTTCAGGGGTTACCCACGAAGAATAAGTCGATTCCATATATTTCTGAGGTATCGAAATACTCAGAACTTGTTCGCTATCATTAAAATCGATAGCCACGTTTTGATCGAGAGAGAGTAAATTAATACAATCGTTTTCTTGAGAGGAAAGTAATATTTCTTTCGCCTCTTCATTTAATGGGAAACGTTTTATTAACTGCGCCGTAATACACGGCTCAATTATTCCACCATTATTAATAAATTTAATTTTTTCGCCGCGGATGATTTTTTTATCATTTAAAATGATATCCGACTCATATAAACCTTCACTTAAACTATTTTTTTCAAAATAGCTTAGGTCAATATTATCGTCTACAGATAAATTAAGGGCGTTGATATTAAAAGTTTCAGCGTTCGTATATCCACCACACATAATGAGTGAGATAATATAACCTATATTTTTTCTGTTAAAATACATGTTGGCACTCTTATGCTAATCGATAGAGGAAATACAAAGCTTTACACTAATCAGCGTAAAGCTTTGTTTAGGTATGATGGCTATCTTATTCGTAGCTTAATACATAGTTAGCGATAGAGTTGATGCTACCTGAAGTTGCTGCACCAGTTGCTTCTGCTTGAGCAGATAAAATAATTGTGGTGTCAGACGCTTTCAGTGTTTGCTCTAAGGTATCACCTGGTTTAATGGCTTTACCTGCATTGTCTAAGAATGAAACTGCAACGTTATTTGCGCTACCTGTGCTTGACCATAAAGTTGCGTTAGTTGCATCAGGTTGGCCATTAAAAGTAATTTTTACTTTAGAATATGGTGTACCTGAAGCACTTGGGTCTAATTGGCAATCTTGTAATTTTAATTCAAATGTATTTAGTGGGCCTTTTTTACCTGCAGAACTTAAATTAGCAGCGGCAATACTACCTAATTGAACTTCTTTATTTACATCGGTCGGAGAAATTGTACATGCACCGCTATTTACTGTGCCTTTAAAAGTAATTTTACCTGAACCTGCATCCGCAGCCATTGCAGAAATAGAAGTTGTAGTTAACGCTAAGCATAATGCAATTAAAGTCTTATTCATTTTTGTTTACCTTATATTAAATAATTTAATTAAAAAAATTTATCTGTTGTGAAGAACGAAACAAATAATATCCATAAAATGAGTAATCAGATACCGCTAAAGTATGTATTTACGCGGTAGAATGTAACGAAATATATTAATCTAACGTATTGAAATTAAAGGAAAGTATAAATTGAGATATTTATTGGTATTATTACCGGGGCCGCTTTAGGGTATTAAATGTAGTTTATTAATCCAATAAATTAGCAATGGAAAGGATTAAGCTCCAACATAGCCAATAAAAACAAATAAACACGTCACCAGAGTATTTTGGTGATAAAATATTTTTTAAATAATCAAAAATCGAGTTTTTGAGATATTTATTTACATCCGTTTATGGGTTTGAAACGATTTTATCACGTTAAATCATTCATTAGCATGAAAGGAAGTGATCTAATCACTTGTTTTTTAATGTTATTTTAAATTTTCTTAAATGAAGGCGATATTCTATTATTTTTCACTTATTTTTATCCGATAAAGTAGACAAACTAAAATTAGTTATAAAACAATTGGTTAGTGTTTATTGTGTCTTAGAAAGATATTATGGTCTTAATTTGATAGAAAACGGGGCTTGAATGACTGATTTACCCAATAGAGCAGACTTTAGCTAATTTAGAGACAGATTTTAATACAAAGCTGAGTCATGTTAGCCTCAACATAAATTCAGATGTGAATGACTTTGTCAAAAAGTAGCCGCCGTCAAATCGGTTACAATGGGGTTTAGCCAGTAAAAAGTGGAAAACCAGTATTGATAATCCGATTTATAGGCAAATAAAGAATACTGGAATAATTGATATCATGAAGTTTGTGAACAATGAAACGGGGTTTTTGTCTGTTTTTAATTCAGTCTCATCCAGAAAAAACAGTTTAGAAGCCGATAATAATGATCTTCTTGCTTATATCTTTGGTAACAGCGCAAACTATGGTGTTCACCGAATAGCATCTGCATCAGACCGAAGTCTTAGCATATTACGTGATGTCAATGATATGTTTATTCGACCATAAACGAAAAATCGCCATTTGGAAGTGTGGATGGGCAAAAGCACACTTGCTGAATCAATACATTCAAAGCGTGTTCTTCAGACAAATACTTCAGACAAATACTTCAGAAAGGGAAAAGGCGTTTTCGCAATGACTCCTGTATCTAATCATGTCGCATTGGTAACGACAATCATTTCATCTAATGAGTATGAAGGTCATCGTATCTTTAATTTATTTATGTACTTTAGTATAAAGCACAATTATTTTAATTTTAAATATAGTATGAAACGAAAAATGGGCTAATTTATGGAGGTGCTATTTTTGCGGCATGCATAACATGATGACTTAAATATATATCATGTGCAGTGTTATTTGCTTTTTAAGGTACATGTTTTCTACCGTTATCCTACCTTAACTTCAGCGTGCCGAACGCTGGCCCATTCAACATGAATTGGCGTATAAATCTTAGTTGATTTCACATCACTGTGTACCCTCAATTGAGGATCTACGCCTAGCTTCTCAGGTGAATGCATAGCGAGTGTCCTTATTTCTTGCTTTTTAAAATACACGGCATAGATAACTAGGACACTGTTTGTGCAAGATGATGAACTGCTGAGCTAATCAAGCGACTTCTTTATTGAGAACCGACAAACAACGTAAGAGTTAGCAGTATTATCTCTACTTTCCTCGATGATCAGTTTTAGCTCTCCGCCTATTGGAATAGCAGAGTGCGTAGTCTCTTTGTTTTTAATTTTTTGTCTATAGATATCTATAGATATATATACCCCAAAAACCCTATTTATTGGCACATTTATTTTAATTTATTATATTTAGTTACATACTATAGATGAAATTAATAATTTACTAATACTATTTTACTCATCAATTGAGTACCATTCGTGAAAATAACGCATGCCCATTTAAAGTAGTAGAAAGGGGTGTATAAAACGCAGTCAATAGCTACGGGTTTACTGAATTTGAAGCGTGAGATGGATATCTAGTACGTACATTAGCATAGTCCAATGTTGAACATGTTGATTACATAGATATAAATGTGACTTTTAAAATTTTAGTATTAGCCCTGAGGAATAATTAAATGAAATCTCTTATGAGCAAAAAAATAGAAAATAAACTAAAACTAGGTGTGTTTGGCTCGTTACTGATGGCTTTTAGCACATTTTCTTATTCCGGTGTTAGCTGTACTCCTTTGGGGGCGTGGTACCCATTACCATTATTATCCATTGATATGAATACAATCCCAGGTACTGTTCCTGAAGGAACAAGATTAGGCTCAGGGTTTTCAGCGTTATCATGGCGATGTAATTTTTCTGGAACTGTAGCAGATAGAACTATCTGGTTTCATAGTCAAACACCCGGCTCAGTTAAAGCTCACCTTCTCTCTAGCGGAGTTAAAGTTTTTCAGTCATCTTATGTGGGGAAAGTTGAAATTACAGCACCGACTACTCCAGCATTAAATGTGGGATATTGGAAGGTAGGTACCGAAAACATATCATTGTGGCATAATTTTACTATAGAACGTGGAAAGGGGCCGTTAAAATCATTTGACACAGGTGATTTCATTCTTGGCTATCACACGGATGGAGTGGGAAATCGTATTGCTGATTATTACACTATCCGCCTTGTTGGCACATTAATTAATTATTGTCCAACACCGATTGTTACGATGAGTGACAAAGTAGTTGATTTTAAAGAGCTGACAACGGATCAATTTGAAAATAATAAAACAATAAAAGAAAATTTTAATTTAACTTTAACTCCAGTTTCAACTTGTGATGCTGCTTTAGAAGTTAGTGTTAAATTTCAAAGCAATAAAGGCGTAGTGAATAATAAATATATCGTTTTTGATAACGGTTTGCAGATGGCGATTACCGATAGAAGTTTGGGGCAAGAAATTAGTTTTGGTCAGGAGTATTATAAAGGTGTTATTACTAAGCAAAAGCCCGGTAATTATCAGTATTCAGCTGAGTTATCTAAAAAAAATAATGAGAATATTAAGCAGGGGCCATTTAGCAATACCGTAAATGTTTTATTTACATATAAGTAATAGAAATATAATTCTCAAATGTTGTTGATAAAATAAAAAACCTAACCTGATTATCAAGTTTTAATCATCATGCTAAATGAAAAACCATCAGGCAAGACCTGATGGTTTAAACTAAATATTGGCACTTAAGCTATTTCTTAATACGCATGATGACAGTTTCACCGACTGTCACGGAGCCTGTCAGTTTGTTGAGCTCTTTGATTTCGTCCATATTAGAAATGACAACTGGCGTTAAAACAGATTTTGCTTTCTCTTCTAACAGTGCTAAATCAAACTCAATGATTAAATCACCTTTTTTCACCGTTTGGCCTTCTTCAGCGATGCGTTTAAAGCCTTCACCTTTAAGCTCAACGGTATCAATACCGAAGTGAACAAATAGTTCTATACCATCATCTGACTCAATAGAAAACGCATGGTTAGTTTCAAAAATCTTACCAATTGTGCCGTCTACAGGGGCAACGATTTTGTTACCTGCGGGTTTAATCGCAATACCATCACCCACAATTTTTTCTGCGAACACAACGTCTGGAACATCTTCAATATTGACAATTTCACCGGATAAAGGTGCGATAATTTCAATACTGCCACTGCTACTTTTGTCTTCCGAAACGAGTGATTTCAGTTTGTCAAACAGACCCATGGACCTTCTCCTAATCGTTTTATATGGGACCGAACTAATGTGCTGTTCCTAGCATAACGTTTTTTCTTGGATAAAGGTATCTACAAGTTTCATCAATTCATCCGCTGTTGGTTGAGCAAGTGCTTGTTCAGCCAACGCTTGAGTATCAGTAAAGCTCGCATTGCGAATTAACTTTTTGATACGTGGAATTGAAATTGCGCTCATACTAAATTCATCCAGCCCCATGCCAAGTAGCAATAAGGTTGCACGCTCATCTCCTGCTAACTCCCCACACATCCCAGTCCATTTACCTTCAGCGTGTGATGCATCGATCACTTGCTTAATTAAGTTTAGGACAGCAGGTGACATCGGGTTGTAAAGATGAGAAATCAGTTCATTACCACGGTCGACCGCTAAAGTGTATTGAGTGAGATCGTTCGTCCCAATACTAAAGAAATCAACTTCTTTTGCCAAGTGGCGAGCAATCACAGCAGCGGCTGGTGTTTCAACCATCACACCGACTTCAATTGACTCGTCAAAAGCCTTACCTTCCTCACGTAACTGAGCTTTTAGCATTTCTAGCTCTGCTTTTAGTTCACGAACTTCTTCAACGGAAATGACCATTGGGAACATAATACGCAGTTTACCAAATTTAGAGGCTCTTAAAATAGCTCTTAACTGTGAGTGTAAGATTTCTTTGCGATCAAGACAAATACGAATTGCACGCCAGCCGAGGAATGGGTTCTCTTCTTTCGGTAAATTCATATATGGCAGGTCTTTATCACCGCCTATATCCATTGTGCGGACAATAACGGCTTGGCTGCCCATTGCTTCTGCAACTGCTTTATAAGCTTGGAATTGCTCTTCTTCAGTAGGAAGAGAGTCTCTATCCATAAATAAAAATTCAGTGCGGTAAAGGCCAACGCCTTCTGCGCCATTGCGTTCAGCACCAGCGACATCTCGTACGGTACCAATGTTGGCACAAACTTCAACTTGATGACCATCAAGGGTGATAGCAGGCAAATCTTTTAATTTTGCGAGCTCTTCTTTTTCTTGTAGGTATTCATCACGGAAGGCTTTGAGTTTGTCGATTTCGGCTTCAGATGGGTTCAGGTGGATAGTGTTGTTAACACCATCTAATACAATGAAATCGCCATTTTTAATTTTGCGGGTGGCATCACTAGTTCCGACAATGGCTGGTAACTCAAGGGAACGTGCCATAATCGAGGTATGTGATGTACGGCCACCTAAATCAGTAATAAACCCTAATACTTTATCTAAATTCAGCTGTGCGGTTTCTGAAGGGGTTAAATCAGCCGCCACTAAAATAACTTCTTCGCTGATTGCACTTAAATCAACGATAGGAATATTTAAGATGTTTTTTAATAAACGCTTACCGATATCACGTACGTCAGCGGCACGCTCTTTAAGGTATTCATCATCAAGAGATTCAAGGGCTTGAGCTTGATCTTCAATAACAGAATATGCAGCTGCATCAGCTGTTTTTTTGTCGCCTTTGATTAAAGTGACAATTTCTTGCTCCAGCTCTTCATCTTCCAGCAGCATTATATGACCTTCAAAAATCTCAGCTTTTTCAGCTCCAAGATTTCTTTCGGCTTTTTCTTTAATCAAATTGAGTTGTTCGGCTGATTTGTTTCGTCCCTCAATAAAGCGAGCGATTTCTTTATCAACCTGATCGTCAGCGATTTTTTTTGTGCTAACAACGATAGGATCTTCTTTGAGGATTAAAGCTTGACCAAAAGCAAAACCCGGGGATACTAAAATTCCTGAAATCATAATATTACCTTACTGCTGCTAGTGCTGGGAGTTCTGATGTTGCAGAGACGACAATGAATATAGCCGATTATACAAATGTCCCCGAATGACATCACTCAGGGACATTGAATGAAATCAGTAAATGCTATTTTCGTGCGAAATTATTCTAATTCGCCCATCAGTTTAACTAAATGCTCAACGGCTTCTTTTTCGTCTTCGCCTTCAGCAGAAATTGTTACTACTGTGCCTTGTGTTAGGCCTAAGGTTTGTAATTTAAACAAACTTTTTGCGCTAGCGGATTTGCCGCCAGAGATTAAAGAAATATCAGAAGAGAATGCTTTTGCTTCTTTTACAAATTGAGCTGCAGGACGAGTATGTAGACCATTTGGTGCCGTAATAGTAACTTCTTGCTGAAACATAGTATTTCCTCAATAACTTTCGTTTTTTTAATTACCCAGCCAATTGTAGATGAAATAGACTAGGTTTGCGTATAAGTTAGATTATTAACTTGAAAAAAGGTTTCCTACTTTGTGCGGTATCAACCCTTTTTCTATTTTTCTTGCGATCTCGCCACTTTTTTCTCATTGGCAAATTATTTTACTCGCCCTAGAGGTTGGCTAAAAAGTGATTAATTTCGAGGTGCAAAATAATTACTATGTTTAATACTAAACCCCGAATTATAAATCATCTCCATCCGTGCTAAACTTTGATCCATGCCACAAAAAAAGCACCATTTAGGTGCTTTTTTAACGATATTGTAACGAAGTTATGTTACTCAGCGGAGATGTCAGCAAATAGGGCTGTAGACAAATAACGCTCACCTGAAGAAGGTAAAATAACGACGATATTTTTACCTTTATAGGCAGGGTCTGCGGCAATTTGAGTGGCAGCAGCAATAGCCGCGCCTGATGAAATACCGGCCAGAATGCCTTCTTTTTCCATTAGTTCACGAGCAGTTTTGATGGCTTCGTCATCGCTGATTTGAATGACTTTATCGAGTAATTTTAAATCTAAGTTACCCGGAATAAACCCAGCTCCGATCCCTTGGATCTTATGTGGTCCTGGTTTAATTTCTTCACCTGCTAAGGCTTGTGTGATAACGGGTGAGGTTTCTGGCTCAACAGCTACGATAGTCACATCTTTGCCTTTGGTGTTTTTCAGGTACTTTGCAATCCCTGTAATTGTCCCACCTGTACCGACACCAGCAACCACAACGTCGACATTGCCGTCAGTATCTTCCCAAATTTCAGGCCCTGTGGTTTTTTCATGAATTTCAGGGTTTGCTGGATTATTAAACTGTTGAAGTAATAGGTATTTCTTAGGGTTGCTATTCACTATTTCTTCAGCTTTAGCTATCGCACCTTTCATACCTTTTGCCCCCTCGGTTAAAACGAGGTTGGCGCCCAGTGCTTTGAGCAGTTTACGACGTTCAATACTCATCGTTTCAGGCATGGTTAAGGTCAACTTATAACCTCTTGCCGCAGCGACATAGGCTAAAGCGATCCCTGTATTACCACTGGTTGGCTCAACTAATTCTTTGTCTTTGTTTAGGATACCTTTTTTCTCTGCGTCCCAAATCATGTTCGCACCAATACGGCACTTAACACTGAAGCTTGGGTTGCGAGATTCCACTTTTGCTAAAATATTGCCATTACCAAAATGCTTTAATCGGACAAGTGGGGTGTGGCCAATGGTCAACGAGTTATCATCATAAATTTTGCTCATGGGATATCCTTAAAAATCGGTTAGCCAGTAATGTAATCGGTATTAATTAAAAATAATGAGATGGATTCAACATACGTTAAGAACAGATTAATGCAAATATGATTTGAGAATAAGCTTATAACGAAATGTTATTTTAGAACTAATAATTCTAAAGAATGATTATAGTGTAACAAAAATAAGTCAATAAAAGAGCGCAGGCGGTAAACCTGCGCACTGATTAATAGACAATGATTAATAGATTAGTAGCGTGCGTAACGCTCACGATACCGGTCAACCCACATCAATGTTGCACCGCAAACTGCAACAGGCATGATCACTAAGTTGACAAAAGGGACCATCATTAACAGGCTGATAACGCCACCAAATTGAACGTTTCTCATCCGTTCTTTGGCAAGTGCTTGCTTCATTTCGCCGAAGCCAACACGGTGGTTATCAAACGGGTAATCGCAATATTGGATTGACATCATCCAAGCACCAAATAAAAACCACAGTACGGGGGCGACGGTTTGGCCAATACCGGGTATGAAAAATAAGATCAGTAACCCAATAGCGCGAGGTAAGTAGTAACCGATTCGGACAAACTCGCGTTTTATCATGCGAGGAACATCTTTTAATAACTCCGCGACGCCAGTATCTGGAGACGGTTTGCCTGTTAGCTCCGCTTCGAGTTTTTCTGATAGCCAGCCGTTAAAAGGTGCCGCGATAATATTGGCTATCGTACTAAAAAAATAAGTAAACACGAGCAGTATTGAGATAACAGCGATTGGCCAAATAACATAATCGAGCCATTGTAGCCAGTCAGGAATGTAACCCATTACTTGGTCAATCCAGCCACCAAGCTTGGTATATAACCACCAAAATGCGCCGCCTAAGAATAAAATATTGGCTAATAGGGGCAAAATAACAAAACGTTTGATACCGGGACGAGTGATTAATCTCCAGCCTTGTGTAAAATAATAAAAACCAGAATGGTCTTTTTGTGTCGAAAATGTCGATTGGGTCATACTTCTTGTTCTCTCCTTTTCGGTTGACCATGTATCATATAGATATGAAATTAGGCTGACTAGCCATTATTCGCTTAAAAAAGCAGCAAATGAAAGCGGAATATTCTCTTTCTTGTAAGAAAATCGTTCTGGGGGTTGCACTTAGAGCAATTGAGAAATAATCTTAAGGTAGTTTCCGCCGTGTTGGCATTATCATTCATCAACTAGAGATAGCAGCGATGCAGGATTTGCGTCTGATATTAGTGGTCGTAGGTGCGATAGCGATTGTCGCTTTATTACTGCATGGTTTATGGACCAGCCGTAAAGAGCGCTCAAAGTTATTTCGCGACAGACCCGTAAAACGTAGAAAGAACGATATGCAAGAGAACTCATCAGAATATGATGATTCTGCATTATTTACTGAAAATCAACCTACTCAGCAGGCGCCTGTTCATCCGGCTGCAACTGAGCCTGTATATCCGGTAAAAAATGAGTCTCCAGTTGAACCTAATATACAGCCACAGGTGTCGGTTGAACCTGACATTATTATGAATAGGGAGCCAGAGGCTAAACCGCCAGTTCATAATGAACCTACGCCGCATCAACGTACTGAACCTATTCATGTACCTGAGCAACTCACCATTAACATGAGTGAGGAAGTGGCAATAGAGCCTGAAATTCGTACTCAGCCGGTTACAAGTATTGCCGCTGAACCACATATTGATTCAACTAAATTAAGAGAAGAGCCTCAGCCGAGCACCTATGAACAAGAGACGCAGCATATTGAGAAGAAAGCTGAGCCGCAGGAAGCTCCTGCTACAACAAGTAGCAAGGAGACAGTTCTGGTACTTCACGTAGCCGCTCATCAAGGACAAGAACTGCAAGGTGAGTTATTACTGCAAAGTATTTTACAAGCTGGTTTCCAATTCGGGGAAATGAAAATATTCCACCGTCATGTAAATCCGTCGGGTACGGGACCAGTGCTGTTTAGCCTGGCTAACATGGTGAAACCGGGCTCATTTGACCCTGAGACAATGGCTGACTTTAGTACGCCAGGGGTTTCCATGTTTATGATGGTACCGTCTTATGGTGATGCAGGGCAAAATTTCAAACTGATGTTACAAGCCGCTCAACGTATCGCATCAGATGCGGGAGGCGTCGTTCTTGATGACGAACGCAAAATGCTGACACCTCAAAAAATAGAGGTGTATCATGCTCGAATTAGAAACACATTAAGTTAAATAAACATTAAACAAAACCCCCATTAATTGGGGGTTTTTTATCTGTATGAGTGGATCATGACAACCAAACAAGAAATAGACGAATTAAAAAAACAGTTACGTCATCATGAATATCAATACCATGTATTAGATGCGCCTGAAATTCCAGACGTTGAATATGACAAGCTAATGCAACGTCTAAAAGAGATTGAGGCGCTGCATCCTGAACTTGTTACGAGTGATTCACCAACTCAACGTGTTGGTGCCGCACCATTAGCGGCGTTTGATACCGTACGCCATGAAATACCTATGTTATCGCTAGATAATGTTTTTGACGAAGAGAGTTACCTTGCCTTTGATAAGCGGGTAAGAGATCGTTTGAAAAACCATCAAGAGCTGACTTTCTGTTGTGAGCTTAAACTTGATGGACTCGCGGTAAGTTTGTTGTATGAAAACGGTGAGTTAGTACAAGCTGCGACTCGTGGTGATGGGACAGTCGGTGAAAATATTACCGCGAATGTTCGAACCATACGCGCTATCCCATTGCGTTTAACCGGCAGTAATATTCCAGATCGTGTTGAGATCCGCGGCGAAGTTTTCATGCCCCAAAAAGGGTTTGAAGCGCTGAATGAGCAAGCACGTAAAACAGATGGCAAAGTCTTTGCGAACCCACGTAATGCGGCTGCGGGTTCTCTGCGTCAATTAGACCCACGTATTACCGCCAAAAGGCCACTCACTTTTTATTGTTATGGTGTTGGGTTAGTGGAAGGTGGCACGTTACCAGATACACATTATGACCGTTTGATGCAATTCAAAGCATGGGGGTTACCAGTTAGTGATTATGTTCAATTACGAGTTGGTCATCAGGCCGTGTTAGATTTTTACCATGAAATTGAGCAAGTTCGCCCTGATCTTGGCTTTGATATCGATGGGGTAGTCATTAAAGTTAACTCAATTGCGATTCAAGAAGAGTTAGGTTTTGTTTCTCGAGCACCTCGTTGGGCGACTGCGTTTAAATTTCCAGCTCAAGAGCAAGTTACACTATTAAAAGATGTGGAATTTCAAGTTGGGCGTACCGGTGCTATCACGCCAGTGGCGCGTTTAGAGCCCGTGCAAGTCGCGGGTGTGGTAGTCAGCAATGCGACGCTGCACAATGCAGATGAAATTGAACGCCTTGGTGTGCATATCGGTGATACGGTCATTATTCGTCGAGCAGGGGATGTTATTCCACAAATCGTCAGTGTTGTCGTTGATAAGCGCCCCGCGAATAGTCGTGAAATTGTTTTCCCAACCCATTGCCCTGTATGCGGCTCTGATATCGAACGAGTCGAAGGTGAAGCGGTAGCGCGCTGTACAGGTGGGCTGATTTGTGGGGCACAACGCAAAGAAGCGCTGAAGCATTTTGTCTCACGCCGAGCAATGGATGTCGATGGCATGGGCGATAAAATTATCGACCAGTTAGTTGAAAAAGAGTATGTCAAAACTCCAGCAGATTTGTACCAATTAAGTGCAGGCATTTTAACTGGCCTCGATAGAATGGGGCCGAAGTCGGCACAGAATCTGGTTGATGCACTCAATAAGTCTAAACAAACGACGTTAGCTCGCTTTATTTACGCTCTTGGAATTCGAGAGGTTGGTGAAGCCACAGCGGCAAATTTAGCGGCGCATTACACCACACTTGAAGCCGTGATGGCAGCAGATGAAGAGTCACTAAAAACGGTTCAAGATATTGGTCATGTGGTTGCGAAACATGTGGTTAATTTCTTTCATGAGGCCCATAACCAAGCAGTGATTGATGATTTAATCAATAAGGCAAACATTCATTGGCCAGAAGTAAAAGTCGTGAATAGTGCAGAAATCGACAGCCCATTTGCAGGTAAAACGGTGGTGCTAACAGGGTCAATGAGCGTATTGACGCGTGATGAAGCCAAAGACAAGTTAGTGGCTTTGGGCGCGAAAGTCTCAGGAAGCGTCTCGAAGAAAACAGATTTGGTTATTGCAGGGGAGGCCGCAGGTTCTAAATTAGCGAAAGCAAATGAACTTGGCATACGTGTTATCGATGAAAATGAATTGATTCGTTTGCTGAATATCCAATAGTGAACTATATTCAATTTGGCTTAGTTGCCTACAATCTCTGTAGGCAACAATTTTATACGCAGGTTGTTGTAAGTCTTAACTTAAATTCTCAGTAAAATTTCTGTGCAAAAAAAGCGAATGGTAGGAATTGTTATCGTTGAAACGTGATCGCCTTCTTCTTTTTGCAAAATACACCTAGTAAGCTTTCATATTAATGTGACGTCCGTCTCATTTAAATGTTACCTATTACATAGAATATGCACCATAGACTGATTCTTAAATTTGTTGGAGTCGCATATGACCTCGATCCTGCATTTCGTTTTATCTTTAGTTGTAATCGCAGCTCTTGCCATTTTAGCTAGTAGTAACCGTAGAGGGATCCGTCCTCGCTATGTTGTTCAACTGCTCGTTATTCAAATTGCATTAGCGTATTTGTTCTTGAAATCGAATATTGGCGAATCTTTTGTTCTTGGTGTGGCAGGGGTATTTACCCACTTGCTAGGCTATGCAGCAGAAGGAACCAAATTTATTTTTGGTGGTATGATTGAAGGGAACTTAGCGTTCTTCTTCTTACAAGTGTTATGCCCAATCATCTTTATTTCTGCGTTGATCGGGATCTTACAGCACATCAAAATTCTTCCTATCGTGATCCGTATTATCGGTACCGTATTATCGAAAGTGAACGGTATGGGTAAGTTGGAATCTTTTAACGCAGTAAGTTCATTGTTATTGGGTCAGTCAGAAAACTTTATCGCGTATAAAGACCAATTGAACCGGATGTCAGACCGCAGAATGTACACCATGGCAGCAACAGCTATGTCAACGGTATCTATGTCTATCGTTGGGGCATATATGACCATGTTAGAACCACGTTTCGTGGTCGCTGCATTGGTTCTGAATATGTTTGGTACTTTCGTCGTACTGTCACTGATTAACCCTTACCCACCGGAAGGTGAAGAAGATATTCAAATGAGCAACCTGCACGAAGGGCAAAGCTTCTTTGAAATGTTAGGTGAATATATTCTTGCAGGGTTTAAAGTAGCGATTATCGTTTCAGCGATGTTGATTGGTTTTATTGCTCTTATTGCGATGATTAACGGTATTTTCTCAGCTGTATTCGGTATCGACTTCCAAACTATGTTAGGTTACGTGTTCTATCCGTTTGCATGGATGCTCGGTATTCCTGCTGATGAAGCTTTACAGGTTGGCGGAATTATGGCAGTGAAAATGGTCACGAATGAATTCGTTGCGATGGATGGTTTACAAGCGATTGCTGGTGGGTTATCTGAGCGTTCTGTTGGTATCTTATCGGTATTCTTAGTGTCTTTCGCTAACTTCTCATCCATTGGTATTATTGCGGGTGCAATTAAAGGCTTAGATGAGAAACAAGGTAATACTGTGGCTCGCTTCGGTTTAAAATTACTGTACGGTTCAACCTTAGTTAGCTTCTTATCTGCAGCGGTCGTTGGGTTAGTTTTGTAATCCATTAAAACATGCTAGATTACGAAACGGCGTTCAAATGAGCGCCGTTTTTTTATGCTTTGATACGAAAGAGAAATCACAATGGAAAAACAAGACCTCATTGATATGGCCAATACGTATATGCCATTTGGTAAATATAAAGGGTGCGTATTAATTGATTTACCCGAAGAATATTTATTATGGTTCTATAAGAAAGGAGAGTTCCCTGCTGGACGTTTAGGGCAATTAATGGAGATGACCCTAGGACTAAAAATAGAAGGCTTAGAAGGGCTGGTAAAACCTTTAAAACGGGGTTAATCGTGGCCTAGTGCGTGAGTAATTTTCTGACTTAAAGTAATAAATAGTTTCTGTTCTTGGGGGGTTAATGCTGCTTTGACCTTAGCTGCATTTTCAGCACGCCCTGTAGCTGCACGCTGCAAAAAATGATGCCCTTTGTCGGTTAAACGGGTGATCAGCTCCCGTCTATCTTCTTCAGATTGATATTGCTCGACAAATTCATAAGATTTCAGAACTCGAAGAAACTTCGATAAATTTTGGCGAGAGAGCCCAAGTGATTGGCTTAACTGACTTGGTGTTAAATCCCCTTTTAATCTCAATATCTCTAGCACATCATATTGACCCCAAGTTATTTGCTCAGGGGTAAAGCTAACTCTGCGTGCAACTAGCGTACATTGCAGCAGGGAAAGTGCATCTTCAAGAGAATTTGGCATTATGAAAACTCCGTAACATTCAATCTATTGAGTATATATTGATTTTAATAATAAGACGACTAGTTGATTAACTTTAGTTAATTAATTATAGTTAACTAAAGTTAATCATAATTGAGGTGAGTTATGGGTAAGTTTAATCAGCGAGTGGCATTGGTTACAGGGGCATCGACGGGTGTCGGTTTTACTATTGCACAAAAGCTGTATTCACTTGGTGCGATAACGGTAATTACGGGGCGTAATGAGGTAGCTTTACAGCAAGCCGCTAAAGAGATAGACCCAACAGGACAGCGTGTCTATGCCATAAAAATGGATGTCGCAAATGCACAAGACTTTAAAACAACAGTCGAAAAAATTGAGCAGCAATACGGTGTTCTACATTATTTAGTGAATAATGCAGGGATCACTGGCCCTCATGGTGTCAATATTGAGGATTATCCTTTAGAGGCTTGGCATGAGGTGATTGAAACCGATATAACAGGGACATTTCATGGTATGAAGTACAGTATTCCTGCGATTTTGCGTAGTGGTGGGGGAGCTATCGTCAATTTATCAGCTTGCAATGGGGTAACAGGGATAGCGGGTATAGCACCATACACGGCAGCAAAGCATGCAGTATTGGGGTTAACACGTTCCGCAGCCTTAGAGAACGCTCAAAAAGGTATCCGTATCAATGCTGTTGGCCCTGGCTATGTAGAAACTCCGAATATCAGTGTATTACCCCAGGAAACGCAGCAATGGATGGCCTCTACTCACCCAATGGGCAGAATGGCGACTCGGCAAGAAATTGCTAATGTGGTGGCCTTTTTGTTATCAGAAGAGAGTAGCTTTATAACCGGTGCATTTATTCCTATTGATGGTGGTTATACCGCGCAGTAATTCATAATCTAAAAGATATTATTGATTTAAAATGGAAGGGGTGAATAGCGACTTTTAGTCTTTAAGTGATTGGTGGAGCTAAGCGGGATCGAACCGCTGACCTCTTGCATGCCATGCAAGCGCTCTCCCAGCTGAGCTATAGCCCCAATCGAAATGTTTTGTATTGTGCCACCTAACAGGGAATTAGATGGTGGAGCTAAGCGGGATCGAACCGCTGACCTCTTGCATGCCATGCAAGCGCTCTCCCAGCTGAGCTATAGCCCCAAACAAAATCTTTTGGACGGGATGCATCATATTCAAGCTAAGTTAGAGTGTCAATAAAATAATCGGGTTTTAGGTTTAATTGCTGAAATATAGAACATTTTGCAGTCAGCTGAGTGGGGAAGGGAGATTGAGGCAGAGAATTGGCCCCCAATAAATTGGAGGCCAATAATTAAAATTATTGAGCAGAAGCTTCACGTTCAGCAATAAACGCTAAGGCTTTTTCAATACGAGCAATAGAACGAGCTTGGCCGATAGCGTGAACAGTGACATCTAGGCCTGGAGATTGGCCAGCACCTGTCACAGCGACACGTAAAGGCATACCCACTTTACCCATGCCCACTTCTAACTCAGCTGCTGTCGCTTCAATAGCTTGGTGAACATTTTCAGCCGTCCAATCAGTGATCGCAGCTAACTTAACTTTTACCACTTCTAATGGCTGGCGAGCGACTGGGCGCAAATGTTTCTTAGCAGCATCTGCATCAAACTCGTCAAAATCTTGGTAGAAATAGTGGCAAGATTCGGCCATTTCTTTCAATGTTTTGCAACGTTCACCCAGTAATTTGATTAGATCAACTAATTGAGGCCCTGTGCTGGTATCAATATTCTGTTGTTCAATATGCCATGCAAGATAGGTTGCAACTTCTTCTGCTGGTAACGTATTGATATAATGATGGTTTAACCATTGTAGTTTTTCAGTGTTAAACGCGCTTGCTGATTTACTGATAGCATCAAGGCTGAAATATTCTTTCATTTCATCAACAGTGAAAATCTCTTGGTCGCCATGAGACCAACCTAAACGCACTAAATAGTTAAGAAGTGCTTGCGGCAAGTAACCATCATCACGATATTGCATAACGCTAACAGCACCATGGCGTTTTGACAGTTTTTTACCATCATCACCTAGGATCATCGAAACGTGAGCATACACAGGCACTGGTGCCCCTAATGCTTTTAGAATGTTGATTTGGCGAGGCGTGTTGTTGATATGGTCTTCACCACGGATAACGTGGGTAATTTCCATATCCCAGTCATCAATAACCACACAGAAGTTGTAAGTTGGTGAACCATCAGTACGACGAATAATTAAATCGTCCAGCTCTTGGTTACTAAATTCAATTGGCCCACGAATTTTGTCGTCAAAAATAACGGAACCTTCTTGTGGGTTACGGAAACGAACAACGTGTGGCTCATCAGGTGTATGGTTGTGGGCATGGTCACGGCAGCAGCCATCATAACGAGGCTTTTCGTTATTTGCCATTTGCTCTTCACGCAAAGCTTCTAAGCGCTCTTTCGAACAATAACAACGATAAGCGGTACCTGCATCTAACATTTGGTCAATGACATCATTATAACGGTCAAAGCGTTTAGTCTGATAGTACGGGCCTTCATCCCAATTTAAATTCAACCAGTTCATACCGTCCATAATGGCATCGATAGCTTCCTGAGTTGAGCGTTCTAAGTCAGTATCTTCAATACGCAGGACAAATTCGCCCTGATTGTGGCGACTAAATAACCAGGAATACAGAGCGGTACGTGCACCACCAACGTGTAAATAGCCAGTTGGGCTTGGCGCAAAACGGGTTTTGATTTTACTCATCGAGATTGCCTTAATTGCAAAACATGTTTTTGAAGCGCTTATCTGTTTACTGTTTAGAAGACTAAAAACAGGCACAATTGACTTGATGGCGAGTTTGATGTTCTAAGCAGTGAAATGTCTAAGCATTGCTAAAATGTATATCTATTCTATCATCCTACAATGATTCCTCAATCAAGTTATCAGAATAGAAGGCAAGAAATTAGTTTGTTTCGCCAAATTTGACATAAATAAATACGCTTTAAAAATAGTTTATGTTTTTTTCTTAAAAGAATAACGAGAAAATGATAGGTAATTGATTAAAAAGGCGGCTTTTCTGGCGAATATTGAAACATCTTGATTATTTTTGCAACGAACGAAAAAAATCTATTGAAAAAGCGTTGACTCAGAACTCAGTATCCCTATAATGCACCTCCATCGACGACGGGG
>NZ_JAMPNU010000012.1:0-132918 GCF_028479505.1 Providencia sp. PROV205 | reverse complement strand
AAATATAATTGCATTAGAGATTTTTCTTTGCTGCTATGCAATGGCACCCTCTTTCTCGCATGCCGAATCATATTTTGACCCTGGCTTATTAATGCATGGGAGCGGGATTGATGTTTCTCAACTCGATTTAAATGACTTCGCCAATAGCAACTACCTTAACCCCCGGCGAATACGATGTCATGGTCAATGTCAATTTGATCCCTTCTGGGGAATTCAATATTGCATTTGATAAACAGCCCGATGGCCAAATTATCCCTGTATTTACCGTAGGTGAGCTAAAAAAACTGGGGGTGAATACCTCTGCATTACCTAAATTAAGAGATCTTGGCGAAGAGGCTAAGATCGAAAAACTGTCTGACTATATTGCTGATGCAACTACCACGTTCGATGCCCAAACATTGACTGTGAATTTATCCGTGCCACAAATTGCCATTGTGCCTAATTTCGCGGGTTATGTGCCACCAGAATTGCGTGATGACGGCGTGACCGCATTAGTGATGGACTACGTCTTTAACTACAGTAATAACCGTCAGTTAGCTCAACATTACCAACAATCCAGTACCAGTGATTCCCTATTCGCTAACTTAAACGCGGGGATCAACGTCGGTGCATGGCGCCTGAGAACCAGCTACCTGTACAACTACAGTAAAAGTAGCGGAAACTCAAGCAACAGTGATTCCAACTTCACCAATACTTATGTTTATCGCACCATTAACGCGATTAAATCCACCTTGCGTGCCGGTGAGATTTCAACGGGGGGCAATATTTTTGACTCCATTCCCATGAAAGGGGCAACGCTAAAATCCAACCCTCAACTCGACCCCAGCAGTATGCAAGGGTTTGCCCCTGTGGTGGAAGGGTTTGCTAACACCAATGCCACTGTCACCGTGCGCCAAAACGGCGGCGTGGTTTACCAAACGTTCGTAGCACCGGGCCGTTTTATTATTCGTGATATCCCTGCCAGCGGGTTGGCGGGGACATGGAAGTGACGGTGGAAGAAGAAGATGACAAACAAACGGTCTTTACTCAAGCCTATTCCTCACTGCCGATGATGGAGCGCCAAGGCTCGTACAATTACGAGGTTTCTACAGGGCGCTAGGGGATGACTCGGTTCCGTTTCGACCCTTCATAAAACGGTCACAACGACCATTTTGAAACAATCAAAGCAGGCAGCTATCGCGGCAATATACAAGCGCTCACTCACTTAAAGTGGATGAGCGCAGATCTCATCGAAGTCACCTTTCGTGATAAGTATCTTTAGCATTTCACAAAATTTCTTCTTAAACTCAGCGCAGAATAATAATTTGACGTATAATCAACCAATTGAATGGCTGTATTAACTTTATTATCATAAAAAATAATCGTTTATAGGCTGGGTAAGTTCATTGGAGGGGATATGTTAGATTTTTTAAAAAACTACGACAATTTAACTATTAGTGAAAAAAAAGTCTTAAAATACCTGACCGATAATATTGCGGATATCCCCTACTTAAATATTAATGAACTCGTTGCTAAAACCTTCGTGTCTAAAACAGTTATCATTAACTTATCTCAAAAGCTAGGCTTTAGTGGCTTTAAAGAGCTTAAATTTCAGATTAATAATTATATTTTAACGAAAAATAAAACCGAAAAAACACTTCCCTCATCATATAAAAAACAGCTCGAAAAAAACATTAATAAAAGTTTTACATTAATTAATGAAGCGCAAATTAATGATTGCGCTAAAATATTGCATAAATCGAGAAATATTTTTATTGTGGCAAGAGGAACGAGTAAAGCGGTTGGTTATTACCTTGAGCATTTGTTATTTGCATTAGGCCTGCATTGCTTTTTCATTAATGACTATAACTTATCTGATTCCTTCACACGGCTAGTTAGCAAAGATGATACTGTCATTTTTATCTCACTGTCTGGCGGTACTAAAAAAATCATTGAAACAGCAAAAATTGTGCAATTAAAAGGGGCAAATATCATTAGTATGACTGCGTTTAATACTAATGAATTAACCAGTTATACAGATAATACTCTGTTTTGTTTTGCTGATAATTTTGATACCAAACGGGATGATACAAAATCCAGAATCGGATTTTTTATATTAGTTGATTTACTTATCAATGAATTAGAAAATCTACTTTAAATTATTGTTTTATTATTTGATCTATTTTTATTGTTAGATTCATTCATTAATGCGCTATAATAAATGACTTAGGTCATAATTTCTGACCTAAGATAATTTTTAAAACCGCGACATCATTTCTTTTATAAAACCCCCAAGCTAGTATGCCCTTAATTCTAATAATAGAAGTCATAAGGAAATAGTATGGCCAGAAGAAAGTTTGGTGAGTCAATTCAACGCTTTGGGAGAACATTACTCCTTCCTATCGGTGTATTAGCACCGATAGGTATGATATTGGGTATCAGTGGTGCGTTAGTGCAAACTTATATGATTGCACGTTTTCCTTTTCTCGGTAATGAAACGGTTAACGCATTACTTGTCAGCATTCGTTCAATTGCAGGTGTAATTTTCGATAATATTCCCTTGCTGTTTGCAATGGGGGTGGCCTATGGTATGAGTCATCGAGATAAGGGGATTGCCGTCTTCGCGTCGGTTGTCGGCTATTTATCGCTGATCATCACCATGAACATTTGGTTAGTGCTTACTGGTAAGCTTGCAGACCCTGCAATGATGGGCCAAGTGGGGCAAATTAAAGTTCTTGGTATACAAACCTTAAATATCAGTGCCGCAGGGGGAATTATTACCGGTTTGATTGCGGCCTGGGCGACGGATAAGTTTTATAACCTTGAACTACCTACCGCATTTGCTTTCTTTTCCGGGAAAAAATCCGTTTCTATTATAATGATAGGATTAATGATTGGGGTGGGGGCGTTATTACCATTTATTTGGGAAGTATTGGTCCAAGGTTTAATGAAACTCTCTTCAGTATTTTTAAGTCCTGTAGGGCCATTTTTTACCGCAGGTGGTGAACGTTTATTTATTCCATTTGGTTTACACCATGTATGGAACGTTTTATTTAGATTTACTGAAGCGGGTGGTACTTATGTTATTGACGGACAAACCTTTGTTGGTGTTGTTCCTGCATTAACTGAGGTGCTATTTAACCAAGGCCCGGATAGTGAATATTGGGCGATGATGCCAAGTTTGACTCGCTTTATGGCACAGCAACAAATGTTAGTCACACTATTCCTATTCCCTGCAATTGCCCTTGCTATTTATAAAACATCGAAGAAAGAAAACCGCGCAGAAGTGAAATCCATGCTGGTTACCATGGTATTAACAGCCATGCTTGGTAACGTCACGGAGCCACTCGAGTTTACTTTCGTATTTATTGCGCCATTACTGTACTTAATTTACGCCATTATTGTTGGTATCGGTGCGGTATTACTTTCTTTAGCTGAGGTCGGTATTGGTTATATTCGTGGAACCGTATTTGATTTCACTATTTTTGGTTTACTGTACGAAAATACTAACTGGATCTTCTTGGTTATTATCGGTAGCTGTTTAGCTGTCGTCACTTACTTTATTTTCTACTGGGCCATTATTAAGTTTGATATAAAAACACCAGGTCGCGAAGAATCGAGCAATCTGAAAAATACCTTAATTAAAGAAAAACGTTATGGTGAAATTGCAGAAATTTTAGTCCAAGCGTTAGGCGGCAAACAAAACATTCGTAACGTAGATAACTGTATTACCCGTATGCGTATTGATGTCGGAGAAGTGAACCAAATTGATAAAGATTTAATGTTGGAATCAGGATGTACCGCATTCTTCTTTCCATCGGCAAACCACGTCCATGTTGTATATGGACCGAAGGTTGAGTTCGTTCGCAATGCTGTTGATGAAGCAATGAAGAAATAAAGAAGGGATACGAAATGAGAGCATTATACGATTCTAAAAGTAAAACTATTGATGACCGTGGAATTAAAAACTTATTGTCTGATGAGGCAAAATATTCTACTTGGTTAATGTTTGAATCCATGTTGGCTCAAGCTCAAGCGGAACTGGGATTTATTCCTCAATCAGCGGCAGATGAAATTAAAGAAAAGGCCGTAATCGAAAATATCGATTTTGAAGAAATGAGCCGTATTTACCAAAAAATAGGCCATGGCTTTGTACCTTTCTTGAAAGTTTTAGTGAATGCGTGTTCTGAAGAAAGCGGTAAATATATCCATTATGGAATTACCACGCAAAATATTCAGCAAAGTTCACAGCTCTATATGATGAAAACTGTACACCATAAATTTATGTTGTTACTGGGTGAAATCATCGAAAACTTAGCAGGTTTAGCCGAAAGAACTAAACATATGGTGATGCCGGGAAGAACTCATGGACGTCATGCCATCCCTATCACCTACGGCTATAAAGTTTCGGTGTGGATCAGCGATTTCATTGATTGCTATCAACGCATGAAAGAGTGTGAAAAACGCGTTTTCACTATCATGATGGGTGGTGCAGTTGGTGCATTTAACTCAATGCCTGGTGTTGGTATGGCAGTACAAAAACGTGTCGCTGAACTGGTTGGGATGGAAGCCATGGAAGTGCCATCCAGAAACTTGAGCACACATAAGCTTGAATATATGGCAAATTTAGCGTTGATGGCGAATATTTGTCATAAAATTGGTGAAGAAGTCTATAGCACAACGTTAGAAGAAATTGCAGAGGTCTCTGAAGGATTTACCAAAGGAACTGTGGGTAGTAGCACTATGCCCCATAAAATAAATCCAAAATTGGCTAAAGGAATTATTGCTAACTCGCAGAAATTATATTCCTTACCGAGTGTTGGTATGTATTCCGCTGTAAGGCCTTATGAAGGTGATAGTAGTTCTTATATGTTATTTGATGGGTTAATCGAAGAAGCTTTGGAATTGACCACGGAAATTTTATTAAGAACCGAGGAGCTTTCGAGGACGATTGTGCCACATGAAGAGAGAATGCTTCATAATGTATTGAGAAACAAAGGGTTAGATAATACCGAGTATGTCATGATGAAGATGGCGGAAAAATTGGGTAAAGATAAAGCGCATTCCCTCCTGTATGAAGAAGCCATTAAAACGGCAGCGGATGGTGAAGATTTCTATACTAATTTAACCAAAAACAGTGTGATATCAGCGGCATTCAGTCATGAAGAAATTAAGGCAATGCTTGACCCGAGATCTTATATCGGGCTATCCGTTGAAATTGCAGAAAAAGAAGCAAAACGTGGACTAACCACGGCACAAGAAATTAAACAACAGTACAAATAGGTATTTTTAGTATCTATTAAAAATGTTTAAAACAAGGGGCAGTCTATTATATAGATAGCCCCTTATTTATTTATTCGCCAGCGAGTGCTCTTGGGAATAATAAATTATTTTCTAGGTTAATGTGATTCATCAAATCATCAATCAATTCATTGATACCATTATATAGTACACGCCAGGTGGTGCAGGCTTCTGGTGGCGGTGTAACATTATTGGTAATACCTTTAATTGCCTCTAATATATCACCTGCATCATCGTGTTCTTGTTCCATAACGCTGATTGGGCCGGCTGCGTTTTTGCCCATTCCGTTTTTTATCATAGGAAACAAAACACGTTCTTCTTTCATCATATGGCTAGTCAATTCTTCCAGTAATGCTTCTAAGTATTTTGATAGCCCTGTTGGTACGGTTGGTTTGTTTGCATGAACTCGTTCAACCTTTTGTGCTTGTAGAATAAGTTCAGGTAATTGCTCTCTGTGCCTATCATGATAACGAACAATAATGAAATCAATAATGTCACTGAGTGGCGCTTCTCGCCAATCTTTCTCGAAGGTTTCTGTTGATAACTCAAGTAATTGACTTTCTAGCTGGTCAATGTCTAAGTTTAATTTTTCTGCACTTCGGCTGAGTGTTTGTTTTCCACCGCAGCAGTAATCCATATTATATTGACGGAACAACGATGAGGCTCTAGGAATAGATAATGCGAGTTGCCCAAGTGTTTTATCTCTAAATTGCATATGAGTTATCCTCTAAAAAATCATAAAATTCTGACGCTTTTTTCTAAATAAATTTATGCAGATAGCGCCCATTGACGAGCAATATTGCGCCCATATTCACGGCAGTCATCCAATGTTTTTGAATCAGGCTTCCATTTTGCTTTTAAAGATAATGCGGTATCAAAACCGGCATCCATCAAACGTGTTTGAACACGGTCAACGGCGCCACCATTCCAACCAAAACTTCCGAAAGCAGCGGCTTTTTTATTTAAAAAACGTAAGCCTGTAATTTCTTCAAGCATACCTGCTATTTTGGGCATCATGACATTATTCATGGTTGAGGTACCGACCAAAGCCGCTTTGGAGCGAAAAACATGAGTAATAATGTCGTTTTTATCACTGCGTGCAACGTTAAATATTTTAACTGCGACATTAGGGTCGGCTTCATTGATGCCTTGAGCGATCGCATCTGCCATTAAACGGGTATTATTTGACATGGTATCGTAGAAAATAGTGATGCGATCTTCTTGGTAATCTGCTGCCCATTTCAAATACAATTCAATGATTTGATTTGGATTATCACGCCATACAACTCCGTGAGATGTCGCGATCATATCGACGGGTAGGTTAAAGCCTAAAATTTCATTTATTTTTGGAGTTACTAAGCGGCTAAATGGGGTAAGAATATTCGCGTAATATCGTTGGCATTGTTCGAATAACTCATTTTGGTCGACTTCATCATTAAATAATCGCTCATCACAATAGTGCTGCCCGAAAGCATCATTACTGAAAAGTACTGCATCTTCAGTAAGATAAGTCATCATGCTATCAGGCCAATGTAGCATTGGCGTTTCAATGAAGATCAATTGCTTATTATTACCTATATCGAGTGTATCCCCTGTTTTAACGATCTTGAAATTCCATTCAGGATGGTGGTGGTGACCATTAATTGAGTCAATGGCATTGGCGGTGCAATAGATTGGGGTATTCGGAATAAAGCGCATTAATTCAGTTAATGCGCCAGCGTGATCTTCTTCAGCATGGTTAATAACGATGTAGTCAATATCACTTAAATCAATCTGTGAGCGTAAATTTTCAACAAACTCACGGCTAAATTTATGATCGACAGTATCAATGAGGACATTTTTTTCTTCACGGATTAAATAGCTATTATAGCTACTTCCCTTTAACGTTTTATATTCTGTTCCATGAAAATCACGTACTTCCCAATCACGTTGCCCCACCCAATGAATGTTATTTTTTACATGAATCGCCATATTAATTTTGTCCTGTATTTTTTAAAGTATAAGAAGACATAATCAATATTCATGCCAATATTTAATATATTGATTTTTAATTAAATTAAAATAAATCATTATAATCTATGGTCATAATGACTATGTTAATCATGGTCATTAAGACTATAATTGTTGTCAAATTGACTATGAGGAATGGGCATGGGCTTTTCTGTTGAGGCACTAGCAAAGATTGCAATAGAATTACAAGATGGTATGGGGCATTCAGATCGTTTTCAGCGTTTGATTACCACGCTAAGGCAATCATTGGGGTGCGATGCTTGTGCGTTATTACGCTATGAATCAGGCCAATTTATTCCTTTAGCAATAGACGGATTAATGGCTGATGTTTTAGGTCGCCGCTTCTCTTTGGCGGGGCACCCCCGGCTAGAGGCCATTGCAAGAGCCGGTGATGTTGTGCGTTTTCCCGCTGATAGCCAGCTCCCTGACCCATATGATGGGTTAATTCCTCATCATCAGCACCTAAAAGTTCATGCTTGTGTCGGCTTACCCTTATATGCGGGGCAAAATCTTATCGGCGCATTAACATTAGATGGCATGGAGCCTGATCAATTTGATGCATTTAGTGATGAGTCACTTAGATTAATTGCCGCATTAGCCGCAGGTGCATTAAATAATGCATTGCTTATTGAACAGCTTGAAAACCAAAATATATTGCCGAATAACCCCGTACTATTTAAACCTTCAGGAGAAACTGAAATTATTGGTTTATCTCTTCGTATGCAGCAATTAAAAAAGGAAATTGATATTGTTGCAGCGTCAGAATTAAATGTTCTGGTTGGCGGGGAAACGGGAACAGGAAAAGAGTTAGTTGTTAAATCTATCCATGAGAAATCCCTTCGAGCGGCTCACCCTCTTATTTATTTAAACTGCGCGGCATTACCTGAAAGTGTGGCGGAAAGTGAATTATTTGGCCATGTTAAAGGTGCTTTCACTGGGGCAATTAGCCACCGTAGTGGTAAATTTGAAATGGCGGATAATGGTACCTTATTTTTAGATGAAATCGGTGAGCTCTCATTAGCGTTACAGGCAAAATTACTGCGAGTATTGCAATATGGTGATATTCAACGAGTCGGTGATGACCGTAGTTTACGTGTTAATGTCCGTGTGTTAGCGGCAACTAACCGTGATCTACGCGAAGAAGTGTTAGAAGGTCGGTTTAGGGCCGATTTATTTCATCGTTTAAGCGTATTTCCTCTATTTGTTCCTCCATTAAAGGAGCGCGGAGACGATATTATTTTATTAGCGGGGTATTTTTGTGAGCAATATCGTCAGCGTTTTAGTTTATCCCGTGTGGTACTGAATTCATCATTACAACGGTACTTACTCAACTATTCATGGCCAGGCAATGTGCGTGAATTGGAGCATGCGATTCATCGTGCCATTGTTCTTGCTCGTGCTTCAAGTGATACGGGTGAAATTATCTTACAGCCTCAATATTTTATTTTTGATGATAATGAACATGAATTAACGGAAGCGTCACAAAAAGCCGTATCGCTAACTAAAAACTTACGTGAAGCAACGGATGACTTTCAGCGTACGCTTATTACACAGGTACTGGAAAAAAGCCACCATAATTGGTCTGCGTGTGCCAGAGAATTATCTTTAGATATTGCTAACTTACATCGACTAGCTAAACGGTTAGGTCTGAAATAAAACATTAATACCTGTTTTATCAGGAGTACTCATGAATACTTATCTTATTGGCAATGTTTCTTTTCCATATAGAGTTTTACATATTTCTTAAGCTGTTCAAGTTCCTTATTATTATTTTCGTTACGCTGTAAATGCCGAAATAATATAGAGATTTTCTTTAAATCAACGTGGTTTTGTTGAATACGTTTTTCAAGCGCAATAAGGGCTCTTTTCTTTGATGCGTGGTGTGCAAATTGCTTGTGCAAAATAAGTAGATACAACCAAATACTTTGTCGAGTTATAAAAAAATCAAATATAGGCGAGTGAGGGAGATTTGCTTTTTTTGCTAGCAATAATCCACTAAATAAACGGTGCATAAATTGCGTTGTGGAAGGTTTATTTCCTTGAATTAAAGCCGTTACCCCTAATTTAAATTGCTGCTCAGATAGATAAATTAATTGCTGGTAACGTTTGGTTGGGTTGGTTGGATAAATCCACGCGAAAGCAGCCATTGCAACTAATGGGCCTGAAACTATTGCAATGGCATTACCTATACTTTGAGGGAGTGACAGAGAAAAAGGATAGCTTGGTTGGAGTAAAATTAAAGAAACCATAATATAGTCAAAAGCAATTAAAATTAGGCGGTTATAGGAAAAAATAACAACACCGCTAATAATCACTGGAACAATGAAAAAGGTCATCTGCCATGATGAAGAGGCAAAAGGCCATAAGTACCATGTACAGATTAACGCAGCAATAGCACCAAACAATTGGCCTGTGAAAATATTTTTCATGAATTTAGCGGGGTAATCGAGGGAGGCGAATAGAGCCAACATTACCGAAAGACCGAGAGTAAGATAAGCCAATACTTGCCACTGCGTCCATAGCCATAACAAGCCAACTACAGCGATAGCCATAAAAGAACGAGAGAAGGCATGCCACGCTGAAATTTTATCTTGATGGAGTTTTAATTTGTCGGTTTTATTTATCTTCTTGATTGATTTACCAAAAGTAGCATAGTAAAGCGGGACTAACAGCATTTTAAGTACCCCATTAGGACACAATGACAAAATGTGTTTCCATTGAGTATCTGTTGGCTCTTGCGCAGGAAAATAGAAAGGAGCAATAGGTTGGTATTTATCTAAGTGTAATAATATTTGGCTCTGAAACATGAGTTTTTGACGCGCTTTAGCGACTTGTTTACGGTGATAACGCCAACCAATACGGTGAGTTTCTAAAATTTCTTCATAGCTTGCCATGGTTTGCCAAAGGTGGTCGATCTCGTGTTGCTTAATTGGGCGCTTTTTCTCGAGTGAGTCATGTAATATTTGGAAGAAGAGCATATCGGTTTGATTTTTAAGAGTAATGACATTATCTTGCTCACGCTTAGGCGTAAAAAGAAAATTGAAAATCACGGCTGAGAGAACGCCAACCAAAATCGTCCATAGCCGATCCCAAGCGACCATAAATAAATTGTCAGTAATGTGAACGCTCAACATGCTCACCATCACAGCGGAGTAACCCGCTAGAAAAGTGCCATAAGCGACAAAGCCCTTTTGTAATTGGCCAATACCACTGCAAATACCTAACCAACTCGCGAGCCCTATAATAAATAGTAATGGGTGAATAAGGTGAAGTTGAATCAAAACGACGCCGGCAAGTACACCAAAGACCGTTCCTGCAAAACGCCACCAACTTTTTTCCAGTAAATTTTCACGCCAAGGTTGGGCAGAAGCCCAGACAGTCATGGCTGCCCATTGAGGATGAACCAACTCTAAGTATTGCGCGATAAACAACGCGGCAATTGATGCACAAGCAGTAATAGCAGCAAAGCGAAAGCGTGCTGGGTTAAATCCCAAGAAATTCAGTAAACTTATTATTTGTGACATAGAATATGAGTGAATTTGGCGTGTTAAAAAGGTATTTAGTTGATAAAATCAACTAAAGTCAGTGTGATTATTCACTAATTGGTTGATAAAATCAACTAAAGAGGCGTTATGCGTACAGAACAGGCTCGAGTATTTGGGGTGATTAGCCGGGCAGCTCACCATTATATGAAATGGATGGGAGAGCCTTACGGTATCAATGCAATTGAGTGTTTGATGATTTTACATATTCATCAAAATGATGCATCAACCCTAGAGCAAATCACCAAAGCGATGGTTGTGGATAAATCAGTAACAACTCGAGGTGTGAGCAAATTTTTAGCTAAGGAGTGGGTTGCTAAAACGAATAGCTTAGTCGATAAACGGGTTTATCATGTTTCGTTGACCCCCCTCGGCAGAACGATTGTGAATGAGCTAAATTGTAAACTAGATAAGTGGAATGATTATTTATCAGCAGACTTGCCAGAGCTAGAGGCTGAGCAGTTATTTAACGCATTAGACAGTTTGGCAAAGCGAGCCATTGAAAGCTCAGTGGCAGATTTTCCGCGTTTATTAGAAGAACCAACTGAGTGAGGTTGAGTAACCAACGTTATGGCTGAATCGTGGACACAGGAAGTAATACTACTTCAGATAAATTCTCAGGTATGGGGCTGAGTTTATTACTCATCATGATTAATTCACCATCTTTTTCAATTCGTGCACTCATTCCTAAGGTATATCGTTTGGATTGAAATTCTTCAGGAAGAGTGACTGTAAATGCGATACTACGTCCTGTGCTTTGTGTTTTGAAACTGTAATCCAGATTAGACTTTGCACTGTTTTCATTTTGTTGTATTGAGGTCAATGACAGCGTAACTATAGCATTTTCAGGAATATCGTAAGAGTGTGAATAAATATTACCACTGATATGGTAAGTGGGGGTATGAGTAAAGTAATTCATTAAAGTATTACTGCAAGCAGATAGCATGAAGGTCATAAAAATTATGAATAATGAAAAAAAATGTTTTTTTGATAGAACGGAGTTAATATTTAACATTAAAATTTCTCTTTAGCAAAATTTAATTATAGTGATGAACGAATAAACATTTTTTGAAGAAAATATCGTATATAGGAATAAATATTTTTTTTTGTGTCATATTTAGAGAGTATCGGCATTTCTGATTTTTCTCCGGTGTATAAAATACCAATACGAGGTAAAGTCATAATTAAATTTTCATCAAGATCGACTTTTTTAAAGGATTGTCGCAGTTGCCTGACAAGCTTGTAATAACTACTTTCAGTCACGATCGTGCCTCTTTTTTCCCAGATTTCATACATGACTTCTCTTTTGCTATTTGTTTTTATTAATAATAATTTAAGCAGGCATGATTCATTTTCGGAAAGGTTAACGACATTTTTTTCACGAGAGAGAGTTCGTTTCAGTGGGTCATATACGACATTCCCAGATAAGAGGATCATTGATTCCTTTTCATTATAGTCAATATTATTCATAAAATTTTGTACTGTTGATAAATCGGTCATAATTTATATCTATCCTGATTATCGATGAAATATATGTCAATACAAAAAGCGAAGCTGGATAAGATATTTAAAAAATAAAATCGTTTTTTGATATTGGACTCATATGTTTTGATGAGGTGAATTTAAACTATATTCGGAGGTTGTATATATCAATTTTTATTTGTATTTTTTATATTTTCTTATTTTTACCAAATAAATAGGCTTAGAATATTAATAAAATACACTAAACCTATAAATATTAGTCGAGGGATAATAAATGTAAGATGAGAATGGTAGGGGAGCTGATTATCAGATTAGTAATTCGTCTTCCTCATCATCATTCCCTTCTAAACTAATATTAGTCATATTATGACGAATTTGGTTGTTAAGAGGAATACTCATCAAACTGATAGACATATAATGGTTGAGTGAGCGCTTAAATTTTTTATTCAGTGAGGAGAGTTCAGGATCACTTGATGACTGTAATGTTTGGCTAACACCCGCAATAAAGTTTTGTTTTTCATCTTTACCCAATGTAATCATAGTCTTAAATACATGAGAAAAAAATATTTTGTCATCCCCTTTTGATTTAAGCTCATCAATAAATTTGTTAATTTTATTTATTTCTTTAGGGGATAGATCTATTTTTTCACTGGATTGATACGTGTTTTGGCGTTCCATGTTTTTTCCTTGCCATAATGAATTCATTTTACTTTGAGTATTCTCAGGATGAATTTGAGATTCATTGTGTTGAGGAGTGATAACCTTAGCTTGTAGATCAGTCAGCATCTTTGTGTTCTTCCTGTATTGAATTTATTGTTGCTATCAAGTTTTGATAGGCCTTTCTATGCATTTTTAAAATGTTGCATTGTGTTGGAACAGAAAATACATGAGGAATAATATTTTTAGAGGCAGTAATAGGGGAGAAATAGGTAATTTTATTATCAACCTCTAAGGCAATTGTGTTATCAGCAGTGGTTGAAATTTTCATATCAGAACCACCTTTGGCAATACGAGCTTGCATTTTCGCAGGTAGGTGTAATGTAGTATTGGCTATTTTTGCGTATTGCTTTTTAAAATAAGCTGCAACCGCCTCTTGTAGATGGTTATCACCAAAAATATCATTCAATATTTTCATCAGCTGCTCTTTGCTTTGACTGGTATTTTCTTGGTACTGAATTTCACTGGTCTCTATCGCATTAATAAAATCCGTTAATAATTGTTTGATACCGTCGTTATAGCCTTGTTGATAAGCCGTCTGGTAGAGCGCTTCTTGCTGTTGTTCTGCTTGTTGGTAATGTTCACTTGCCTTTTTTTGAGCATATTGAGTGATAGTTTTGTGGTATCTATCGGCACTCAATGCTTGGTATTTGATCAAGACTTTCTCAGACATCGTCTGTTTAACATTTGGGGGTGTTTTCTCTGACATATCGACATGTTTCTTCAATAGTATTCCAAGGTAGCATCGTTTTTACCGATGAAGGTATAAGTTGCTGAGTTTCAAGGCTAAACATATATTTAGCTCGAAGAGTGTAAGCGGCGCCAAAGGGGGCTAAACACATCAATAATTGTTGTGCTCCAAGGGCCGTTAATACCTGTGGTGAAGTCGTGGGTTGATTTTCTGACTGCCAAAGTGGGCGACTTAATCGTGTATGTAATACACGGTATTTGGAAAGTTCAACCCACCAAGGGAGAGGTTCGGCGTGTAACAGAACCCCTAAGCCTAACGCCACCTCCGGTAGTAAAGCCCAATGTTCAGATAATATTTTGGGTAATAAGGGGGTTTTCTCATTGGGTAAAGGCAATGAGTATTGCAGAATCAATTGCTGGTTATGTTTACGTTGCAGTAAAGGAGGAAAGTCGTTATATCCGACCCCATTAAATTCGCTATGGAAATAGCAGCCTGGGGCGAGGAAAATGTTTCCTTGTGCAATGAGTAGGTTATTCAGCGCTGTCATCAGCAGGTTTCTCCACTAGATTAGTTGCCGGTTTTTTGTTACTTAGCTGGCGCCACAGTAATAGTAAAATAGTCAACAGAATGATAATCGCAGCGATAATTGAGCTGATTATGATTGGATTAAAAGTATATTCCGGTTCTGATTTAATTTGATATTGCAATGGTGGCCGGTTGACGACGACAACGGAGACATTATCGTAATTTGCTTCAGCAAAACTGTTTGTTAGAAACAGTTTAATTTTATGCATCATCATCTGAGGATCTTCACTTCCAGAATAGGTAACCAAGCTAGATACATTTTGTATTTGCTTGGTCGGATTATTACCATTCAATGGATAACTGACATGAACTCGAGCATTAATAATATCGGGAATGGTGAGCAGTGATTGCTCAAGGCGTTGTTCAATTAAAGAAAGTAAACGAGTACGTTCTGCTTGTGGCGATGCCACCAAAGAATCACCGGGGAATGCTTGAATGATTTCTATTGGTTCTTTTGATGGTAAGTTATATTGACGCAGTAAATCTACTGCAATAACAAAATCACTAGGTTGAACGCGAATGGAATCCCCACTTTTATTATCTTGTTTACGCGTAGCCTCAACACCATGCTCTTGTAGTATGGCTAATACTTCGTTACTTTGTCGTTGGCTTAACTGACTGAGTAATAACTGGTTATCACAACCTACTAAGAAGCTAATAAACCCAATCAAGATAAATTTCTTTAAAATATTCATGGTTTATTGGGCTTTTAAGACTGTATCAATCGCAGAGACACTTTTATGCGTCAGTGTACTAATCATGTTCATCGTCAGGCTGTAATTACCGACACGATTTTGAAATTGTAGTAATTCGGCAGGGTTACTTGGGTCAATATTATTTACACTCTCAGTTAATGCTTTTTTTTCTTGGCTGGCGGTTGCGGTGTATTCAGCAAATAGCTTTTTGACTTTGTCTTCAATCGGAAGAGATGATGGGAGAACGGATGTTGTTTCTGTTGGGGTGGTAAGCAGTAAATGTGGTGTAATAGCTAACATAAATTATTTCCTAAATAAAGCAGAGCATTATATTAAATAATGCTCTTAAAAATTAAACGTTACGAATAATGGCTTGGTCAGTATCTTTAATTGATTTCATAAAGTTACTCTGTAATTGGCGTGCCATATTATAGTTACCACTCATGGCGGTGATTTTTGCCAATACTAATGGGTTATCGACTTCTAAAGTAGGGCTAGAGAGTAAAGCATTTAACTCATTGCCAAATTGTTTAGCTTTAGCACTGATACTTGCTGAGGTTCGATAGATCATACCAAGGTCATCTTTATCTTTTCCCTCGATTTCTAAATTGGAGCTTACCCAACGGCCATTATCTAAGCCTGTAATTATATCTGCCATTTTGTTTCCTCTTTATCTGTAAAGTTATACTAATTAATATTTTGTTAAGTTAAAAACTGATTGAATTTAAAAACCAATGATTGTTTCCTAGTAAAATATAACCATTGGCATTGGTGACAAATGATTTTCCCACAAGAGTATTATTTGCAAGGGAAATGGAGAATTGGATATGGTTTTCTCCCCATTGTTTATAAAATGAATTCGTAAAGTTAATCAGCGAGGCAGTTTGGTTGTCATCTAAACTGTCTTTTATTATAAAGATAACTTTATTATCTTTAGTAATTTTACGCCATTGAACATTACTTTCTGTTAATCCCAACTCTGCTTTTTGTAATAATTCACCAAAAATAACCTGTTTTATTTCACTTTTAATGTAGCAGTGGAAGTAGCTAGATAATAGTTTGTCTATTTTCTCCTCTGTATCAGTTGATATATTATTAGCTATAGTGGTTATTTTAGGGTTGCAGGGATTGCTAAGATCTATTTTTAATGTGTCTGGAAATACTTCAATGATTTTGTTTTCAATTTCTTTTTCGAGTTTATTTATTATTTTAATTGAGAATTTTTCATTGTATTTAGCTTTGACTAGGCGTTGCATACTCCAATCAGCATCTCTTTGTGTTTTGACTACAATGAGGCTTTCGTTATTTACACTTTGAGTTACAGTAATAGGATAATGGCTACCTTGAAGTATGTATTCTAATGCTTTTACTTTTTTCTCAGCACTTTGGGTAGGAATATATTGGAAAGTAACGTAAGCAATAAATATTGAAAATAAAGTAAAGAAAAAGACCAACATCGTTTGTTTATTAAAAAAACTTTGTTTTTCCTTGGTCGATTTTTTTATTTTAGATTCGATGATAGGTAATGGATCTTTCACTTCCGAGATTAATACGTCTTCAAGCGTTTGGGGGCTTTGCCAATCGGTATCTTGCATTTTTATTGCAATAGGAAATATATCAGCCAAAAGTAATTGCTGAAGAATGATAGGGATTTCAGTACTTAACCCATTATCATTTAGCCGAATTGCCATACCACTTTCAGTATGTTGATTCGCTGTAATAATTGAAAATTCACAAGCAATACCATCGCTAGGGATTTGGTAAGTTGTAAATCCATCATCATTGATGTCAGTTTTGTATTCTAAGCCGTCACCAATGATAATAAGATTGTTATCTGTATTAACCATTAATTCTTGGCCAGTCATAGGGCCACTAGCAATCTTTATTATGCATGTTTGGCTATTTGTATCACTCATAAAAATAATCTCATGGAATTAATTTCATTCTAGTTATGGATTTATTGGGTCGTTATTGGCCGCAAGTAAAACAAGAAATATTTATTTTGTCAGTTGAATTGTTCTTATTCATTCACACCTTTAATTTGAAATGAAAAGTATGAAGGATTCCAGAGTATTCCCTTGAGGAATTCTTATTTATCGCTCATTCTGTGTACACAAAATTACGTTAATAAGGCCTATATAATGTCAAACAAAGATATTGCTACATTATTAGAAAGTAGAGGCTGTTGCTTTTCTTTGCAGGATAAATTGGTCTTGGCTATACCCAATAAGAATGCAACGCCTTTTTTTTATAAATCTCTATATTCAAATTTAAATATTTCAATCGAAAATCAGTCTATATTTATCTGCCAAGAGAATGAGTGGGAGTCAATAGATAAATCACATTGGCATGTGTACAAAATGGATTTGTCAGAATTAGTTGAAATTTTAGCAATTATTGACACAGCGACAGGGCAAGCATTTCTCTCTAAAAAAGAGAAACTAAAAACGGATGAAAGTTGCCAAAACGAATTTATTGTATTACCTGAGGATTTTTCATTAAATATCTCGATTAAAAATATAGTTATTGATTTGATTATTAGAAATCATCCTGTATTTGATAATTGGTGTGAAATATTAAGACGATATGAAGCCTATGGCATGATGCGATTTCTTCTTACTTCTGCTCAAGATGACAAGAATGCCAATATTAATCAGTTATGTGTGCGTTATGGTATATCAGCCTCTTATTTTAGGCAGCTTTATCGAGAAAACTTTAATAAAACGGCAAAGCGAAAAATTATGAGTGTTCGTATGGCTAATGCAATTCTACAGCTAATAGAAAGTGATGACTCAATATTAGATGTAGGGCTGGAATCTGGTTATTGCTCAGCATCTCATTTTACTAATGATATTAAAAAAGAGTTAGGTCTAACTCCATCAGAAATTAGGCACATTGGAGCAACATTATATGAGCAGTAAAAAAAATCGAGTGTTAGGGTTAACACTCTTTTTACTGAGTATGAATTACTATTCGGCACAAGCAGAAGTTATTGTGGCTGAGCCAGTCACGCAGTCAAGAAATCACGATACATTTGTCGCAAATAACATTGCGGTAGGTAAGGTGTTTGATGCAGTCGCTGAGCGTTTAAATAAACCGATTATTCTTAGTAAATTAGCTTCTCAAAAAAAAGTAACGGGTAATTTTAATTTGGCTAATGCAGATGAAATGTTTAAAGCGTTAGCTCGGAGAATTGCGCTAGTGTGGTATGACGATGGTGCTAGTATCTATGTCTACGATAATAGCGAAATGCGTAGCGCGATTATTCCAACGAATAATGTCAGCAGCAATCAGCTGCTTAATTATATTCAACGAAACGGCATTTATGACTCACGCTTTCCTGTACGTTCACAAGAAGGAGAAAGGTTATTATTTGTTTCTGGGCCACCTCTGTATATTGAATTAATTAAAGCGGCTTCTTTATACCTTGCGGAACAAATTAGGAAAGAGGAATTGTCTAGTGGTGAAGTTGCGGTTATTCCACTAAAGCACGCCTCCGTAACTGATAGAAGTTATTCATTACGTGGACAAAATATTACGATCCCCGGCTTGCTGAATGTGATTAATAACTTATTTAAAAATGGGGCCGCAATTGATGAAACGTTAACTATCCAGCCTCCATCGGTAGCTATTAACTCAACAGGCGATTCAATTGATGAATTGATGGACGCGCCAATTGGTGACTCACTACCTTCTGCGAATAAGTCCCAGTTGGTAACGAAAAGGTCCACTAATAGTGCATTTTCTCTGGTAGCACATCCTGACAGTAATAGTTTGATTGTTAAAGGAAGCCAAGAACAAATTCGTTATGTTCGACAGCTGGTGAATACATTGGATATGCGTCGCCGCCAAGTGGAGCTGTCATTATGGATTATTGATATTACGCGATCTGAATTAGATAATTTAGGTGTGAATTGGGAAGTTGGCACATTTAATACGGGAACGGGGTCAGTATCATTTAATCGCAGTACATTATCGAACAGCCAGCAATTCCTATTACAGATTGATGCATTAAATAAGACAGGTAACGGACACATTGTTTCTCGTCCAGTGCTATTAACCCAAGAAAATATCCCCGCTTTATTTGATAACAACACCAGTTTTTACGCCAAATTACAAGGTGAACGCATTGCGACTCTTGAACAAGTCACTTATGGCACCATGGTGAGTGTGATGCCACGTATTTCTGCGGGTAATAACGTTGAAATGGAAGTCAATATTGAAGATGGCGCAGAAAATCGCGACAGCATGGGTAAAACATCCAGCGTAGAAGGGTTACCTGCCGTTAACCGAACTAGCATTAACACAGTTGCGCGTATTGCGAAAGACAGTAGTTTGCTTATTGGCGGTTATACACGTGAACAATATGTTGAAAATGAAAGCAAAATTCCTTTTTTAAGCGATCTTCCTTATGTGGGAGGATTATTTAGCCATTCATCAACTAATCAGCAGAAGATGGTTCGTTTATTTCTAATCCAACCGCGTTTATTGGATGAAAATGAAGGATGGGATGGGCGACAATTTTCCGAAAAGACGCGGATCAGCAACCATGATAGTCAGCTGCACGGTACTGTTCAATTCCTTCAACAATACATGAGTGAGTCATGGCAATAACCCCACTGAGTTTTAATAACCGTTTTTCAGTTAACACTCAAAACAAAAGTCGTACACCAGTGAGTAGTAATGATGACTCTGATGAAGTAGCTCGTGGCGCGGGTGTTATTGATAGCTCCAGTGAATATGCATCAATGTCGATGTTGGCTGCAAGCCATGTGCGTCGAGGAAGTTCTAAAAAGGGCAGTGAAGAAGAGTGGATGCAATTTTCTGAACGCATCTTAGATAAAGATGCGGATGACAAAGTATTGCATATAGAAGGGTTACTTAATAAACAGTTAATGACCCCAAAACAGTTACGAGCATTTTTACTACAATTTTTTACTGACCCGAGTGACCTGTTAATGCTTCTTGCCGCATTAATCAATCGGAAAAAATTAAAAAAAGAACAAATTGATAACCTTGAAGCTTTAGTGGAATTACTACAGGCAGAAGACACTAAACGGAGTGCTCAAGCTGGTATTAATATTGCGTTAATCGCAAAAGCATTTGCTAAGAAATTTAAGTTAAGTTCTGGTGATTTACGTACGGTATATCGTGAATTTATCAGTTATGACGGGCCGGTTGTTTATTTATATGAACAATGGGTAGAAGAAATGGATATCCAAGAGCGTGAAAATATAATGCGTTACCTTGGTCGTGCCCTTGCTTGTGATTTACAAACGTTACCTTTGGGTGATTTAAATATTAGTGCATTTAGTGTTTTTTTTAATCGCATAGGCCGATTACGAGAACTGCAATCATTAGATTATGTGTTCTGCCAGCAATTCTTTCAATCCGGCTTTTTTCGGCTCAATGAAAACTCAAATAAATCAAAACTTGCAAAAGAGCTGAGTCAATTATTTACCCATGGTATTCGTAGCCAAGTTGGTTTTGAAACAGCAGTCATAACTTTTATTTCTGAGGAGCTAAAAGTCATGACTTCAGATATGCGCGGCAGATTTTTACAACTCTTATTGCTGGCTTTTACAGTTATTCCTACGACTGTATTTAGGTCAATGGAAGCAAGAGAGCAATGTATCGAACAATTAAAAATACTCATGGACCAAATTATGGTGCAAGAGCAAATACTACACCGACAGCCATAGTGCGACAGGAAAATTACTCCATGAAAAATATAACCGGATTTTTATTACAAGTCCGTAATCGTCCAGAGCTAATGGTATTAATCATCATGGTTATGGTTATTGCGATGTTGATTATTCCATTACCCACAATATTGGTCGATTTATTGATCGGCTTAAATATTATGATCTCAGTACTGATTTTTATGAGTTCTTTTTATATCACTCGGATCCTAAATTTTCAGTCGTTTCCATCTATTTTACTTATTAGTACGCTATTTCGACTTGCTTTATCAATTAGTACTAGCCGCTTAATTTTATTAGAAGCCGATGCTGGGGATATTATCGCAACGTTTGGTGAATTTGTTATTCAAGATAATTTAGTCGTTGGTATGGTGGTATTTGCGATTGTCACCATTGTACAGTTCATTGTTATTACTAAAGGGTCTGAACGTATTGCTGAAGTCGCTGCACGCTTTTCCCTTGATGCAATGCCTGGAAAGCAAATGAGTATTGATGCCGACCTACGGGCGGGTATGATTGATGAGGCGGGAGTTAAAGAGAAGCGAGGCGATCTCGAAAAAGAGAGCCAGCTATTTGGTTCTTTCGATGGTGCGATGAAATTCATTAAAGGGGATGCGATCGCGGGTATTATCATCATTTTTGTTAATTTAATTGGTGGGATATCTGTTGGTACAGCTCAGCAGGGAATGGATGTTTCAACTGCTCTGAATACTTTTTCGTTGTTAACGATTGGTGATGGTTTAGTCGCACAAATACCTGCACTACTTATTTCTATCAGTGCGGGTTTTATTGTCACTCGAGTGGGGGGTAATGATAAGAACTTAGGTGAAAATATTGTTTCGGAGCTATTTGCGAATGACTTTACGATTTTAATTACAGCACTTATTGTACTTTCCATGGGGTTTTTACCAGGTTTCCCAACCATTATATTTTTACTGTTATCAGGGCTTCTTATTGGGTTATTTGCTTTCAGATATTTTAAAAAGCAAAAAGATAAGCAAAAAACAGTTAAGGGTGAAGCTGAAATCATTAATCCAGATGTGACGGAAGGTGAAACTCAAAGAGAAAATAGTGATATTGAAGATGAATATATTCCAGAAACATTACCAATTATTATTTCGGTTAATCAAAAATATAAACAACATTTAGAGCAAAATAAATTTCTATCTAGAATGAAAAAAGATATTTTTATTCGTTATGGATATAGGATACCGGATATTGCTGTTAATTACTCACCAATAATCCCTGAAAATAAAATAGTGATACTAATTAATGAAATCAAAGCAGGAGAATATGATATCTATTTTCATGGATATCGTTTATTGACTATCAATGATGAACCTGAATATCTTGGTATGACATTGACAAAGTTTACGGATGAATATGGCTCAGTGAGCACGTGGTTTGAACAAAAAGACCTCACGAATATTGAACAGCTCGGTTTAATGGCTCGTGATGACGTAACAGAGGCTATTGATTGTGTCAGTACCTTGCTGTTGAGATTTATTAATGAATTTTTTGGTATTCAAGAAACGAAAAATTTACTTGATGACCTTGAGAGAAAATACCCTGAATTACTAAAAGAGTGTTATCGCCATGCTACGGTACAAAAAGTCACCGAAGTTTTTCAACGCTTATTAATGGAAAAAATATCAGTTCGTAATATGAAATTGATTATTGAAACCTTAGTGCAGTGGGTACCAAAAGAAAAAGATAGTTTGATGTTAGTCGAACATGTAAGAAGTTCAATGGCGCGTTATATTTCATCTCGTTTTTCTGTAGATGGGCGATTGAATGTCCTCATGATTAACTCACAGCTGGAAGACACGATACGTCAAGGGATCAGGCAGGCTTCAGGTGGCATGTATTTACATCTTGAGCCTGAAAAAACCAATGAGTTGATACAAGCTGCGGAACTCGCTTTAGAAAACAGTTACCTATCAGTCAGAGATGTAAATATTTTAGTGCCTGTTGACATTCGTCGTTTTGTCAAAAAAATCTTAGAAGGTCGTTTTCCTGAGTTAGAAGTACTTTCTTTTAATGAAGTTTCTGAGATGGTCAAGGTCAATGTGGTTAAAACCATATAATCAAAAAATTGACGTTATTAACAAATAAAGCAACTGAATTCAATATAACTAAAAATATTGAATAATTAAAATATATTAAAAATATAAGGATCACCCAATGAAATATAGATTTATAGAAATGCTTAATGAATTTTTAAACACTATGGGACGTAGTGACCTAGTTAACTCTCAGTTAGATTGTCATTCTAACATTCAGTTTGAAATGAATGGTTTTGCTGAAATTAATATTGACCTATCTACAGACGATATTATTATTTGGTGTAGTTTAGGAAACTGTAACTATAGCCATTTAGATGCAACTAGCTCCTTCTTATTAAAATCATTATTAGAATACCCACCAAATAATTTTTATCCAGGCCAACCTGCATTGAACATTGTGAATGATGCTTATGTTCTTTCTGCGGTTTTAAAAGAATCAGCCTTAAATAATATACAATTATTTGCAGATAGTTTTGAAGAATTCTTTGAGCGTGCAAATGAGCTTAGTGCTCAGCTATCGTAATCCATTATGAAGTTATTCGATTTCTGCGCGCATCCTGCGCGCATTCATGGATGCCTAATTGAAGCGCCTTTACAGGGTGTTTTTATCGGTGAAATTTGTTTTATTGAGCGTTCTCTTACGCAGCCCGATATTATTGCGAGAGCGCAGGTTGTTGGTTTTAAAGAGGGGCTCACAGTACTGAGTTTAATCGGTCGCGCACAAGGTTTAACGCGAGAAGTGGTTATTCGTCCGAGCGGTTACCCATTCGTATTTGAAGTGGGTGAACATTTAGCGGGTAAAATTTTTAATGCGGCAGGAGAGCAGGTTGGTGCGTTGTGTGAAGACATTTCTGAGCCAATGTTGCTGAATACAAAATTACTACGCATTGATAGTCCGCCTGTGAGCGTGACACAGAGACGACCTGTTTCTGAGCCGATGGTCACAGGGGTACGTGCGATTGATAGCCTACTGACATGTGGCTTAGGCCAGCGTATTGGTATTTTTGCCGCCGCAGGTAGCGGTAAAACCTCATTAATGAACATAATCATCAACCATGCTCATGCAGATATCCATGTCGTTGCTTTAATTGGTGAGCGAGGTAGGGAAGTTATTGAATTTATTGAAGAGTTAAAGGAGTCACCCCATGCAGGACAGACAATTTTAATTTATGCAACTTCAGACAGCCCACCGATTGAGCGATGTAATGCCGCGTTGCTTGCGACTACGATTGCTGAATATTTTCGTGATAGCGGCCGTAATGTATTGTTATACGTCGATTCAATGACTCGATATGCGCGAGCGTTGCGTGACGTGGCTTTGGCTACCGGAGAACTACCCGCTAGGCGTGGTTATCCTGCGTCTGTTTTTGAACAGCTTCCTATGTTATTGGAGCGACCAGGGCAACTAAAGCATGGCTCGATTACTGCTTTTTATACGGTGTTATTAGAAAGCGAAGAAGAAGCTGACCCGATAGGTGATGAAATTCGCTCAATTCTGGATGGTCATATTTATTTGAGCCACAAATTGGCAGGACGTGGGCATTATCCTGCGATTGATATCTTACACAGTATTAGCCGCGTATTCCAAAAGGTGACGACTCCAGAGCATCGCCGGTGTGCAATTGATTTGCGTGACATGATCTCAAGGCTTGAACAAATTCAGCTTTATCTTGAGCTAGGGGAATATCAACGTGGTGAAAGCCATGAAAATGACCGAGCTTTAGATAAAAAAGAGCAAATTGAAGGCTTCTTAAAACAAGCCATGGATGAGCCGATGAATTTCGACAACATGTTAAGTATTCTCAATGAATTGGCATCTTAATGATCTCTAATTTATTGGTTTTAACTGAGCGACGTTTTGACCGGACATTACAAGAACAATCGCAATTAAATTCAATAATAAAGCAACAGCAACAACAATGTATGGATATTCGCCAGCGTATTTCAGTTTTGGCGATACAGGCCGCATCTTATGAAAAATCAGAAGAATTAAGTCGAGCCGCTTTTTGGGAAAGGCAGCGATTGAAGGCGGTGGTTTTAGCGGAAATTGCCCAATTTGAATTTCAAATAGAAACCCTATCAGTCGAAATATCAAAAAATAAAATATTGCAGTCTGAAATTGCTAAACGTGTTTTTATTTTACGTAATAAGTGCGAGAAATTCCGAAATTATCTCAAGCAACAACGTATAGCAAGAAGGTTAAAATCAGAGCTTCAGCAACAAAATGAAATTGAGGAATTATTCGTACATGTCAGTAACAAAAGCGAGCTCATATGAAAATACACATCGTGTGGTGGCCGAAGAAAATGGCATATCATCAACATATAGCACCACTGAATTTAGCCATAACAATATAGCTAAAAGAATGGCAAAAGCAGCGAACGACAAAAATATGTTGGTGCTCTTCGAACATAAGAAGAAGAATCAGCAAAAGGATGCATCTCCGTTCTTAACTGTAGCCCCTCCTTCTATGCAACAAACATCGCAATTAAGTAATTTAACTAAGGGGATTATTACATATAAAGAGAGCACATATATTGATGAAGGCATCCAGACAGCAGGTCAAAATAAAGAATTCAACACTAAAGGAGTTGAGTCACTAATCAGTCACTATGTATTTACGGAGGATAATAGTGAAAATATTAGTCACATTACTAGCACACCTGCCGTTGATCTTATCGATATATTAAATAAATCAGACATTGATAATAACCTGTCGGTGACGTCGACTATTCCAGTTGAACAAAATATTGTCGATGAAGATGAGACTCCGTTATTTAACACTATGATGGTTGCCTTTCCATTACAGGACATTCAGCAGCGAGAAAAGGGGAAGGCTAACGACCATTCAGGTCAATACGGAAAAAGTAAATTTCAATTAAGTGATGAGATCCAGCTCAATATGGAAAATTCGTTGGCGGAGTTAGCATCTAAGAGTGCTTTAGAGCCAACATCAAAAGAGTTAAAACCGCAGATTAAAACCGGGCAAGAGCATATTAAACATGCAATTGAACCTGCTAGCCATCCTCATATTGACGAACAGCCTTTTACAGAAAATAAGCTAGTTATGCAGCCAGTTGCATCATCGGAAACCTCTTCTTCATATGATAAGAAACGGGTTTCATTACCTGAAAACGCGACAAATAACTTCTCTGACACAACGCAAGATACGATGGTTTCTCCACAAACTACACCTGTAGAAGAGATGGAGTCGCCTACCAATTTTATGGCAACGGTTTTTAATGGGGCGATGTCCTCGTCTGAGCCAGTACAAGCTACACAGCCGAAGCAAGAGGTGCACCGAATACCAGAGCTGATAGAAAATAATCCACTTTTAGGCGAAAGCAAACAGCTGAAAGCGGTATCCCGTAGTCTCACTTACACCTTTAACCAGTGGCAAAGTAGCCCATCAGTGACATTTGAATTAGCATCTAAAGGGGAGTTCGTTGCCTCGACAGCGAGTCAAGAAGTTCAATTGGCATTGAATGAAAATAAGCATTTATTGAACCATGAAACTAGTGTGCATATTCAACGTGAAGATGAGCGCCAGCAGCATCGAAACCGACAGCAGCATGACCAACCGCAAGAAGAAGATTAATTATGTTGAAGATTCGACGGATCAGCTCTCAAGAAAAACAACTTAAAATTTGGCAGCAATGTTACCCAGTTAATGTACAAATAAAACAAGCTAACCGCAGTATTCGTTATTTCCAACTATCGCTAGTAAGTGAAACACAAAAAATAAATGCATTAGTTGCTGTTGAAAGTTGGTGTCAATATCGTTGGCCTAAATTGGTTCATTATGCATGGAATTCATTATCAACAAATCAGTTATGTGAACTGTTTGCTTCTGAATATATTGGAATGACATTTTTCTCCCAGTATTTCCGTTGTGAATCTGTCGAGATAGTTGATGATATACGCATCAACTATCAGCCTTGGTTAATTGCGAAAGAAGCGAATCTTGGAGAAGTATTATTAGCAGAGCCAATTGACGGGCTCGAAAAAAAGCAGCGAACCAATCAGATATTTGGTCATTTAAAACTGCAAGCTGATTGGATATTAGGATATAGCTATATCAGCGCCAAACTTTTACAAACCATAGAATTACGTGATGTGTTGAGTATCCAACAATTACAGTTAAATATGTCTGTTACAGGGCAGGTACTAGCACAATTTCAAAAGCAAGAAGAAGGACTATTTATGATTGAAGAATTGATGGCACCAGAAGATGAAGAAGAGTTAGTATTTTCTGAAGAAGATGAAGTGCAAGAAATTGTGCGCCCCTTTAATGTAAAAGAAATGAATATCAAATTAACCTTTGTTTTAGGCCATAGTGATATTACTGTCGATGAGCTTTCAAAAATGGAGCCTGGTTATATTTATTCTATTGGTGAGAATAAAGAGCGTGAAGTTAAAGTCTATGCTAATAAACAACTGATTGCGGAAGGCGAGCTTATTTATATTGGCAATAGTGATGAGTTAGGTTTAGAAATCACGCATATTGTAAGCTTGGGAGATAAAAGAGTTTAATATGCCAACAATACCAGATGGAATTCCATTATTAGCGATTATCGCATTCTCTACATTACTACCATTTATTATTGCTGCGGGAACCTGTTATTTAAAAATATCTATTGTATTAATTATGGTTCGTAATGCAATGGGGGTCCAACAAGTTCCTTCTACCATGGTTTTAAATGGCATTGCATTGCTGCTTTCTATTTTCGTCATGATGCCAGTATTACAGGATGTGAATAATCATATGCGACAAGAGCATGTTGATTTTAGTAATGCCGAGTCAATCGATAATTTTGTTGATAATGGATTGGGGGGATACAAAGCTTATTTGAAAAAATATTCAGATCCGCAGTTAGTAACATTTTTTGAATCAATACAACAAGGTCGAAGTGAAGAGGATGTGACTGCTGATGAAGGCGAAGCTACACTGTTTTCTTTATTACCTGCTTATGCATTAAGTGAGATTAAATCAGCCTTTGAAATTGGTTTTTATATTTATTTACCTTTTGTGGTGGTTGATTTAGTTATTTCCAGTATTCTATTGGCACTTGGTATGATGATGATGAGTCCAGTGACAATTTCTATTCCAGTTAAATTAATTTTATTTGTTGCAATTGATGGTTGGTCACTAATTTCTAAAGGGTTAGTGATGCAGTACATTGAATTAGCGCAGCACTAAAGCGAATAATATTATGGATCAAATTGTTTATTTAAGTAATAAAACGATGTTATTAATCGTTATATTATCTGCAATACCCGTAATAGTGGCGACTGCGGTGGGGTTATTGGTAGGGTTGCTGCAAACCGTCACGCAACTTCAAGAGCAAACCTTACCTTTTGGTATAAAATTATTAGCTGTTTTTGGTTCGCTATTTATGATTTCAGGTTGGTTATCCGATAAGGTAATGAATTTTGCATTAGAAACCTTAAGTGCAGCGATCCCCGCTATTGGGCTATTCGGATGAACCAAGAAATACTATCGCTGATGTCCTCACTCTATTTTGTCTTTCAAGAGGGGTTGATAAAAATAGCGTTAGCTTGGTTAAGAATTGCACCGGTGATGTTTTTATTGCCTTTCTTAAGTAATAAACTACTCAATGGTGGAATTATTAAAAACTGCGTAGTGGCTTATATTGCGTTAGGTTTATGGCCCTTTTTTTCTTCTTATGAAATACAATGGGATGAAATTAACTTCGTTGATGTATTTATTTATGAAATTTCGATTGGACTCGTATTAGCGTTGATATTAGCTTTGCCTTTTATGATAGCCAATGTGATTGGCGAGTTAATCGATACACAGCGGGGTGAAACTATTAGTAGTATTGTTGATCCGGCAAGTGGTTCAGAAGCATCAGAGCTGGCGGTCTTATTGAGTCATATCACTTGTATGGTATTTTTAGCTCAGGGAGGAATGTATCAACTCGCTAATATATTCGCACAAAGCTATCAGTTATTACCCTTTGCTCATGGATTTACTTCATTTAATAGCCTCCCTTTAGGGGAGTGGTTAAATAAGATGGTAGTTAATGGCGTTGTTTTGACTGCACCAATATTAGTGACATTATTTATTACAGAGGTTGCTCTAGGGTTATATTCGCGTTTTTGCCCTCAATTAAATGCGTTTTCGTTATCTTTGGCAATAAAATCAATCATCGCATTTTGTGTGTTTTTACTTTATTTTCATAATGAAGTCCCTGACATATTAGTGAACATGATTTCAATTTCACCGCTACGAGATGTATTTATTTCCTCTTAATTGCTACGAGTATAAATATGGCTGAAAAAACAGAAAAGCCTACCGATAAAAAAATTAGAGATTCAGCTAAAAAAGGGCAAAGTTTTAAGAGCAAAGATAGTGTTGCGGCAATTGTATTAGTAGTAAGTGCATTCGTTATTGATGGCATCTCTAGTTTATATGAACTGGGTGGGTTAATGCGTAAAATATTTTTATCTCCAACGGAAATAAAAATTGATGCATTACTTTGGCAATTTTTCACAATATTTTTAAGTATTGTTTTACCCGTTCTATTTGTTTGTTTTTTATCTGGTACGATAATTTCTTTATTGCAAAGTCGATTTAGATTGGCTAGCGAAGCAATAAAAATTGATTTTACCAAATTAAACCCAATTTCAGGTTTTAAAAAAATATTTTCATTAAACTCATTGAAAGAATTAATTAAGGCTATTCTGTATTTGATTGTCTTTACTGTGTCAACACTTGTCTTTTTTATTGTTTGGCGGAAAGATATTTTTATGCTCTACCGAACTATGATAAATGGGGTTATTAGTCAATGGGTTGACCTGTGTGTAACATTTATTGTGGTTTTTCTTGCGGTTGCCCTAATAATTATATTAGTTGACGCAATAGCTGAGTTCTTTTTGTATATTAAGAATTTAAAAATGGAGAAGCAAGAAGTAAAAAAAGAATATAAAGATAATGAGGGAGATCCTCATATAAAAAGTGCGCGTCGAGGAATGCATCAAGAATTACTGTCGGAAGAGGTTAAATCAAATGTCCGTAATTCAACATTTGTAATGGCAAATCCAACGCATATTGCATTACTTATCTATTATGACTCCAGTATTGCACCATTACCTTTTTTATTTTCTAAAAGTAAAGGCCTGCAAGCAAAAGCAATTATTAAATACGCAAAGCAACAAGGTGTTCCAGTTATTAGAGATATAGTCCTAGCAAGGCAAATATGGCGGTCATATAAGAATGACAGCTTTATCGATGAAAAAGGTTTAGAGGATGTTATGCAAATAATATCATGGTTGATGCGTATAGAATTAGTAAAAATGGGCATCGATATTGATAAAGCGTTGGAACAAATGGCTGAAAATGAGATGGATTCACAAAACAATAGCACTCTTAATTAATAATTTATTTATTACTTAAATCGTTTTTTTAAAGAAAGAACTAAATGGGTTAATTATGATGCAAGCATAAAGTGTGCGTTATGTATTGCATATCAACAATAAGGTAAATATATGAATAATACGGAAACAGAGTGTTTTCAAAGCGCTGACATGGAAGGGTTACTTGATAATATCACGTCTGCATTAATGGATGGGGCGACTTATAAAGATATTCACGGGATCCCACAGAGCACAATGGATGGCATTTATTCCTATGCATACGAATTCTATCAGCAAGGTAAATTAAAAGAAGCAGAAACTTTTTTTAGATTTTTAAGTATTTATGATTTCTATAATACAGACTATGTGATGGGGCTGGCGGCTGTCTATCAATTAACGAAGCGATATGACAAAGCAACTGAATTATATGCTCTCGCATTTGTATTGGCGAAAAATGATTACCGCCCACTTTTTCATGCAGGGCAATGTAATTTAATGATGAAAAAAAGTAGTGCGGCAATTCATTGTTTTGAGAGCGTTGTAAAAAGTAGTACCGATGTTGATTTACAAAATAAATCTCAAGCTTATTTAACCGCATTGGAAAAGAAACTAGAAAAACAAGTTTAGAAAATAAAAACCTAATATGAAGTAGAGGAAATTATATGGTTCAAATTACCAATTCAAGTAATGAACGAATAAATAATATTCATACATTTCTACAAGGCAGTAATCCTATTGGATTAGGGGATGATTGCCTCAAGTCGGTATTGGTTTTGGAAATGGCGTGTGAGGAGTTAACGTCAGCAGAGCAGATGAAGCGTAGCCGCATTGAGAACGCACCACAGTTACCGGCACCCAAAAACAATTTATCCGTTATGTTCAAGGCCGCCGCGGCAAAAGAGGAAAAATTATCACTAAAGGAAAAGGGATTTAACGCGTCTTCAATACTCGTTGAGAGCCTTTCAACATTACGCCAATTATTACATGAAGGAAATATTAGTGAGTTAGCTAATCGTCTCCAATTGTTGAATATAGAATCAAATTCACTTCGAGAAAAAGGGAATGATTTATTAAATTCTTTTTCAAATAATACGAATAAAGCCAGCGAACTTAATAATGAAGTTAATGCGTTAAAACAAGAACGTGTTGAAAGTAAAGAGCGTTTAGCGAGTCTTCAGTCTCAGCAAGGCGGCAACCAAGAAGAGATTAGCCTGCAAATTAAGGCTGAAAATACAAAGATTACCAATCTTGGCATTAAAATTGATAACTTGCTTGAGTTAGCTGGTAATTATGCGAAAGACGCGAATGAAGATGCCAAGAAACTCAATCAATTTGTAGAAACAGCACCACGCCGCGTTGAGGTTGATGGTGAAAAATGGGAAAACACTCTGGCATTGCTCACGATGCTAACAGCTCAGCTGAAAAAATCGATGAATGAAGATTCGATTCGTAATATGAAAGAGCAAGAAGAAGTGATGGCAACCATCAATGAAGCTACCCGAAAAGACTCAGATAAAAAGGCCAAAGAAGCGGAAGAAGCCCAGCGTAAAGCTGATGAAGCAAACAAAGCGGCCTCTTGTGCCAGTAAAATTTTTAGTTATGTGATGCTTGCCGTGTCTGTTATCGCCACCGTTGCGACGTTTGGCGCCGCTGCACCATTAACGCTTGCAGTTGCTGCTATCGGTATTGCTATTTCAGTGGCTGATATCGTTTTAGAAGAAACGGGGCAAAGTAGCCTTATGCAGATGCTAGCAACGGAAATTTCTAGTGCTGTTACCGACATGTTGATGGCTTTTGGTGTTCCTGAGGAAAAAGCGAAACAAATTGGGAGTATTGTTGGAATGATTTTGGCCGCAATCGCATTCCTAGCCCTCTCATTAGCTTCTATGTCATCTTTTGTGAAAAACATCGGTAATGTTGCTGGCAAGGTAGTAAAAATGCTGGCTAAAAATGCAGGGACATTATTGAAAAGCATCATTAAGTCGATACCAAATAGTTTGATGAGTGCCTTAGGTAATATCGCAAATGGAGCCGGAAAGGTAGGGAAATCGGCAGATGACATGGTAGTACTTACTAAGTTTAGCAAGTTGGCAGATAGCATTGATGACTTACAGCAAGCCGTAAAAACCACCACTAAGGTCGCTAAAAAAGCCGATGACATGAAAGATATTGCGAAAGCGGCAGATAAAGTCGCAGACCAAACTGACAATGTCACGGGTATCACTAAAAACTCAGATAAAACCGTAAACACGGTTAAAACTCAAAGTGTTGCAGCGGCTCGCCTCGAAGTAGGAATGAAGGGAACCGGAGCGGCATTAACGGTTGCGAATGCGGCGACAACCGGAGGGCTAAATTTGCATGCGGCGGGCCAAATTAGAGATATGAAAGAAATGCTTGCAGGGATGATGCTTAACAATGAAACCATTCAAGCGCTGGATGAATTATTAAAAAGCTTATTGAAATCCATGTCTCAACATTATGAGATATCTGAGGAAATGTTCAGTGGAATGCTGACGTCATTAAATCATTCAGGTCAAGTGAAAGCCAATACACTGAAAACCGCCCGCTTTGCATAATTAATATAGGAATTTATCAAATGAGTCTTAATATTCAATCAGAACTAAGTAATCCCGTTTTACGTCGTAATCCTGTTAATTTTGGTGACGTTTCCCCAGTAACTAACAGTAATACAAAAGCAGTAGCCACTCCTTTACTGCAGGGAGTGCAATTAAATGATGTGCACACCGTGGCATCAGGGCCTGAGATGCAGATGGACAAGCCATTATTAAAAGTAACTCAATTTTCAATACATGATGACCAGATGCTTGCGGATATTTCTGCGTTAACGAACTCCGATAAGTTAGCCACATTGGATGATCTTCATACCTTCCGAACACTAACGCCAGAAAATATTCAGCAGGCAATTGGCAAGGTGTTAACAGAAGAAAAAAGTCATATTGAACAGCTTATTGGAGATGCTCAGTTACCAGATGAAGCTGATTTAAAACAAATGTCCCAAGCCGTTCAAGTTTTGATTGCCAGTAGTTTCTTCAAAGATTCACCTTCAGGGCGGGTTGATAGTGGTAATAAAGGTCAAGAACCTATTGATAGTATTAAGAATAACTCGTTTGTTGGAATTATTAGTAATGATTTACTGGTGGAGCTGTCGAAAATTATCCGCAAAGTGATGGCAGAAATCAATATTTCAGACCGGCGTATTAGTGCGGAATTTCTGCAATTAAATGCCAAAATGGTACAAGCTTCTGCAGACTCAACAATTCGTGAAGGGAAAGAAACATTTAAAGGCGCGATGATGGGCTTCTTTACTTCTCTCGCGATTACTGCTGCGGGCAGCGCTTTCCAAGCAAGAGGGCTGCGCCAACAACACCAATCGATTAAAAATAACTTAATACCAGGAAACCAAAACATCAGTGGTGCAAGTAAGTTATCTGGGTTAAATGGCAACGTGGGAAGCGATGCAACGAAACCGAATACCTTGAGTTTAGTGGGGAAAGATGGCTCAACAGTGACGCTGAGTAATCAAGCGACACAAAGTCAAAAGAATCTTGCAAGCCAAAGAATTGAAGAAGCAAGCAAACGTACGAAAGATTTGGGGCTGTCACAGCATGAAAAGCACGAGCAAGTCATGAACAAATCTCGCGTGCAAATGGGCGTGGCAGAGCTAGCCTCTCGAATGTCAGATAACGCGGGTCAATTAGCGACAGCGTCAAATCAAGTTAATGTGAAATCGGCAGAAGCGGATAAAATGATTGAACAATCCGTGGCAGACACTGCACGTTCAGTTTACTCCGATAAAGATAAACAAATTGATAAGAGCCAGGATATTGCGAAACAAATGCAAGAGCATTTACGTGAAATTCGTGAAGGTAGCCTAAGAACAATGCAAAGTATGGTAAGAGGCTAAAAGCTATGGGTTGCTGTAATAGTAGCAGTCTAGATAGTTTCTTTAAATATCAGCAGATGGCGGAATTGGTTCCGACAAAGCAAGAACCAATTCCCATTCATGAGGAGAAAACTGCGTCTGATAAATCACATCAGCTCTATCTACAAATCCTTGATAAATTAAATCAAATTCAATATTCGGTGCCAGAAGAGACTTATCAGCAGCAACAGAAAAATCATTCTCCTAAAGAGATTCAGCTTAGAGCGAATACTCTGGAACTCGAAAATAAATATGTGAATGATACTTATGCGGAGGCTAAGGCATTAAGAGCGACAAGAAGAGTGGAAACTCTCAATGATGGCCGCTCGCATATAAATGGGTTATCTGGAATGATTGATAATATTCATACGAATTACCAAAAAAAATACGGTGAATTAGTAAAAGCATCAACCCAATATATGCAAGATATGAATACCATGGTAAGTAAGCTATCTCGTTATATAGAGGCGGGTGAAGATGGTAAAATACATATCAAATTAGAAGACACTTTAAGGGCTATGGATGAAATGGTTGCGAAATATTCGGGTACGAGTGTAATCAGGGAAGTTGATGGTATTACAGCAGAAAAAAAGAAACCTGCCCGAAAAAGTGTTGGCGAATATTTTGGAAAATGGAAGCCTGATTTTGATAATGCTGAGCCGCTAATGGAGATAAAAGGTACTGAGCAAGAGTATGCTTTTTGGGAAAAAAAATTATCAGGGCAAGGGTTTATTATTGAGCGAATGGATGGAAAGTTATGCGTATTTCCAGATTTAAAGCCAGTAAAAGAAATTTTTTATGCATTGAACCACTCTTCGGCAACTTGGGATAAAGATGGTAGTGATATTTTGTCACAAGAATACCAAAGCTTACAAACAGCCATTGATAGTCAAAAAAATGCGATTAATAGCTCAGTATCACGTTTATTAGAAACCTTTCGACAAGATAATAGCCACTTTGAAACCTTAACCCAGTTACTTATTCAACTCTATAAAGATTTACAGCAATATAATAATGGCTACGTCAATATGTAATGTCAGAATTGAATTTTGCCTATAGAGTGAAATTTGATTTTTATTTAATTTTATATTAATCAATAAGGAGAGGTGATGATGAAAATTGAACGTAATAATATACCTATGTCACCTGTTAATAATTCATTATCTTCACCTGAAAATAATAAACTATTTTCAAGAAATATAAATTCAGTTAATAATACAGGTCAGGAAGCTCTTTTTCCTGTCAAAGAAAAAGGTATTAATAAAACATATGATATTCCAGGTGATAATAAAGGGTTACATCCTAGTAATCAGGATTTGCAGGCGAATATAGTTAAATCGCTATTAAGCGAGAAATACCCTGATATTAGTTTGGAAATGATAACCAAAACCCAAAATTTAGGGGCTGATGGCTATTTAGAAGAAAAAGAGTTGCAATATATTTCTAAAAATATATTTGTTGTTTTGACATTGTTAACTGATGAGGAAATTAAAAAGTCAAATATATTAGACTGTATGGCAAAGTTAATTAAGAAAGTTAATAATAGTAGTGGTAAAGACACTAAGCAGATGGTTAAATCATTGAAAGAAGTGTTTGAAGCAATGCCTTTTAATAATATCTGGAGTGAAAGAAATATTTATGATTTGTCTCAACGTCTTTTTAATAAATATGTTAAGCCTAAAGCTAAAGAAAAATTAACATCTTTGTTAACTGAAAAAACCATCGAAGAATTCCCGATCGATAAATTATTTGTTAATTTTCTTTTTAACACAAAAAATGAATTAATTATGGAAGCGAAAAATCAGCTGAAAAAACATAAGTCTGATGGATCAGTTGATAAACACTTACAGCTAGATATTATATTTTCGGGGGTGGAACAGTATCTTGAAACTATGAAGGAGTTAACTGTTTCTATAAAAACGGATGATGAGACTGAAAATACGGCAGCTCCAAATCCAGATAAAAAGATCAAACCAGAGGATAGCGTGGATGGTGGTAACGAAAGCATTCCTGATGACAACAAAGAAGTGCCCTCTTCGCCAACTAAACCTATAACGGTTAACTTTAACAATATCTATAATGTGACGCAGGGGACTGCAAACACAAATACAAATGATAAACATGTAGATTCTAAAGAGCAGCAGGTTGAAGGTAACAATCAAGAAAATGGTCAAGTCGCTGATCAACAAATGATAGATGATATGGCACTGGATGGAATGAATAAAAAACCAGCAATAGATTTTAATGTTTTATTGGGGATAAAAGATGCAGCCAAAGAAACAAAGCCTAATGTAGACCCAATAAGACAAGAAGCCCTTTTGGAATCCCGGCCTTTATTAGTGAGGAAATCAAATACTATTGCTCAGGAGCAGCTGAACTATTCAGCACCTTCAAGGCAGGAAACTACGTTTTCACCTAATACTTATCAAAAGGACAAAAATAACCGCTGGGTACTCAAAGAGCAAAAAGATCAAAAAGCGGTGACATTATCGGCAAATGGCGCACTCACCCGTAATTTATCAGATAAGGCAATCTACCAAGGCGACCGTGAAGCAGTTAAAACAGTCGTGGATACTTACTCACATATTCCAAATACGGGTAAGCCAGTGACGTTAACTGAAAGAGGTGCGTTAACGCGTGACCAAAGCAAGAAAGACGCTTACACCACACCAGAGTGAGAAACCAATTGAAAAATGAACAAACAGACATTCACTGGCAATGGCTTTCAGAGCAAATTCAATTCATACGGACTTATTCGGGCATCGAAAAGGCCCTTACGATAGATTCTGAGTTGATCCGTGATGTCCATATTGATTCGCTGGAAATGTTAGAGTTGATAGCGGCTATCGAGCAGTATACAGAGCAGCCAATTCACGATGCAGTTTGGATGAAATGGCATAATTTACTCGACATTGTCGAGTACCTATTGAGTGTCAAATAAAAACAGAAGGCCACGGTATTTAACCGAAGCATAAAAGAATAGCCCCTATAGGCGCTATTCTTTTATCATTATGCTGCAGACTTTGGCATCATTCCGTGGGCTAAATGGCCTTTATGGAAAGTCGCGAACCTTGGTGAGATCCGTGCGACGGCTTCGGCAGAACAAGATGCATCGAGTAGCACAAAGCTGGCATCATCCCCTTTAGCTGGCCACACTTGTTGGCCTTTTTCATCTAACGGCAGAATATTGCCTGTTGCGATGGCAAGTGAACGGGATAGCGATAGCTCATCAGGGCGAGTATACAGCTGCGCGTACAAATTGGCTTTTTCTAGCATATCGCCTAGGCCAAAGGGCGACCAATGGTCAATCACACTGTCCGTTCCGGTCATCACAAATACCCCATTTTTATTTAGGGTTTTCAGTGGCATATGCAGTGTGCCAATCGGGACGGTAGAGGCAATGGTGATTTGTTGCTCAGCTAACTGTTTTGCCGTTTTTTCCGCTTGTTCAGGGGTGAGTGTTGCCAGTGCAAAGGCATGGCTGATGGTTACTTTACCGCGCAAGCTGCGGTTTTCATCCACTGTTTTAATCATATAATTGATAGCGGCAACGCCTGCTGGGCTCGTTTCATGCAGATGAATATCCACGCCTTTGTTGTAGTCCAACGCAATTTGGAACATCGAATCGAGGGATTTTTCCATCGCGCTATCTACATTGGTTGGGTCTAAACCGCCAACGTAATGAGCGCCTGCTTGCATGGCTTCACGCATTAAACCTTCTGACTTGGAGTGTAATAAGCCATGTTGTGGAAAGGCGACAATTTCGCAAGTGAGGTCTTGTTGGTGTTCACCAAGCACTTTTTGTAAGGCTTCTAAATTTTTTAAACCGGAAACGGGCTCTATATTACAATGGCTACGCGCAATCGTTGATCCTTGGGATTGGATCAGTGCGATCAGCGCATTTGCTCTTTCTTCCGTGAAGGGTTGTAATTCAGGTAACAATTTTTGCTCTAACGCGATCATATCCATGATGGTTTTGCCTTCACGTGACTGTGGTGCTTGCCATGGCCCGCCATAGAAGGTTTTATCAAGGTGGATATGCATGTCACGAAAGGCCGGTAGCATCAGTTTACCTTGCGCACTATAGGCATTTAATGTGCCATCTGCATGCTGTTTATTCGGTAAAACAGCTGCAATTTTACCGTCCCGGATTTCTACCGTATGTAATGCGGTTTGGGTGCCGACGACCGTTGAGTCCTGATAATTAAAGCCAGTTTCGAGTAATACGTCATCGAGGTAATAATGTTTATCCGTAATACTAGATAGGCCTGCTTTTTGGCTAGTTTGGCCTTGAGCGGAGGCAAAGCCCGATACCGCGCCGAATAAAGTGCAAGCGGCTGCGACTTTAGCGCTGGTGGAAAGGAACTCTCTTCTGCCTGATGATTTTTCTGCTTTCATAGAAACTCCTAGTGATATCCATTTACTGTCGAATTTCCTGTTTTTAAGCGACACTTACCCACTCAGATCGTCATTAAACGATCTGAGGGATACTGCAATTTGCGATTAACAAAAAATTCGCATGATCCAGATTATAGAAACTTACCCTTGAATAATATGGGTTCCCGTTTCACCGCGTAAGGCTTCTGGTAGCTTTTCAGGGGTGGTGATGATCACGCGTTTACCACCATTGGCAATAAACGATAGGCTGGCTTCAATCTTCGGTAACATGCTACCCGCAGGGAAATGGCCTTCTTCCATATAACGCTGCATGTCGCGGGTACTGGTTTCACCGAGTGCTTTTTGTTCAGGTTTGCCGAAGTGAATACACACTTTTTCGACACCTGTGGTGATAATTAAAATATCGGCATTGAGCTCTTTCGCCAGTAAAGTTGTTGAGAGGTCTTTATCAATCACCGCGTCAACACTTTTGTAGCCACCATTGCCGTTGTCAATGACTGGAATACCACCACCACCTGCAGCAACCACCACATAATTGTGTTCTGTTAAGGTGCGGATAGCTTGTGATTCAATGACTCGTTTTGGTTCGGGGGAGGCCACCACACGGCGGTAACCGCGGCCAGAGTCTTCAACAAAATGCCAGTTTGGGTTTTCTTGCTGCAATTGCTGAGCTTGTTGCTCAGTGAAAAATGCCCCAATCGGCTTGGTAGGCGCGCTAAAGTTTGGGTCGTTTTTATCGACTTCAACTTGTGTCACTACCGTAATCGCTTGTCGGTTATGGCGTTTTGCTAAGACGTTAGTCAGCGCTTGTTGAACTAAATAGCCAATTCCACCTTGCGTATCCGCTACGCAGTTAGCCAGCGGTGTTAACGGCAAACCTTCGGTTTCATGGGCAATCTCAGCACGGCGCAAATCTAATCCAACTTGGGGTCCATTTCCATGGGTCAAAACAATGTTGTAATCGCCTTCCAGCATGTCACTAATATGATGTGCGACTTCTTGAACGGCTTTTTCTTGAGCTTCGATAGACTGGCTGTTGTTATCTTTGATAATACTGTTGCCCCCGATGGCAACAACCACGAGTTCTTTCATTGTTAATGTATCCTGATACAGAGAGTTAACTGAGGGTCGGTGTACTGAGTTGAGTACATCGACCCTGTAAAGTGTGCTGGATTACACTGACTTACTGAGTTTCTCAGATTTTTCAGCTTGTTGCTCTTCCACAGATTTTCGGCTATCTAAAAAGTGCTTGAGTACAAACAAAGCCGCCATCATGAGGTATGCGTAAACAAACATCAAGGTCGAACCGGTGGCAATTCCGACCGCTGGGGAGTGAATAATTCCGAAGAAGACTAATATTGCTCCCGCTGCAGCAGCAATAGCTCCACGCAGTGGCTGGTTGAGGATAGCAAAGATAGCAATACAGCCCCACAACATACTGGCTAAAGGTGCCCCGTTACCTAAATGAACCAGACCTTGGTAATAAACCCCTTTGTGTAACAAGGTTTCAACACCAATTGCACTTGCAGAGGTACCTGCCGCGCCCATAACACTATTAACCATCGTCAATGCCCAGTTAGCAATCCATGGGAACAGGCAGATAAAGATAACGGGGACTTCAATTTTTGGCGTTTCTCGTACCACTTGGTTGGCGGTGACAACCCCGATAAACACCAGTATTGGCACGATAGCGGTCATTGGAATAATCGCTAACATAAAGGCACCGATACCGAATAGTGGGACGATAAACATGGTGATACCGGATGCTAAGGTATAACCCACGCTTGCGCCCATCGCTTTCCAACCCGCGTGACCCACATAAACGGTTACTGGGAATGGGTTACCCAGAAAACAACCGACAGTAGATGATAAGCCGTTAGCTAACATGACTTTACGAGTATTATATTCATCACCAGCAGCATGCGCACTTTCAATATTTTCAAGGTCGAAGATATAGTTTGCTAAGCCAAGTGGCACCGCAGACGCTAAGTAAGGCAGAGCGTGAGGAAGGCCTTGGAAGAAGCTATCAATATGGATACCTGGTGGGTTGAAGCCAAATGATGCCATTGAATCTTTGATTGCTTCTGCACTTTGCAAGCCGGAAGCCCATGCCAGTACGGTACCAGCAATTAGCAGTAATAAGCCTGTTGGGATGCGAGCAAAAATCGGTTTTTTACCAAACCAGTTAATGAAAATTAATAACAGCACAATGAATGAAACCGTTGGTGCTTCAAACGCTTGCAGCATCGGGTTCATCGCCAGTAACAGTAATCCTAAACCGGACAAACAGGATAACAGTACGGTGCGAGGGATCATTTTACGGATGGTTTCACCTAAGAAAGAACCACCGACGAGGATCATTGACTCGACAAAACACCAAACTAGTGCGATTTGGATCGCAAATTCGGCATTCTGTGTTGTCTGGTAGACAGGCATGATGACTAAGAACGTCACCGTAAAGATAGAAGGGGCACTCGGGCCTGATGGAAGAGCTGTTACGTCATCGCGCCCAGTTTGCTTTATCATTTGCTGGCCAAAGTAAGCGTAGCTTACGCTGGCAAGTAAAACAGCGAAACCAAAGGCAGGAGCGATACGGCCGTAAACAATTTCTGATGGGATGCCGACAACGAAAATCAAGAGACCCATCATGGTGAGTAGGTTAGTTAGGTTATTGGTCATTAAGCCGAAGTAGGCGGCCAAATCCCCACGTTTCCATTTAATATTTAGTATACTCATAAGTATTCTCCCATACCCGTCATTACCCATCATACTTTAAGCTGCAACTGTGTTGGCTACACTCGGCTACACAGGTCACATACTGAAGTATGCTCCCTGAGATATCCTCGTTTGCCGCCTTGCTGCAACTTAAATTATTTTGGGTAACTGCTTACTCATTTTAAGCCGCAACAAAGTAGTTTTTGTTTTACTTCTGTATGTAAATAATTTGGGTATTGATATTTTATTATTGCCCAACCGGAGTTGGGCGTCTTTTTTATGATTGAAAACTAAGCATATTTCTGTGCGTAGGCCAACATGGCTTTTTCAAAGCAATCAAACGGCGGGTGAACAATACCTGCCCCAATCATACCGATGCCCGCATCTTTATGGGCAATGGCTGTGTTGATTACAGGTAAAATACCGCTGGCTGAAACCTTCGTAATATCAATAGCGGTAGGGATACCCATAAAGCCCAGTAATGGAATAGTCACGTTCGGGTTCTCACCTAAGGTGATTTCACGCATTTGGCGAGAGAAATCGACCGCTTCTTCTACCGTACCGCCAACGAGTGCCACGATAGCGGGAGCGGTTGCCATGGCAAATCCACCAATACCGTAGGTTTCTGTGATTGCAGAGTCACCGATATCTAAACCAGAGTCTTCAGGTTTGTAGCCTGCAAACATCGGGCCGATAACTTGCTGAGAAGGTCCTGTGAACCACTGTCCCGGTAACCCACTGATACGTAAGCCAAACTCATAGCCATTACGCGCCATAGTGGTGACAACGGTGCTGTATTCGATACCGTGAGCGGCATCCATTGAAGCTTTACACATCGCCATCCACGTTGGGCCGGAGAAGTAATCGCTGCTTGCAACAAAATCAAAGACTTCTTTTTGCTGCGCGACAGAGAAATCAGTTTGAATGATCCCAGTCGTGAGCGCTTGGATAAGTAAGGTTGTTCCTGCATTGTTACGGTTATGGCACTCATCACCCATATGCAGTGCTTGCGCAAGCATCAAACGCAGGTCGATTTCACCAACGATTTTCATTGCGTCGCGCAGCATTGGACCTAAGACATCACGCATCCAATTTAATCGGTCAATCACGCTTTGGTCGTTGGCGCCCATACGCAGGATTTTAGCCATTTGCTCACTGAGGTTAGTAAACGCACGGTTGCCATAGGTTTTATTTTCAACAATATGCATAAACATTGATGCTGAAGTGACACCTGCCATTGAGCCAACACAATCGTGTTCATGGCAAGGGGAGAAAATGATTTCCCCCGAGGCCGCAACGCGTTCTGCATCAGCTAAGTCTTTTGCCAAGCCTTCGAAAACCAGCGCTCCCGTCACCGCACCTTTCATCGCGCCACACATATCTTTCCAAGCAACCGGTGGGCCTGCGTGCAGGATAGTGTTTTTGGTCATGCCTGGAACCACGTTAATCGCTTGGTCGTAACCGATTAACACAGGCTGAGATTGAATAATACGCTCAAGTGCTTGGGCATTAGCCGCTGCAATTTTTTCTTGTAGCGTGGCATTACCTTCAATTTGGTCGAGGGCGCGAATAACCGCAACGTTGCCTTGTCCTGGAGGAGTCCAATTTAAATGAGTGACCGGAACATGCTGTTTTTTCAGGTCATCACTGAACATTTCGATGCCAATATTGATGACATTTAATGGCTGCTTAAATAATGAAGTCATTATGCTTTCTCCCCTTTCCATACAAACTCACGCCCTAATAAACCCGTATTGGTGCTGCTACTTGCCCAGATAACACCGGCATCTGTTAGCATTTTGACCTGCGCATCCATCGACGGTGTGTCTTGGTCAGTCCCTAGCACATAGCCTAAAATTTCTAATTCACGCCCATCTTGTTTGGCAATATTCTTCGCTTCTTTAATCGCGTCGATCATCACGCCGACTGGGTCTTCGTGAGACCCAAAACCTAAAACGAAGTCCATCATAATCACGCCAACTTCAGGGTCGCGAGCCTCTTGCAATAAGCGTTCAATACGGTTGGTTGGGTCGATCATTGGGTGAGGTTTACCATTGGTAAAATCGTCATCACCAAAGTCGAGGAAGGTGTGCGCAATACTTTTGTTGAGGTCTTTTAAGCGGTAGTCAGGGTTTGGCTGAATATTGCTGTAAACATCATCGTATTTTTCCAAGGCGGCAAACATGGCTTCATCGCATAGCGTTCCACCACAGAATAAGCCACGAATATATTTCTGCTCAGGTTTCAGTTTTGCTCTGACTTCATCAATAAGTGGTAAATTAAGAGGGTGTAAATCTAAATCTTCTTTGCGAATACCGGTTAATAGAACCGCTTTCAGTGCTGCTTCTTTGGTGCTTTGTGCAAAGGTTAGACCCGGCTTATCTTCTGGTAGCGGTTGGCTACCTAAGAAACACACGACAACAGGTTTATGGCATTTTTCCGCTTGTTCTAACACTTTCTTGGCAACGGCAGGAGCTGGTGGCTTAGAAATCAGTGCGATAACTTGGGTTTCATCATCGGCATCGAGCATTTTCAGGGCGTCAATCATCATGATACCGCCAATTTTTTCGCTTAAATCGCGACCACCGGTACCAATTAATTGGGAAACGCCTGCACCAAATTCGTGAATACGGACGCTGAGTTCTTGGCTACCGGTGCCGGATGCACCGATGATGCCAATGCTGCCACGGCGTACATTGTTACCAAAGCACAGCGCAGTACCGTTGATAATGGCGGTTCCGCAGTCTGGGCCCATCATCAGCAAGCCTTTCTTGCTAGCCAGCTGTTTAAGTGCGAGTTCATCTTCAATGGAGACGTTATCGGAAAACAGCATGACATTGAGGTCATTTTCTAATGCAATGCGCGCTTCACGAGCAGCAAACTGGCCATTGACTGAAATGACAGCAAGGTTGGCATCTGGGATATGTGTTTTTGCTGAATTAATGGTGGCGTATTTGGCTTCATGTTGCCCACCGCCCTGGTTTTTCTTATTAAATAGGTCTTCGATAGCAATTAATGTGGCGTCGTTCGCTTCATCGCTTGGGCCTTTGATGACAATCATTAAATCGCCATTTTTAGCCTCTTCTAATTCAGGGGTTAGTAACCCTAAATTACGTAAAACGCCTTTATTCATCTCTGTAGCCATCGCGACAAACGCTTGCTCAACATTGTCGAGTTGATTGGCTTTTGTCGAAATAGACATCAGTGATACGGAATCAAAATAGGTATTCTTTTTTATGACAACTTTAGTCGACATAGTTTTCTCCGAAATAATGGGTGATATACAGGGCATCTCGCAAGCCAAATAGCATGTCGCTGCCAGAACTCGACCCGATATTTAAAATCTCTAAAATTTGTGGATAAATATCTGTTTCTTTCGCATCAACTAATGATTGAATTAGTTGCTGCATGTTTTCTCGAAATTCTCGGTTTAATGCTTTTTCTAATGTGATGGCACTGATTGGTGTCGTCTGGCCTAGGCTGTGGGTTACTCCTTGATAAAACTCAGGGTAAAAAGTGGCAACTGGATGGCCGTTTAATAATAAAAATGCCATTAACCCAACTAAGTAATCATCTCCTGAAGGTGTTAGCCCGATACCTAATCCAACAAACTGGCGGATCACATGAGTCATGTTTTCTTTATTTTTCTTAATTATTGATTCAATCAATTCAGAGCGTAATTGAACCAATTGTTCTGTCATAGAGAGATAAAAAAAGTTATCCCCCTGATATTTAAATAGAGAATTTTTATTTTTAGTTAAGATTAAATCCAAATTATTTCTTTTCTCTTCGATATATAATAAATAATTTGGATTTTTAAGTTTGTTATCACTAAAGTTAATAACAGGTTGTTGCCATTCTTTACATAAAGAAAATGATATTAAATAATGACTGCCAATCAATATTTCTTTATTAAATAAATAAATGGTTTCTCCTTCTTTAATATCGAAAAGAGAAAAGTCTTTATTGATTAATCGGCAACTATTTGGTGCATTATCTAATTGAGAACAAAGCAAAGTATAAAGTACATTATCAATAGAAAAATTAATGGCTTTATTAAAGACTTGTTCTACTGTTCCTTGAGGTTGTGGCTGATGCAACAAATTGAGAAAATGTGTATCAGCCGTTAGCCCGTATAACCTTTGCCGATGAGATATGGATGCGTTCACATGCCTCCTTATCCTATTTAGAGTCTGCGGCAATCAGTAGCTCCACAATTTCGTTGTAACCCTTTTCACGCGCTAACTCTAATGGTTTTTTACCATACTTATCAGTCATGTGTGGGTTTGCACCATGGTCTAATAGCAATTTAACGATTTGCTGTTGTTTTTCGCCACCGTCATTGAGCACGATAGCTTCTAATAGTGGTGTCCAGCCTACAAAGTTAGTGTGGTTGACATTAATATCGGTTTTTTCAAGTAATTCACGAACAATTTCCACGTGGCCTTTTTCACTTGCAGGTGTAATGCCCACACCACCAAAACGGGTTAATAAATCTAAATTTGGTTTTGCAGGTAAGACAATGCGCAACAACGTGAGGTCATCATTAAGGCAGCTTAATAAGAAAGGGTTAAAACATGTTTGGTCTTGTTTATTAATATCGGCCCCTGCATTAATTAGGAAAGAAACACATTCATAATGTTTATTCAGGCTTGCATTAACAATTGCCGTGCGGCCTTGGCGGTTGGTGGTATTAATATCCACACCTTTTTCAAGACAACTTTTTAATATTTCTAATTGTCCTTGTTCAGCTGCGGTTAAAAAATCGTGAGCGAGAGTACTAGCGGTCATCATTTTCCCCTTAGGTTGGTTTTTATTACCAACATAGATAAAGACAATTTGAAGATTATTTATGATGTGTAGAGCATAGCAATTGTCATTAATAAAAAGAATCCATTTAAATTTAATTCATCAATGAGGCGTTTGATTGTTGAATTAAATTCAATAATCTGGCTTTTTTGTGCGTATGAGCATCCTTTTTTATCGTTTATTGATGGTTTATGACTATTTTTAGACCCAAATTGTGTGATTTTTTTTGTTAATTAAAATCGAAAATCATGATTTACTCAGTTCTGTGATAGACATCAAATTGAAAGTTTTTAATTTGTTAAATTTGTAATTTTATTGATCTCATCTGTATCGAATGTTAATGCTTGGTTTGCCTATTAAATTCAATAATATTAGGTATTTCGAATATTAATAGTGACGTTAAATGTATGGTTTTTACTTGGGAAAAATATATATCAAATTTAATCTATTCCAGTTGTTAATAATTCTGTTAAGCTATAAAAATATGCTCGAAAAATAATCTGATTTTTGCGTTATTGAATTTTATTCACATAAAAAGATAATTTGTCTAAAATTTAAACACTTTTGGTGGTGGGTATGAACTCAATTTTTACGGAAGAAAACTTACTGACTTACACAACAGCAGCGAAATTTGCGAGTTTTAGTAAAGCCGCGGAAGAATTAGGCGTTACCACCTCCGCGGTAAGCTATACCATCAAACGTATTGAAACTTATTTAGATGTCGCATTGTTCATTCGTAATACCCGTAATATTGAACTCACAGAAGCGGGTTACTATTTTTATCGAAAAGCGACCGATTTGCTTAATAGTTTCCATTCCATTCAAAAAAGTATTTATTCCATTGAGCAAGGTATTGAAGCACGGGTGCGTATTTGTATTAATCAGTTATTATATACGCCTTATCATACCGCTAAGTTACTGCAAATATTAAAAAAACAGTTTGCAACCTGCCACATCACCGTGACAACAGAGGTATATAATGGGGTTTGGGATGCCATTATTAATAATCATGCAGATATTGCGATTGGTGCTCCAGGCACGTTGATGGATGGCGGTGGGATTGATTACACTGAAATTGGTGCGATCCATTGGCAATTTGCTATTGCGGCAACTCATCCATTGGCGCTGATGCCAGAGCCCATCGCTGAGAGCCAATTGCGTCTTTATCCAAATATTATGGTAGAGGATACCGCGCATACCATTAATAAGCGGGTGGGGTGGCTACTACATGGGCAGGAAGCAATTCAAGTTCCTGATTTTAATACTAAATGCCAGTGTCAGATACTCGGTGAAGGGATTGGCTTTTTACCTGATTATATGATTAAAGAACATGTTAAACACGGCCTGTTGGTAACAAAACACATTCAGAACCCACGACAAGACTCCCATATGCTATTAGCCACACAACATTCGGCTACTGGGCTTGTGACGCAGTGGATCCGCAAAGAATTTGGCGAAAAGGGGGTTTTAGCAGACCTTTACAGCGACCTCCTAAAACCCATCAATTAGTATTATTGGCTAGCGACATCAAGGGCTTTATCGATGGCATCAGGGATCACTGAACCGTGGTTTTTGCCATCGAATAAGGTAAATTCACAGTGCCTTTGGTGGTTTGCAATCTCAGTGCAAACTTGGCGTGTGCTAATCCAACTTTTGCGCGCTTGGTAATTTTGTACTTGTTCGGCGCTCAATTTGGATAAATCAGGGCTCTCTTCTAAACCGCCTAAAGTCACAAATAGGGGGGAAGCCGTTTGTTTAGCTGTTAGCTTCGCTAAATCCACCATACTTCCTTTACCCCACCATAATGACGGGCTGGCAGACACATAAAACTGAAAATCATCCGGTTGTTGTTGATATGCCATTAAGGTGAACAATCCACCAAATGAATGGCCAAATAGGGTTTGCTTGTTTTTATCAATAGGAAGCCGCTGTTCTGCCCATGGGCGAATAGTGTCAGTTAAAAATTGGTATAGCGCAGGGGAGCCTCCGCCTTGTTTAAATTCGTCACCGGTAACCGGTGGGGTGTAATCGAGCGTTCGCCATGCTTTTGGAAAGGCTTCGTCGATGGGGTAACCAATCCCAATAATAATCGGTAGTTTATCCGCAGGGAGCTTTTCAACTGCGCGATTAACCGCTTTGGGGTATAAGCCATTACCATCAAGCATATACAGGACAGGGCGTTGTGCGGTGACATTATAGGGTACCGCACTGTAAATGCGCAGCGCACGGTCACCATAGGTCATATCCGTTTGTTGGATATCGTAAAATTGGCTGACTTGCTCGTCCATACTTGGGATAGTCTGGCTAGGGCGTGCGAACGCACTGCTTGCCATACATAATAATAAGCTGGAAATTAATAATTTATTCAATACTCGTCATCCTTCAAGCTGCAGGGGTGTTGACTACGCTCAGCAACCCGAATCACATACTTTTGAGGGCATACCTGAAACAGGTACACCCTCAGAGCTAATTAGAAACTAACGTTAACGTTCGCCCAATAGCGGCGTCCGTCTTCAACATCCCAGTTACCGCCTTTCTCATCAATCTTAGGCCCTTTCTCATTACCAATATTGAGCACCGCAAAGTTGAGTTTGGTATTTTTCAATAATTGATAGGTTGCACCGACATCCATAGTGGTATAACCACTACGGTAGCGAGCACCAGAATGACTATTCCTCTGCGCAGCCCAAATTTGCTTACCTTCATAGTGAGCGCGGGTATACAAAGTCAGGTCTTCATTGAAGTTCCAATCTAATTTTGCATTAGCGATGTGTTTTGGTGTTTTATCTAATGGGTATCCTTTCAATGAGGTCCCATTTCTTAGTTTCTCATCATCACTTTTACGTTCGGAATCAGTATAAGTGTAGTTTAAGTTAAGGTTCCAATCTTGTGCAAGAGGTATACCCGTTGCAACCTCGACTCCTTTAATATTGGCTTTACCAACATTGTCATATTGGTAGATAAACAGACCAGTGCTAGTTTCTTCTTTACCAGTCGCATAGCTCGTTAATTTATTTTTAAAATCAGTATTAAAGAAGGTTAAGCTTGCATTAAAGCCAGACTCATGGTTATAAGCAATACTGATTTCTTCACTAACGCTCTTTTCCGGTTTTAGGTCTGGATTACCATAAATAACACCTTTACCACCTTGGGTAGAGGTGCCATAACCTTTACTAATTTCACGCAATGTTGGTGCGCGAAAAGCAGAAGAAACGCCCCCTTTAATGGTGATTTCATCCGTCAGATAATAAACCGCATAACCCCTTGGGTTCCAATGGTTTCCATAGGTTTCGTGGTGATCTAAACGTAGGCCACCGGTTAAGATCAGATCATCTGTTGCAGTAAATTCATTTTCCACAAACAGTGCCGACTGCTCAACACTCATACTGTAATTTTCAAACTTTCCTTTTGAAACCAGTGAGCTATCTTTGAGCTTTGAGTATTGATATTGGCCACCGACTGTTAAGATGTTGTCGGGTAAAAACGCGACTACTTTACCATCTACAACTGTATTGGTAATTTCAGGGACACGAACTTCATAGCCTCCTTCCCATTTTCCTGTTTTTTCATTCAATTCTTGTGATTTAGTATGTCGTTTGGTTTGTTCTTGATAAACACTAAATTCTGTATTGAAATTGTTCCATTCACCTTTATAAGTCAATGCGGCATGGTTACGGTTATTATGTATCTCTGATTTTGGGTTTTTCTGCGCACCAGCACGGTTGGCATATTCATCGATAGATTTACCTGGAGTATCTCCCCTTTCCTGCGTGGTTCTACCCGCTTCTAATAAGAAAGTTTGGTTGTCCATTGGGGTAAATGTCAGTTTTGCGGTTAGGCTCTTATTATCTTTTTTATTATGCCCTCCAATTATCTTATCTTCTTGGCGATAGTCCCCACCACCATATAATTGCAGGCCGAGTTTATCTTGAATTAATGGGCCTGATAGGTAGAAGTTACCGTCGGTTGAATTACCGCTATCGCTATTTTCTTGGATAATCGCGCCTGTTGTCACACTACCGTGCCATTCATTGGTCACTTTTTTGGTGATGATATTGATAACACCACCCATCGCATCAGAACCATACAGGGAGGACATAGGTCCACGGATCACTTCGATGCGTTCAATCGCTTCGACAGGTGGCATAAAGCCCGCTTCAAAACCACCACTCCCATTTGGACGTGATTCACGGCTATTTTGACGACGCCCATCGACCAATATCAACGTGTATTCGCCGGGTAAGCCACGGATATTAATATCTTGTTTGTTGGCAGCACCAACGATACTTACCCCTTCCACGTCTTTAACCGCATCGGCGAGGTCACGAACAGGTTTATTTTGTAGCTGGTCTGCCGTGATCACAGTCACGCTAGCAGGAGCATCACGCAGTTGTTGCGAGAAGCCTGACGCACTGACGACCATGGTATCTGTTTTACTGTCTGCTGCTGTAGCACTAAATGAAGATAAAGCCGCACAAACACCGGCGGCAATCAGGGTGTAGTGATATTGCGAAGTCATAGTTATCCCTAGGAAATATAAATGAGAATGATAATTATATTGTTTGCGAATATTATCACTAAAACATATCAAAAATAAATAATGGGCTAACTAATTTATGAGCAATATTTGATCTCAGCTAAGAATTTTCACCTATAGTGTTCTCCCCCTTTTATCATTTTTACCAAGCTTAACGAAAAATTAAGGTTTAACTTTGGTTTATGGTGTTTGGGGATGCGCAAATTTACTCTAGTGCTAACGTTAACTAGAAAAATTTGAATTATATGAAACATACATTTTTAGCCATTTTATGCTGTTTTATTATGGCAGTGGCTCAAGGGGTACAAGCGGAAGAAATACGCTTAAGTGTGACGCATCCGCAAAAAATTAAAGTTGCGGATGCGGTTAGCCTTCCTGGCCAAGTTGTGGCGCGAAATGAAATTTCTATCGGTTCGCCATTACAGCAACAAATCGTCACCGCAGTATTTGTGGAAGAAGGGGAGTGGGTGGAGAAAGGCCAATTGCTTGCCACCTTAGAATCGCCAATCCAAAGTGCTGCTGTACAACAATTGAAAGCTGAAATTGATAAGGCCGCGGCTTATATCAAACAGCAAGAAGCACTCAGTAGGCAGTCACAAAGTGAGCTTCAGCGCTTGTCTCCGCTGGCTAAAACAGGAGTTATTTCAGCAAATGACTTTGGAAAAGCAAAAAACGAAGCTGCAGCGCAAAATGCACTTCTCACAGCAAGTCGGGCAGAATTACGCCAATTACAAGCCCAACTAAGGCGTGAGCAAAGCCAAGAAGATAAAGCAAAAATTATTGCGCCCGTTGCAGGTGTGATCAGCGAGCGCCATGCAATGAGCGGTACGCTATCTGATAACGCATTGTTATTTAAACTAATCGAAAATAACGAGCTAGAGTTTGAAGCCCTCGCACACCCCTCTGAATTAGCCCGCATCCTTGGGGATAACCCCGTTATGATGAAAGTGAATAACAATACGGTCATTTCGGGAAAACTACGTTATTTATCACCCAAAATAGAGGCTTTAACCCAATTAGGAAAAATTAGAGTGACGCTGACTGAACCCGTTCAATCGATGAGATTAGGGGAAACCGGGATGATGACCTATACCAATTCACCGCGTGAATACATATCACTGCCTTATAGTGCGATTCGTACGGAGCCTGATGGTCAACGTTTTATTTTTAGTGTGGCAAATGATGGGCGCGTAGAAAAACAACCCGTCCAAATAGGTAAAATTCAACATGGTCATGTTGAAATATTAAGCCCGTTAGCGGCTAACCTTGACGTGGTGACTTACGCTCAAGCCTTTTTATCTGAAGATGATAAAGTTGTTCCTGTAAGGGCACCGCAATGAAGCTACAGCTATCGTCTTGGGCGATAACGCGTCCAATCCCAACTATTGTGATTTTTTTAGCCCTGACAATCGCTGGGCTTTTCTCTTTTAATCAATTACCTATCACTGCGAACCCAGTGATTACCTTTCCGATTGTTACGGTTACTGTCACACAGGATGGCTCATCACCGACAGAGTTAGAAAATGCCGTCACAAAGCGAGTTGAACGCGCAGTTTCTGGGATCCCCGGTATCCGCCATATTACCTCATCGATTAGTGAAGGCGCATCAACGACAACCATTGAATTTGATTTAAGTGTTGATGCCCATGTCGCCACTAACGATGTACGTGAACAAATTGGGCAAATTCGTGGGGAATTGCCACAAACTATCGACGAACCGTTAATTAACCGTATTGATGTCGAAGGCGGGGCGATTTTACGTTATGCCGTTTCATCTGAAACCGAATCTATCGCCGATTTGTCTTGGTTTGTCGATGACACCGTGAGTAAGCAGTTGATTACTGTGCCAGGGGTGCAAAAGGTCAGTCGGTTAGGGGATACAGAGCGAGTAATTCGCATTGAGCCGGACGCAGATAAACTCGCTGCAATGCAGTTATCGATAGCGAGTATCAATGAAATATTAAAAAATAATCATCAGAATTCTGCTGGGGGAAATGCAAAATACAATAGGTTACAGCATACCATTCGTGTTTTAGGGGAAAAACAGGCAGTAGATGATATTAAAAACATCATGCTACCCATTGATAACCAAAAATCTGTCAGGTTGGGGGAAATCGCTAATATTTATGATGGCCATAAAAATGTGAAATCTATTTCGCAACTTGATGGTAAAGAGGTTGTCGGGTTTGCGGTATATCGTGCAAAAGGTTCTAGTGATACCAAGGTAGCTCAGGGCGTTGCACAAGCACTGGAAAAGCTACAAAAAGCCAACCCAAATGTTGAAATAAGCTTGGTTTCATCGACGGTCAAATATACGGAATCGAGCTTTACGCTAACGATTCAAACCTTATTAGAAGGGGCCTTTTTAACCATCGTTATCGTATTTTTCTTTTTGAAAAGCTGGCGAGCCACTTTGGTGGCAGCAGTGGCATTGCCTCTATCGATATTACCGACCTTTTTTATTTTGATGTTATTTGATTACAGCTTAAATAGCATCACATTACTGGCCCTGACGTTAGTGATTGGCATCTTAGTGGATGATGCGATTGTTGAAATTGAAAATATCCAAAAATATATTGAACGCGGTGAGCGGCCGTATCTTGCTGCATTGAAAGCCTCTGATGCAATAGGTTTTGCGATTGTTGCCATTACGCTAACGATTGTCGCGGTATTTTTACCCGTTAGTTTTATTGGCGGCTTTGTGGGGCAATATTTTGTACCATTCGGTATTACCGTTTCTGCCGCTGTGTTGTCTTCCTTGTTGGTGGCAAGGTTAGTTACGCCATTAATGGCAGCCTATGTATTATTGCCACAAAAAGGTGCCCATGAAGGCGTTAAAACAGCAAATTGGATAGCGCGTTATACCCGTTTTTTATCGATGACACTAAAACACCGTAAGTTCGCATCAATGCTAGCTGGTGGGTTTCTGTTTGGTTCAGTGGCGATAACCAGTTTTTTGCCTGTGGGGTTCATGCCAGATGGTGATATCAGTGTTAGCCAAATTAATATTGAGCTGCCACCGGGAACGCCTGTTGAGCAAACGCAGAAAAAAATTAATGAAATTGCCAAACAGCTAAAAGATAGGCCGGAAATTTTATCGGCCTACTCGATTGCCGGAATTGCGGATGACTCAGAAGGCGTTGCTCAGCACAAAGGCGAAATGATTTTAACCTTAACTGAGCCCAGTGAGCGTGAATTATCACAAAAAGAATTTGAGCTGGCTATCTCTGAGTGGTTAAGCCAAAAAACGGATGCACGTTACACTTTCAGCAACAGTAATGGGGGAAAAGAATTTTCGTTAATGTTTACAGGGAGTGACCCTGAACAACTCGAAAAATCGATGCAAAAATTGCGCGAGGCAATGGCAAAAATTGATGGGTTTAAAAATGTCCAAGTTATGAAACCGTTATTGCGTAAGGAATTGATTGTTAAACCTAATGTGGTAGATGTTGCCCGAACAGGCGTCAGTGTGGAAGAGATTGCAAACACACTACGCATTGCGACTATGGGGGAGGCAAATTCACGTAGCGCTAAGTTTAATCTGCCAGATAGGCAATTAGCCGTACAGGTGATTTTACCGGAGTCCCAGCAAAATAATATTGATGTGCTGAATAATTTATATGTAAGAAGCCAAAATGGGCAAAACGTCCCGATTAAATCTGTTGCTAATATTGACTCCAGTGATGGCCCTTCCCAGATTGAGCGAATTAATCGCCAAAGACAGATGTCGATAGAAGCCAATTTGGAAGGGCTCACATTAGGGGAAGCGTTAGATATTGTGGCGCAACTTCCTGAATATCAACAACTGCCACACAGTATTTCCCAAGTGGAATACGGTGATATGGAATATATGATTGATATGTTCGAACGCTTTGGCACTACGATGGTATTCAGTGTGTTATTGGTTTTCGCTATTTTAATCGTATTGTTTAAAGATTTTATTCAGCCGATTACCATACTGGTTGCCTTACCCTTTTCGATTGGCGGGGCAATTATAGCTTTAGTGTTATACGGTGCGATGATCGATTTACCTGTCATTATTGGTATTTTAATGCTGATGGGGATTGTGACGAAAAACTCGATTTTGCTGGTGGAATTCATTCTTGAAAAACAACGTTCAGGTATGGCGCGAGAAAAAGCGATTATTGAGGCAGGACAAGAGCGTATTCGGCCCATTATTATGACGACCTTTGCCATGATTGCAGGGATGATCCCCCTAGTACTAACAAGTGGGGCAGACGCAGGGTTTCGAGCCCCTATGGCCATCGCTGTGATTGGCGGCTTGTTGAGCTCCACGATCCTTAGCTTGTTGTTTGTCCCTGTGATTTATAGCTTGATGGATGATTTAAAACGTAAATTATTACCTCAGCTCGCCAAATTAACCTCAGTGACAAAAGAAGACCGCAATATTAAGCACTGGTAAAGGGATAAAAGCTGGCCGAAAGGCCAGCAATGACTCACGTACTTTGTTACTCTGTTAAGCATCGTATTGATGAGGCCAAAAATGAAAATCGAGACGATTAATTATATTAAAAAGCAAGCGGCAGCCCGTGATCAAAAATTAAAATCTCAAGTTAATAAATCATAAATATAGCCTAATAAATAGGGTTATTACATCAAAAAAAGAATATCAATAATTGAATGACTAATTGCTATCAAAAATAAATGTTATTTAATGTTTTTTATTTTTAATTCTTATCATTAATCTAATTAGGAACGGATTTGATTAAATTGATAATAAAAATCAATTTAACACCTAACTCAGTTTGTTTATAATTACTTGTTTTATATCAATGCATTAATGGTTTTTCGTTGGAATTGATTTAATTGTAAATTATTAGCTATTGCTTTATTACATATACTTCGTGAATATAGAGGGAGAATTAATATTGATTTCAGACCTTGAGAGTTATTATGAGTCAAGATACCCATTCAGAAATACACAATCAAAAAACGACGAATGAAAAACGTAGAACAATATGGATGGTGGTAGCCACAATAATTATCGTTCTATTATTTGTAGCCTATGGTGTTTATTGGTTTTTAGTTTTACGCTTTCAAGAATATACCGATGACGCTTATGTATCCGGTTTGCAGATCCCGATAGTTGCGCAAACAACGGGTAATGTGACTCAAGTTAACTTTGAAAATACTGACTTGGTAAAAGCGGGTGACGTATTGGTTGTATTGGATAAAACTAATGCCCGATTGGCATTTGAACAAGCCAAACATGATTTAGCAACAACTGTGCGTAAAACCAAAGAGCTGTATATCAATGGTGATGAGTATCAAGCGCAAATTCAAAAAAACCGGGTGACACTTGCGCAAGCGCAAAAAGATTATCAACGTCGTGTGGCGCTAGGGCGTAGCGGTACTATTTCGAAGGAAGACCTACAGCATTCGCAAGAAGCCGTACAACTTGCGCAGGCGGCTCTGGATATTTCTATTCAACAATATAATGCCAACCGTGCATTGCTGCGTAACACGGAGCTTAAAAAGCAACCGGCAATTCAGCAAGCGGCTGATAGCGTGCGCAGTGCGTGGATAAACTTACAACGTACTGAAATTAAAAGCCCGATGACGGGGTATGTTTCACGGCGTAATGTTCAAGTCGGTTCTCAAGTCAGCCCACAGAGCTCTTTAATGGCCATTGTGCCTGTTCAGCCTGTTTGGGTAGATGCAAACTTCAAAGAAACCCAACTGGAAAAAGTCCGTATTGGGCAACCCGTGACTATCAATAGTGATTTTTACGGAGAAGATATCGTTTATAACGGCACTGTTGTTGGGCTTGATATGGGAACCGGTAGTGCTTTTTCATTATTACCCGCTCAAAATGCAACCGGGAACTGGATTAAGGTGGTACAGCGTTTGCCTGTACGTGTTGAATTAGACCCTGAGCAGGTGGCGAAACACCCACTGCGCATTGGGTTGTCCATGAATGTCACGATAGATATTAAAGACCAAAATGGCCCTGTTTTAGCGGAAGTTCAGCGTACAGTACCGGCATTTGAAAGTGATGTGTTGGTCTTAAACTTAAGTGATGTCGACCACATCATCGACACCATTATCAGCGATAACGCAGACTAGCTTGAAAGGAGCCGTTGTGGCAGATATTCAACCACTTAAGGGTGCAAAACTGGTATGGGCAACGATTGCGTTGTCCCTTGCAACTTTCATGCAGGTGCTTGATTCCACGATTGCTAACGTGGCTATCCCGACGATTGCCGGTGATCTCGGGGTTTCCATGTCACAAGGAACATGGGTCATTACCTCGTTTGGCGTATCGAATGCGATTTCTATTGCGATTTCAGGTTACCTCGCGAAGCGTTTTGGTGAAATCCGTGTTTTCTTATGGGCAACGGCACTTTTCACATTATTTTCATTACTTTGTGGGTTTTCCGATAGCCTTGGTATGCTGATTTTATACCGCGTATTGCAAGGGGCTGTTGCAGGGCCGGTGATCCCGCTTTCGCAAAGCCTTATTATGCGTTGCTACCCGCCGAAAATGCAAAATATGGCGTTAGCATTTTGGTCGATGACCATCATTTTAGCTCCAGTGTTCGGTCCTATTTTCGGTGGTTATATTAGTGATAATTTCCATTGGGGCTGGATATTCTTTATGAATGTGCCTTTGGGAATTTTCGTCATTATTGTTGGCTCTATTATCCTAAAAGGGATGGAGTCGAAGATCGTGAAAGTCCCATTCAATGTGATTGGTTTGGCGCTACTTTCGGTGGGCGTTGGTTGCTTACAAGTTCTGCTCGACAAAGGTAAGGAGCTGGGATGGTTGGCGTCTAATGAAATTGTTATCTTAGCCGTTGTTTCAGCGATTGCATTGGTCTTCCTCGTAATTTGGGAACTTACTGACAAAAACCCAATTGTCGAATTATCGTTATTTAAATCGCGCAATTTTACCATCGGAACTATTTCTGTCAGTTTGGCATATATGGCCTATTTCGGCGCTATTGTATTGTTGCCACAGCTCTTACAGGAAGTGTATGGCTATACGGCAACATGGGCAGGGTTAGCATTGGCGCCCATTGGGTTATTGCCTGTGTTGTTCTCGGCTCCAGTGGCAAAATTATCCGATTTTCTCGATATCCGCTGGATAGTGACCTTTAGCTTTGTATTTTATGCAATTTGTTTCTTCTGGCGCGCGTATACGTTTGAACCGGATATGGGCTTTTCTGCTGTGGTTTGGCCGCAACTGGTGCAAGGGATGGCGGTGGCTTGCTTCTTTATGCCACTGACCACATTAACCCTTTCTGGCCTACCGCCCGAAAAACTCGCTTCAGCGTCGAGTTTAGCCAACTTTTTCCGTACCTTAGCGGGTTCAATAGGGACTTCCATTACCACAACGTTGTGGAGCGATAGAGAAGCCGTACATCATAGCCAATTAACGGAATTTATTACCGATTACAATCCTGAGTCTTTAGGGATGTATCAAGAAATGGCCGCTCATGGGCTGAGTACCGAACAGACTTCCGGTTTTATTGCTCAGCAAATTACTAGCCAAGGGTTAATTATTGCAGCAAATGAGATCTTCTGGTTATGCGGTTGGGTATTTATTGCGCTGATTATTACCGTTTGGTTTGCTAAGCCACCATTTGGCAGTAAAGCGAAATAATTAATGGATGGGGCTAAGTATTATAGCCCCATCTAGCTTATAGCTGGGATTTAGGAATAATATTCTCAAAACTTAGGGTTGGCCGGTTTGTTTCGACTTCTTTGAGCGGCTCGACTTCTTTAAACGTGTTTAAGCAGCGCGTGACTAAGTTTTGATAATCTTTAGTTCCGCTGGTTTTCCATGCAATTTCTTTTTCTGATAATGTGCGAAGTACTTTTGCAGGCGTACCAACGATAAGACTATTATCAGCAAATATCGCCTCGGCTTTGATAAAGGCGCAAGCACCGACAATCGAGTTTTCGCCAATTACTGCTCCATCCATAATCACACTGTTCATCCCGACTAAAGCATTACGCTTGATATGGCAGCCATGTAAGATAGCCCCATGGCCAATATGCCCATTTTCCTCGACGATCGTTTCATACTGTGGGAAACCGTGCATGACACAATTATCTTGCACGTTTGCGCCATCTTTGATGATCAATCGGCCAAAATCGCCACGTAAACTGGCATTTGGGCCAATATAGACATTTTTACCAATAATAACATCTCCAATCACTACCGCAGTAGGGTGGACAAAACTTTCAGGGCTGACGACTGGCGTAATGCCATCGATTTGATAAAAAGGCATATGGGCTCCTGTAATAGAGGTTTTAGGCCGCGAGCTCTCGGAGTACACCACCAAAGCGGCGATAGTAAGCGCTGGATGGTTGAGGAAGTTCACCAACCGTACTTTCGCACTGTTCAGAAACGTATTGGGTCGCGGCTTGGTCGATACGCTGATAAATATTGGTGCAAAGGTGGCGTGCAATATGACCTTCCCATTGTGTGGGAAGGAGCTCGTCTGGCAATAATGGGTCTTTTAACGTGACACGACGATAGAAATGGATCAGCAATAAACGTAATTGAAAGCTGTGTTCCGGGGAAATTTGCGCATCAATATTTTCTTTAAGCAGTAATGCGAGTGGCCTAAATAATGAAATAAACTGGTGATAGTGTTCTGAAATTTCTTGCAAAGACCAAGCATGGGAAACCAGTTCTTTGAGGTTTTTTTCTGAGCGGCTATAGGGGTAATCTGCGTGAAAATAAATTGTATTTTCAGTCGCATTGAGTTCATTGAGTAGCGTAGCTACATCACTTTGTGCACAGCTTGGTGCCGCCATGAGTGAGGTATTAAATTGCCCGAAACCGAGCCAACTAAGTTCCTTTTTTAGCCTGATTTTTTCATCTTTTTCAGCGGTTTCAAGAAGGAGTAAATCCCACTTTCCATCCCAATCAGGTTGTTCTGCGAGATAAATTTTATTTTCTGCACGGCGAAATCGGCTTTGCCCACGCTCAGAAATACGGTAATAGCTGCGACGGCCGATTTTTTCTGTATCAAGCCAACCTTCTTTTTGTAAGCGGAAAACAGACGTTCGGACAAAACGATCAGTAAAACCCATCGGCTCTAACAGCTTAGTTAAGCTTCCTAACCACACTTCGCCACCACGATGGTGCAAAGCATCACCATATAGTGAGCTAATTAAAGAGGTGCCGCTAATAGGTTGGCTTGCTATTGCATGTTGTATGAATTGGTTAAGTTTATTTTCCATTTATATTTCATCTATAAAATTTATGTATCAGAAGGCTTACTGAATAGTAGACATAAATTTAAAGGTTGTCTTCCATTACCTGTTTTAAACACTTTCTCAGAGATTAAGGCATATCAGAGTAGTTCATTCCAATATGCCTTAATAATTTGAATTAAATCGCAATTCTAGTATCAATTACTCGTTCTGCTTTGCCTTGAGAACGGGGGATATCACCGCAATTTACAATACTAATACGGGTGCTAATACCCACCATCGATTTGATTCGGTGCTTTAAATGGTGGCAGATATTACAGCGTTCATCATAAGTGAGCTGTTCAGGGTGTTTGAGCTCAACACGGACAGATAAATTGTCCATATTGCCTTGGCGACCAATCTCTAATTGGTAATGAGGAGAAAGTTCCTTAAATTGCATGATTTGTTCTTCAATCTGAGAAGGGAACACATTCACGCCGCGAATAATCATCATGTCATCTGAACGACCGGTGATTTTACCAATTCGACGCATATTACGGTTGACCCCTTGCATGAGGTGGGTGAGGTCGCGAGTTCGGTAACGGATAACAGGCATAGCTTCTTTTGTAAGGGTAGTAAACACTAACTCACCATGCTCACCCGCCCCTAATGTTTTTAAGGTATTGGGGGAAATAATTTCTGGATAAAAATGGTCTTCCCAAATCGTTGGGCCGCTCTCGCCTGAATCCGCGCACTCCATAGCAACACCGGGCCCCATTACTTCAGATAAACCATAAATGTCTAATGCTTTGATACCAAGGCGGGTTTCAATTTCAGTTCTGAGGGATTCAGTCCAAGGTTCTGCACCAAATACGCCTAATCTAAGTGAGCACTTACTAGCATCTCCACCCATGATTTTCTCAAGTTCATCAATAATACTTAAGCAGTACGATGGGGTTACCATGATCACATCGGGTTTGAAATCCGCGATTAGTTGCGCTTGTTTTTCAGTTTGCCCACCAGACATAGGAATAACTGCGGCTCCTAGGCGCTCCGCACCATAGTGGGCACCTAGCCCTCCGGTGAATAAGCCATAGCCGTAAGCAACATGGACTTTATCGCCTCGGACAGTGCCTGCAGAGCGTAAACTACGTGCGATCAGGTCAGCCCAGTTATCGATGTCTCGTTGGGTGTAACCCACCACCGTTGGGCGGCCAGTAGTTCCCGAAGAGGCGTGAATACGGATGATTTGGTCCATTGGCACGGCAAAGGTGCTAAATGGGTAGTTTTCACGTAAATCCTGTTTGGTCGTGTAAGGGAATTTTTCGATATCACTCAGTTGTTTGAAATCGTCAGGGTGTACACCCGCATCATCGAATTTTTTACGATACATGGGTACATTTTCATAGGCGTGAGTGAGTGTCCACTTCATTCGAGAATACTGTAAAGACTCGATCTCATCCCGCGATGCAAATTCAATTGGGTCGATGCTATCTTGTATATTGCTCATAATTGCCTGTCCTCATAATTATTATGGTTACCAGTTCACGCTAATCAATGACGTTCCTGGTATAAGCCTGAGCAGGTGTAGGGTTTCAGGCTGTTTTTTATTTGTAATAAGACGTTGTTCAGACTCGTTCAATAATCATTGCTATCCCTTGGCCAACGCCGATGCACATGGTGCATAATGCATAACGACCTTGTTTGCGGTGCAGCTCATTGATAGCAGCAATAACAAGCCTTGCCCCACTCATTCCAAGTGGATGACCTAGCGAAATTGCCCCTCCGTTAGGGTTAACGTGTGAGGCGTCATCAGGTAAACCAAGCCCCCTTAAAACGGCAAGTGCTTGTGCGGCAAAGGCTTCGTTTAATTCGATAACATCCATTTGTTTGATGGTGAGACCTGCCATTTTTAATACTTTTTGCGAAGCAGGCAGCGGGCCGATGCCCATCAACCTTGGCTCGACTCCACAAGTAGCTGTAGCGATGATACGAGCCCGTGGTGTTAACCCTTGCTGCTTGGCAATCGTGTCGGATGCGATAATCAGTGCGGCAGCCCCGTCATTAACACCGGAGGCATTACCCGCTGTTACCGTTCCGTTATCGCGGAATGGCGTTTTTAGTTTTTGTAGTTGTTCAAAAGTCGTTTCTGCTCTTGGGTGTTCGTCTTCGCTGACGACGTATTCACTTTTACGCTGTTTGACCGTAACAGGGATGATTTCTTGCGCAAAAATGCCGCTAACTTTTGCAGTTTCGGTGCGTTGTTGGCTGCGCAATGCAAAAGCATCTTGGTCTTCACGGCTAATTTTGTAGGTTTCAGCCACATTTTCCGCAGTTTCTGGCATCGAATCTGTGGAAAACTGTTGTTCCATTAGTGGGTTGATAAACCGCCAACCAATAGTGGTATCAAACACTTGCGCTTGGCGTGAGAATGCAGATTCTTGTTTGCCCATGACAAACGGTGCTCGGCTCATGGACTCAACACCTCCGGCAATCATCAGCCCAGACTCCCCAGCTTTGATGCTTCTTGCCGCTAATGCAATGGCATCTAGCCCAGAGCCACATAGGCGGTTAATGGTGGTTCCAGAAACGGAAACAGGGAGCCCGGATAACAGCCCAGCCATACGTGCCACATTACGGTTGTCTTCTCCTGCTTGGTTTGCGCAACCCAAAATAATGTCATCAGTCAATGACCAATCAAGTTGTGGGTGCCTCTCCATTAGGGCTTTTAATGGCACTGTGGCAAGGTCGTCAGGACGTAATGGTGACAAAGCGCCACCGTAGCGGCCAATTGGGGTGCGGACACCATCACAAATAAACGCATCTATCATGATTGTTCTCCTGTTAAACGATGGCCTAACCGATGAGAACGACCGTGGAATAGCGCGAGTGTTTTGCCATCTTGGTTCGTTATCTCGACTTCATATAAACCGTTGCGTTTGCCTTGGTGTTGCATTGTGGCGGTGGCGGTTAGTAAGTCACCTTCAAAACCGGGACGAATAAAATCAATGGAACACATTGAGGCAACAGCGGCATGCCCTTGGCTATTACAGGCGTAGGCAAATGCAGTGTCGGCAAGGCTAAATAGCTGCCCACCGTGGCAGGTTTTATGACCGTTAAGCATTTTTGCTGTGATAGGCATTTTCAATTGCGCAAAGCCCTCTTCGACTTTTTCAATGGACATACCCATAGCTTTTGCGCATGCATCATCACGGTACATAATGTGAGCTGATTGCTGAGCTAGCGTCTCGTTTGGCAGTGAAATCATGGTATCTCCTTGAAAGTTAAAGATTGATAACCCGCTGCTAATTGCCTTAAAAGCGGGTTCGGCCGATAACGGGTGTCCCCATAAAACTGAGCCAAATTTTCAAGAACTGACAGCACGCGTTGCCAGCCTAGTTGCATACCCCAAGCAAGTGGGCCTTTGGGGTAATTCACCCCAAAACACATGGCATTATCGGTATCTAAAGCAGTTGCTATCCCCTTATTGACGATATCTAACGCTTCATTGCATAACATCGCGACCGTTCTCATGGTTAACAGCGCTGGGTAGTCGGGTAATACAATCACGTGTTTCCCTAATGATTGAAAAAACGCGATAGCTTGCTGGTTTTGTTGCGCATTATTTTGTGCTGCACAGCTTAACGTGATGGTTGTTGCGGCAAGGTAATTTGCCGATAAGTCAAAATGCACGACGGCTTGTTTTTGTGTTTGCGCATGTGATGATGTCAATTCACCATTCGTTAACATAATAATAACGTCATTAACAATAAGTGTCGGGGATTGTTCGGAATGTTGTGTTAATCCTTCGAGAGAGATCCCATTTTCAGTTAAAAGCTGCGCAAACTCAGGAAATATCTGCCAATCGCCACGAGCTTTTATATTTTGAGGTTGGTCAAGGTGGATTTTTTCTGCAACGGAGGGTAAAGGTTGAGGTTTATTATCATCATAATGATAAAACCCTTGCTTCGATTTACGGCCTAAATGACCAGCTTGGACTAATTCCAATTGCATTAATGAGGTTTGAAAGCGTGGGTCATAGCCGAAGGCCTGAAATACCGACTCAGTCACTGCATAGTTCACATCATGGCCAATCAAATCAGTTAGTTGTAATGGCCCCATAGCGAAACCCCCTGCGTCACGTATTGCGCTGTCTAATGTGGCAGGAGACGCAATTTGTTCTTCAAGGGCACGTAATGTTTCAGCGTAGAATGGTCTGGCGACACGATTAACAATAAAACCAGGAGTTGAACGACAAACTACAGGCACTTTTCCAAATGATAGTGTCAATTCTTTCAGCTGTTTTATCACTGTATCTGATGTTTCTAGCCCACGGATCACTTCAACCAATTTCATCACGGGAGCAGGGTTAAAAAAGTGTAACCCTGCAAGGCGCTCAGGATGTGTGAGTTGTTTACCGATTGCGGTAATTGATAAAGATGAAGTATTACTAGCAAAAATGGTTTTTTCGTTACAAATGCCTTCAAGTTCACTGAAAATAGCTTGTTTGATTTCAAGTTTTTCAGCAACAGCTTCTATTACCAATTGTGCATCCGACAGTGCCGAGAGGCTTTTTGCCACTGCAATTTTTGCGATAATCGCCTCAGTGACCTCGGGTTTTGCTTTTCCTTGCTCAACACGTTTGCGTAAACGCAGGGTCATCGTTGACAGACTATGGTTTAAGACATCTTGGTTAACATCAAACAACAAGACACGTAAACCCGCGCTCGCGGCAACTTGCGCTATACCAATCCCCATGGTTCCAGCGCCAATTACCGCGACGGTGTTGATGGTTAAATTCAAAGGTAAGGTCATGATTATCTTCCTTTAAACTGTGGTTCACGTTTATTTAAAAAAGCATTAACCCCTTCGCGATAATCTTCACTTCTCCCGCCAAGGCGCTGTAAGTCACGCTCAAGGTTGAGTTGCTCATCAAGAGTATTAGTTGCTGCGGCATAAATGGCCTTTTTGATAAGCCCTAAGCCATAAGTAGGTTGGGTTGCAAGGTGTTGTGCAAGCTGTTGAGCGGTATTAATGAGTTCTTCATTTTCAGTCACCTGCCAAATCATTCCCCACTGTAATGCTTGTTCTGCACTTATTTTGTCGCCTAATAACGCCATCCCCATTGCTCGTGCATGGCCTGCTAACTGAGGTAAAAACCAGCTCCCCCCTGAGTCAGGAACCAAGCCAAGGCGGCAAAAAGATTGAATAAAATTGGCACTTTTTGCTGCGATAACAATATCGCCCACGAGTGCAATGGCAGCGCCTGCACCTGCGGCAACACCATTGACCGCGCAAATAATCGGTTTCGGTAGTGCGGTTAGGCGACGGATCAAGGGGTTATAGTAAGTTTCAACGGAGAACCCGAGGTCGGGCGCTTCACTTCCCACGCTTACATTGCGATCATTCAGATCTTGTCCGGCACAAAATCCACGGCCTGCGCCAGTGATCACTAAACAGCGTATGGTTTCATCGCGTTCTGCTATTTTGATCGCTTCACTGAGCTGGCGATGCATTTCATCATTAAAGCTATTCAATCTATCAGGGCGATTGAGAGTGACGGTGAGAACCCCATTTTCTAACGTAGTGAGGATCATTGCTTCATTGGTCATGATTATTGTCCTGTAAATTGAGGTTTTCGTTTTTCGAAGAATGCCTCGATCCCTTCACGTCGATCGTTCGTCCCCGCTAAAGTCACAAAGTATTGGCGCTCAAGTTGTAACCCTTCGGTAAGGTGGTTTTCTTGAGAATGCACCAGTGAGGCTTTTGCGGCTTGTACGGCTAAAGGCGCATGCATCGAGATGCGCTCTGCCAGTTTTTGGGCGCGTTCTAGCACTAATTTATCCACACAAATTTCGCTGATTAACCCTGCTTGCAACGCATGTTTTGCACTGATCGGTTCACCCGTTAGTACCATTTGCATGGCGAGGGATTTGCCTACCGCACGGATTAAACGCTGTGTTCCTCCCGCGCCTGGCATTAAACCCAGAGTAATTTCGGGTAACCCGAAGCGAGCTGATTCACCGGCAATAATGATGTCGCTGGCGAGTAATAATTCAAAACCTGCCCCTAGAGCATAACCATTCGCAGCACTAATAATGGGCTTTGATATCATCGATAACCTGCGCCAAACTTGGGGACGTTTATCGGTGATCGCGTTAGCAACGGTTTGTTGCTGTAGCTCTTTAAGGTCGGCACCGGCCGCGAAAAAACGCGGATTACCGGTGATCACGATCGCCCCGATCTCATCATTTATTTGTGCTTGTTCGAGCTGCTGAACCAGCAACTCTAAACAAGCGGTGCTCAGGGCATTACGCACTTCTGGACGGTTTAACGTGAGAGTCAAAACTCGGTTATGTTGTTGTGATAAAATCCAATGGTTTTCCATTACAGCTCCTACACGTCAAAGTCTAGAACAACACCATCGCCTTTTGGCCACGCTTGGCAGCTAAGGATGTACCCCGCAGCGATTTGGTCAGGCTCAAGGCTGTAATTGACCCCCATTTCCACTTCACCAGAGCGCAATTTACATTTGCAGGTTGCGCAAACGCCCCCTTTACAGGCGTAGGGTAAATCCGCGCCTTGGCGTAGTGCGGCATCCAAAATACTGTCATCTTGGCTATCCATGGCAATGTCCATGGTTCTGCCATCAAGGTGAATACTGACTTGGCGTGTTTCGCTAGTCATGGCGGTTGCGGGTTTGAATTTGGTGCCTGAAGTGTTGAAACGCTCGGTGTGAACATATTCCTTTGGCATGCCATAGCCGACTAAAGTGTCATGCACTTCATCCATCATGCTGTCAGGCCCACAAATGAACGCTCGGTTAAATTGTTTAAAATTCAATAAGGTTTTACCTAATGCACTGAGCTGCTGTTGGCTAATTCTGCCACTGAGTAGTTCGCTATCCTGTTGTTCTTGGCTAAATAAATAGAGAACTTGAAAGCGTGTAGAAAAACGGTTTTTCAGGTCTGCGATGCTTTCTTTAAACATCACAGAGCGGCTATTGCGGTTACCATAAATCAACACAAAACTGCTTTTTGGCTCAGTTTGTAATGTGGCTTTAATGATGGAGAGCAATGGTGTGATCCCAGAGCCTGCAGCAACGGCAAGGTAGTGTGCGTGGGTATCTGCCTCTGGCTGGTAACCAAATTGCCCTTGGGGAACCATGACATCAAGGCTATCGCCAACTTGTAGCTCTTGGTTAACGAAATTAGAGAAGCGCCCTTCGTAAATGGCTTTCACCCCAATTTTTAGTGTGTTTTCATCCGGTGAACTGCAAATGGAATAACAGCGACGTAGGTTTTCGCCATTAATAGAGGCCTTCAGTGTGAGATGTTGCCCTGGGCGGTAATGATATTGCTCTCGTAATGCATCTGGTACGTTAAAAGTAATGGCGACAGCTTCAGGGGTGTCACGCTCAATGGCAGCAATACTTAAACGATGAAATACAGTCATATGGGTGCCCCTAAATACATTTAAAGTAATCAAACGGTTCTAAGCATTCAGTGCATCGATACAATGCCTTACATGCAGTGGAACCAAATTCACTAATTTTTTCGGTCTGCTCGCTGTCACAACGTGGGCAACGAACCGCGCCTTTGTGTTCTGGGTGCTCGCAAGACGTACCTTGTGGTGGTGCGATACCGAATTCACGCAAGCGCCTTTTCGCATCTTGATTCATCCAATCTGTTGTCCAAGCTGGGGTTAACAGAATTTCGATGTCGATGTTTGGAAAACCGGCATTACCGAGAACAGTTTTGATTTCATTGATTAAAAATTCAGTTGCTGGGCAACCTGAGTAGGTAGGTGTAAAAATAACTTTCCAGCCCTGAGCCGCAGGTAGCACATTGCGGATCATGCCGAGATCAGTAATAGAGAGTGCGGGTAGCTCAGGATCGGGTATTTGGTGAAGCTGTTGCCAGATCTGGTGAACCTGGGGCGATTGAAGCTCGCGATATTGCAGTCTCTGTTCCATAACATCACCACTGGCTGTTCGGGTAAGCGCGTTGCACAAACTGCAATTGCGTTAATAACAAGCCCAAGTGTTCTGTATGGCTGCCTTGCTTGCCGCCTAAGCGATACGCGTTTTTCTCCGGTATAGTGAGGGTCGCTTCAGTGAATGTTTCGTTAATGGTGTTAACCCATGCGGCTTGTAAAGTGCGCGGGTCAACGGCGATACCTGCTTCGCTGAGTGTGATTTCAACGTCATCAGCATGGAAAAGTTCGCCAGTGAAACGCCATAGCTCATTGACTGAACGTTGGATCCGTTGATGGCTTTCTTCACTGCCATCCCCTAAACGGATCATCCAACCACGGCTAAAACGCAAGTGATAAACGGCTTCTTTGAGGGATTTCTCAGCAATGGCTGACAGTTGTTCATCACGGCTATGAATTAGCGCTTCATATAATGGAACATGATAAGCATCCATAAAAAATTGGCGCACTAGAGTGTCATCAAAGCCATTGTTGGGTTGCTCAACCAGTAATAAATTGCTGAACTCTCGTTCATCGCGCAAAAAGGCAAGGGTGTCTTCATCACACCCAGCCCCTTTTAATTGCGCGGCATAGCTTAAAAAGTTACGCGCTTGCCCTAGCAAATCTAAGCCGATATTCGATAGCGCTAGGTCAATTTCGAGCTCAGGGGCATGGCCGCACCACTCGCACAGGCGCTGCGCTAAAACTAAGGGGGTATCGCCAAGGCGTAATGTGTAATGGTGGAGCTGTTCTTGTTGGTTCATGGCAAGCTCCTTACATATTTTTGATGCCATCAGGGATGGTATAGAAAGTTGGGTGACGATAGACCTTGGTGTCCGCAGGGTCGAAGAACGTACTTTTGTCTTCGGGCTGTGAGGCAATTAAATGTGCGGCCTTCACCACCCAAATTGAGCAGCCTTCACTACGTCTTGTATACGCATCGCGTGCATTTTCCAGTGCCATTTGGTCATCAGCAGCATGTAAACTGCCAACATGGCGATGCGCAAGCCCTTGCTTACTACGGACAAAAACTTCATATAAAGGCCAATCTTGATTGCTCATGGTGTTTTCCTTTTCGTAAAATGGTCAGTGATTAAGCCGCAGTTTTAACGGATTTTTGTTTACGGCTATGTGCCATTGCACCTTCACGTACCCATGCGCCGTCTTCCCATCCTTTGCGTTTAGCGCTAAGGCGTTCGTGATTACAAATGCCATTGCCTTTAATCACCTGATAAAACTCTTCCCAATCGATTTCACCAAAGCGGTAATGACCAAGTTCTTCATCCCAAACCAGATCCGGGTCAGGGATCGTCATACCTAACGCTTCCACTTGCGGAACAGTGTTATCAACAAACTTTTGTCGTAGCTCATCATTACTGAAACGCTTGATTTTCCAAGCCATGCTTTGAGCGCTGTGCGGGGAGTCAGAATCATTGGGGCCGAACATCGTGAGGACGGGCCACCAAAAGCGGTTTATCGCATCTTGCAGCATCGCTTTTTGTTCATCGGTGCCTTCTGCGAGTGCCATAACAGCTTCATAACCTTGGCGTTGGTGAAAACTTTCTTCTTTACAGATTTTCACCATCGCTCGTGCATAAGGGCCATAAGAGGCACGGCACAGTGCTACTTGGTTCACAATTGCCGCACCATCGACTAACCAGCCAATTACGCCAATATCTGCCCAACTTAACGTGGGGTAATTGAAGATGGAGGAGTATTTCATTTTTTCATCAAGTAACTTTTGGTAGATATCTTGACGAGAGCAACCAAGGGTTTCGGCAGCGCTATATAGATATAAACCGTGGCCTGCTTCATCTTGAATTTTGGCCAGTAAAATCGCTTTCCGGCGGAGTGTCGGGGCGCGTGTCAGCCAATTTGCTTCTGGCAGCATGCCGACGACTTCTGAATGGGCATGTTGGCCAATTTGGCGGATAAGGTTCTGCCGATACGCATCGGGCATCCAATCCTTGGGCTCGATGGAAATATCGGCTTCGATTTTGGCTTCGAAGTTAGCCTGATTTTGCTCGCTCATTGATCTTCCCATTAAGTGATTCGGTTATGTTTTATTTTGTATGAATAATGAATCATATATATTTAACATCAATGCTAGAAACTGTTAACAAAAAGATCAATGTTTATTAACCCTGTTTTGCGAGTGGCTTCACAATCAATAAATTAAATTTAAACAAAAACAATCAGTTAATATTATTTATTTTTATGTGGTTTTGATGGAAATAAGCATTTAAGACAAAATTGTTCTTAATTTGTTAAATTTAAATTAGCTTCTATGCTTATTTTTATGATACATATTTGTCATCTAATTTGATTTGGTGTTTTTATTTCTGGAGAGGAATATGCAGCATTTAACAAGTTACATTATGGGTAAATGGGTACAAGGTGAGGGCGCAGGGCGAAAAATTCACCATGCACTAACGAATGAAATCTTATATACGGTGACGACTGAAGGGTTGCCGTTAGCAGAAAGCTTACAGTATGGCCGCCAAGTGGGAGGTGAAATATTGTCAGCGATGACATTCCAGCAACGCGGGCAGATGCTTAAGGCACTCGCAAAATATCTACTGGAACATAAAGCGCAGTTATATGCGATTTCGGCACAAACTGGCGCAACAAAAGCGGATAGCTGGGTAGATATCGAAGGGGGAATTGCCACACTGTTTTCTTATTCGGGTCTCGCTAACCGTGAGCTACCAGATGACACGATTTGGCCAGAAGAAGAAATGATCCCGTTATCGAAACAAGGGCAATTTATTGGCCATCATATTTTAACGTCTCGCCGTGGCGTTGCCCTGCACATTAATGCATTTAACTTCCCTTGTTGGGGAATGTTAGAGAAACTGGCGCCAACATGGCTTGCTGGCATGCCAGCCATCATCAAACCTGCAACCGCCTCAGCACAGTTAACACAGGCGATGGTGAAGTTAATGGTTGATAGCGGCTTGGTACCTGATGGCGCAATTCAACTGGTTTGCGGTGGTGTTGGCGATATGTTTGAACACCTTGATTTTGAAGATGTGGTGACTTTTACAGGGTCCGCTAGTACAGGGCAAAAGCTGAAATCGCATCCACGTATTATTGCCAAATCAGTGCCTTTTACAATGGAGGCGGATTCACTGAACTGTGCAATTTTAGGCGATGACGTTCAGCCAGAGCAGCCTGAATTTGCTTTATTTATTAAAGAAGTCGCTCGTGAAATGACCGCGAAAGCAGGCCAGAAGTGTACCGCGATCCGCCGCGTTATCGTGCCCAAAAATCAGCTCGAAAATGTGAAGCAGGCATTATTGAAACGCTTATCCGCTACAACAGTGGGTGACCCTGCGGTTGAAGGGGTCAGAATGGGGGCATTGATTAACTTAGAACAGCGCCAAGACGTACAAGAGAAAGTAAATTATTTACGTGATCATGGCTGTGATGTCTTATGTGGTGGGCAATTCGAAAAGCTGGATGTGATTGGTGCAGATAGCCAACATGGGGCTTTTTATCCACCAACGTTGTTGTATTGTGCAGAGCCTTTTAAATCTACAGCAGTACATGAAATCGAGGCTTTTGGTCCAGTCGCCACGTTAATGAGCTATGAGAATATCGAACAGGCGGTGCAATTGGCGATTTTAGGTGGAGGGAGCCTTGCGGGGACGTTAGTCACTGCTGATGCACAGGTCGCGCAAACGGTCATTCGTGCGAGTGCGCGAGCTCATGGGCGGATGCTAATTTTAAATGAAGCATCAGCCGTGGAGTCCACTGGCCACGGTTCACCGCTTCCGCTACTGGTACACGGTGGCCCAGGGCGTGCGGGTGGTGGTGAAGAGCTAGGTGGCTTGCGAGCAGTCAAACACTATATGCAGCGTACTGCCATCCAAGGTAGCCCTTCGATGCTAACGGCAATTACCAAGCAATGGCTGCGCGGGGCAGATACCATCGCTGATGCGGTCCATCCATTCCGTAAACATTTTGAAGATTTAGTGATTGGCGACACGTTACTGACCGCAAGGCGTACCGTTACAGAGGCCGATATTGCTAATTTTGCCTGTCTCAGCGGTGATAATTTTTATGTTCATGTTGATAAAATTGGCGCAGCACAGTCGCTATTTGGTGAACGGATTGCGCACGGCTATTTTGTCGTTTCCGCCGCCGCAGGGTTATTTGTCGATGCTGGTGTTGGGCCCGTGATCGCCAATTATGGCATGGAAAGCTTGCGTTTCATTGAACCTGTAAAAATCGGAGACACCATACAAGTTCGCCTAACGTGCAAGAAAAAGATCAAGAAAACGCAGAAACTTGCTGAAGACAAACCTAATGGCGTTGTTGAATGGGATGTGCAAGTGTTTAATCAGGACGATACCGTTGTGGCGTTGTACAGTATTTTAACGCTGGTGGAGCGTCGTGTAGGGGATTTTCACTAGTCATTATACGGTATGAATTAATTGTCGAGCTAATAGGTGCTTTTTCAATCATTTTCTGTTGTGATGAGGAAATCACCAACTGAATGTAAGGAAACAAAGATGAAAACGCACCACCAAGCGGTTTATCAACAATTTGATGAGCAAGCCAACTCGTATTTAACCAGCCAAGTTCATGCACAAGGTGAAGACTTACTTGTTTTGCAACAATTGCTACAAGGTTGTCAGGACGAGGACGTGCTAGACCTTGGCTGTGGAGCAGGGCATGCCAGCTTCCATGCAGCGCCGTTGGTGAAGTCAGTGACGGCTTATGATTTGTCGGACTCAATGCTCAATGTTGTGGCTAAAAATGCACAAGAACGTAAGTTAAATAATATCACCACCTGCAAAGGGACTGCGGAGTCTCTACCGTTTGATGACAATGGTTTTGACCGAGTGATTAGCCGCTACTCTGCACACCATTGGCACGATGTGGAACAAGCACTGCGTGAGGTGCGCCGAGTGCTCAAACCGGGTGGAAAAGGTATCTTTATTGATGTGGTATCACCAGGGCATCCATTATTGGATATTTACTTACAAACTGTCGAAGTGCTTCGGGATACTTCACATATTCGTGATTATTCCGCTGGGGAATGGTCAGGCATGTTTAATAATGCAGGGTTATTTGTTCAGCGGGTACAAAGTTTCCGTTTAGCGCTGGAATTTACCAGTTGGGTCGAACGGATGCGTACACCACAGGCACTCGTTGAAGCTATCCGCCACTACCAAGGAACATTAAGTGATGAGGTAAAAAGCCACTTTGCCGTACAAGCAGATGGCTCATTTACCTCAGATGTGATGTTGTTTGAATTTCAGTGCCAATAGCTATTTATTGAACTGAAAATTATTGTACTAAAAATTATTGCACTAAAAACTGCGCTTGGTTCAATTGGCTAAGCGCCTTATTGACTGCAAAAATTTCACCACGTACCTCAGGGACACCGAAAGATTTCAGGCGTGCGCTGTGTTTTTGTAGATATGCTTTGGCATCGGCTTCAGAGGTAAACAGATAAACGCCCCCGGCTTTTTGAGTTTGTTGGTTTTCTGTCCAAATTTTCCACACAAAACCTGGTTCTTGGTTGATTGAATTGGCTAATTCATCCATTGCCGCGGTCATTTCTGCACCCCAAGGCCCTTGATACGGGAAATCAACTTGTAAAATAACGCTCATATCTGCTCCTTATGATTGAAGCGCTATAATAATTCTTAAAGCAAATAATAACTTTGCTATTTATCGTATTTTAAACGATTTATTGCTTCAAACTATTACGCTTACCTGCTTCGAATGCCGCCAAAGTGGCGAGACGGGCTTGTTTATGGTCAACAATCGGTTCTGGATAATTAATCGGTGTACTGTTGAGCACCGCCCATTCATGGGGTGTATGAATATACTTATCGGGAACTTGCTGTAATTCGGGCAACCAATGGCGAATAAAAGCCCCTTGTGCATCAAACTTTTGCCCTTGAGTGGTTGGGTTAAAGATACGAAACCAAGGAGAAGCGTCAACACCAGTCGAGGCAGACCACTGCCACCCACCGTTATTTGCGGCTAAACTGCCATCAAGCAGTTGGCTCATAAAGTATTTTTCACCTTTTCGCCAATCAATCAGTAAGTCTTTGACTAAAAAGCTGGCGACAATCATACGTAGGCGGTTATGCATCCAACCTGTTGTATTTAGTTGGCGCATAGCGGCATCCACTATTGGGTAACCCGTTTGTCCCGTTTTCCATGCTGCAAAATCGGTTGAAGAATCATTCCAGTGAATATGTTGTGTCCATTGAATAAATGGCTGATGGCGACATAGGCGTGGGAATGCCACTAAAAGATGCGAATAAAATTCACGCCAAATTAACTCATTTAACCAAGTGAATGCCCCGCTATCTGGGTAATCCAACACTTGGGGATTTTCTGCTTGTAATCGGTTGAAGCATTGGCGAGGGGACAGCACCCCCACCGCGAGGTAAGGTGATAATTGGCTGGTACCATCAATAGAAGGAATATCTCTATTGTTTTTATAACCGACGACTTTCTGGGAACAAAACTGCCTGAGTCGCGTTAAAGCAGATTTTTCACCAGCAGGAAATTGTGGTGAGTCTTCAATGGGCTGATGCGGAAATAACGGTGAAGTCTTATCAATGTTGATGGCGACCGCTCGTTTTTCTGGGGCGCGCAGTGAACGACAATCTGTCACGGTAAGTTGGGTGATGAAAGCTCGGCGAAAAGGGGTATAGACTTGATACATCTCCCCTTTTTGGGTAGTTACGGAGCCGGGGGGCAGTAATAAATAGTCATCGAAAGCATGGATATGCAACTCATGAGGTTGATTGATTAACCACTCGTCCCGTTGTTTTTCGTTCCATTCATATTGTCGATTAAAAAACAGGGCATCAGCCTGTTGCGCCTTTGCGTAATCGAGTACCCATTGCGCTGCGTCGGCAAAATTAGCCACAGTTTGACAAACCAGTGGAATACCAAGCTCAGCAAGTGAATTCTGCAGTTCAACAAGATTCTGGTGAATGAATGAAATTTGCCGTTCAGCCATATCATGTTGTTGCCACTGCTCTGGTGTTGCCGTATAGAGAGCAATAACCTTAGCTTGAGGATCCACACACGCAGAGGAAAGCGCTTTGTTATCAGTGACCCGTAAATCATTACGAAACCACATAAGATGACAAACTTGTTTGGCTGCCACCGCCTCCCTCCTTGGTTGAAGTTTTTGTTGAAATTAAAACAAAGGGCCGTTTACCGGCCCTTTCATGTTTAATCTAATTTAGGATGCTGATTGATTAAGGATTGGCGTTTTTTCTCAAGCTCAGCAATTTGTTGGTCAATATCTTCAACTTTCTGCTCAATATTGTCAAAGTGCTCGCTAAGAATTTCTTTTGCCTCGGCTTTATCTGATGCCGCAGGTGTTGCACCACGCAATGGTTTATTCGCTGTTTCTGGCATTCTAATACCCGTATATAAACCAATTAAAGCAATCACGATTAAGTAATAAGCTGGCATATATAAGTCAGTGGTTGATTCGACCAACCATGCCGCAACAGTCGGTGTCGCACCGGCAATTAATACTGAAATGTTAAAGGCAATCGCTAACGCACTGTAACGAATATGTGTCGGGAAAATCGCGGGTAAAATGGAAGCCATAACCCCGGTAAAACAGTTCAACAGCACCGCTAAAATTAATAAACCTAGGAAAATTAAGCCAACAGAACCACTGTTGATTAACATAAATGCAGGGTATGCCAATAAAATCAGACCGACACTACCGGTAATAACAAATGGGCGGCGACCAATTTTATCACTGGTTAAACCGATAATTGGTTGAACAAATAACATACCAATCATAATTGCAATAATAATTAGCACACCATGGTCAGTAGAATAATTCAGGTTGTGTGATAAGTAACTTGGCATGTAGGTCAGCAACATATAGTAAGTCACATTAGTTGCGATAACCAAGCCAACACAAATCATCAAGCTTTTCCAATACTTAGTCGCCACTTCACGTACTGAGATTTTTGGTGGATTTTGAATATTGGCTTTATCTTGTTTTTCTAACGATTCAACATGTTGTTGGAACGCAGGAGTTTCTTCCAGTGAATGACGTAGATATAACCCGATGATCCCTAACGGTAATGCTAAGAAGAACGGAATTCTCCAGCCCCAATCATGGAAGTTGGCTTCTCCAACAATGCTCGATATCAGGACAACGACACCTGCACCTAAAACGAAACCAGCGATAGAGCCAAAATCTAACCAACTGCCCATAAAACCACGTTTACGGTCTGGTGAGTATTCTGCAACGAAGATTGCAGCACCAGAATATTCGCCACCTACCGAGAAACCTTGAGCTAACTTAGCAATTAATAACAGAATTGGCGCCCAGATACCGATGCTCTCATAGGATGGGATCAAACCGATACAGAAGGTACTGATTGCCATAATAATAATTGTCATCGAAAGGACTTTTTGACGGCCGTACTTATCACCTAAGATACCGAAAACGACCCCACCTAATGGCCTAACTAAGAAAGGCACGGAGAACGTGGCTAATGCGGCAATCATCTGGACGCTCGGTGATGCGTCTGGAAAGAAAACCTGACCTAGAACATAGGCTAAGAAACCGTATACCCCAAAATCAAACCATTCCATCGCATTACCCAGCGAAGCCGCGGTAATTGCTTTTTTGAGTTTACCGTCATCAATAATAGTAATATCACTAATATTTAACGGTTTTTCTTTTTTCTTCTTGAATCTCATGAAACCATCCTCTTATTTTAATTTCAATAATCGAAACAACAGCATTTAAGATATGGGTTTTCATACATCGAAAAATATAAAACCTTATTATTTAGAATAGACGTTGTTTTCGCAATAGATAAGTTTTTAGTGTTTTTATGTAGCGCTGAAATAACAGGCTAAAGCAGGTATGTAATGGGTAGAGAAATGAGAGTACTTGTGTTGTAAATACAGCAAGAAAACCACCTTGAATTAATAAATACACATTCAATACTACATTAATATCGGATAAATGTAAAATGAAGGTGTTTTATACCAATTCATTTTTCTTTGCAGGGTTTTGTGTTGGTGGCTAGACGATTGAGCCGAATATTCGAAAAAATAGAATTTGGATAATAAATGGACTGAAAATAAATTGTTTTAAATCAATTCAATACCATTTCATTTGGCAAGTTTCAGTCTGTCATAAATATATAAGGCTAGCGATTTAATATTGTTGAAATAATGGCGCTGTTGCGATGAATAATATATGAAGATAATCTAATCCTTTTCTGATGCTCTCATTGTATTTAAGTTGTTAATAACTCGCCTGTTTATTTATCTTGTTGCTATCCTCTTCTTTTGATAATAACGGTGGATTATGCTGTTCTGTCTTATATTTAATTTGATGAGTAGGAATGAAGAATTTACTTAGTTACAATCAATTTATTGTCAATATTGAGTTTGATATAAGCGAGTATGACAAGATTCTATTTTGAATGTTGCTATACATCTAAAAAGGTCCCTTTCATATTTTGAACTGCAAGATATCAAGGGTACCACATCCGACTTAAAAGAGTGCCATTATGAAAAAACAGAGTGTTGCATCCTATATTGCAAAAGTACTTGATAATGCAGGTGTTAAACGTATTTGGGGCGTTACAGGAGACTCGTTGAATGGCTTAACCGACAGCTTGCGTCGTCAAGGCGCTATTGAGTGGCTAGGTACTCGCCATGAGGAAGTTGCTGCTTTTGCTGCGGGTTCAGAAGCTCAGTTAACCGGCAATTTAGCCGTCTGTGCGGGCTCTTGTGGGCCAGGAAATATGCACCTTATAAATGGGTTGTATGATTGCCACCGTAATCGAGTGCCCGTATTAGCGATCGCAGCTCATATCCCATCCAGTGAAATTGGTAGTAACTATTTCCAAGAAACCCACCCAACTGAATTATTTCGCGAATGCAGCCATTATTGTGAAATGGTCTCTAATCCAGAGCAAATTCCACAAGTTCTTGGTATCGCTATGCGTAAAGCGATTCTGAATAAAGGGGTATCCGTTGTTGTGATACCGGGTGATATTGCGCTAAAAGATGCGCCAGAGTCAGCGAAAGAAACGTGGTATCAGCCACAAGCTCCACTGATTATGCCTCAGCGAAGTGAAATCGAAAAACTTGCTGAACTGCTGAATCAGTCTAAGAATATCACGTTATTCTGTGGTAATGGCTGCGCGGGTGCCCATGATGAAGTGGTTAAGCTAGCAGAAACACTAAAAGCACCGGTAGTACACGCGTTACGTGGTAAAGAACATATTGAATGGGATAACCCATACAGCGTTGGAATGACAGGTTTAATAGGTTTTTCATCAGGTTACCACGCAATGATGAACGCAGATACGGTCGTTTTGCTCGGGACACAATTTCCATACCGTCCTTTCTACCCAAGTGAAGCTAAAATCATTCAGGTTGATATTAATGCGGGCAGCTTGGGCTCCCATTGCCATATTGATATGGGGTTGATTGGAGATATCAAAGCGACATTGGATGCGTTACAGCCACACCTAGAGACGAAACAAGAGACAAAACACCTCGACGGTGCTTTAAAACATTATTCAGAGGCTAGAAAAGGGTTAGATGATCTTGCTAAACCGGGTCATGAAGGGTTAATACATCCACAGTATCTTGCAACAAAAATTAGTGAATTAGCCGCTGATGACGCGATTTTCACTTGTGACGTGGGAACCCCGACAGTATGGGCTGCGCGTTATTTGAAAATGAACGGTAAGCGCCGTTTAATTGGCTCTTTTAACCATGGGTCAATGGCAAACGCGATGCCACAAGCTATTGGTGCACAAGCCGTTGATAAAAAACGTCAAGTGGTTGCAATGTGTGGTGATGGTGGTTTCAGTATGCTAATGGGCGATTTTATCTCTCTTTCTCAAATGCAATTACCAGTAAAAATCATCATTCATAACAATGGCGTACTTGGCTTTGTTGCCATGGAAATGAAAGTTGCCGGTTTCTTGACAGCAGGAACGGATTTACATAACCCTAACTTTGCAGCGATTGCGAATGCTGCGGGTATTAAAGGGATCCGTGTTGAAAAAAGTGAAGACCTAGACGGCGCATTAAAAGAAGCGTTTGCCCATGATGGGCCGGTGGTCGTTGATGTCTTGACCGCCAAACAAGAGCTGTCTATGCCGCCAGAAATTGCAGCGCAAGAAGCGAAAGGCTTTAGCCTGTATATGTTAAAAGCGATTATGAGTGGTCGTGGTGATGAAGTCGTTCAATTAGTGAAAACGAACTGGCTACGTTAAATCGATATTGCGTATAGCTGGAAAGCCCACTTCTCAATGTGAAGTGGGCTTTTTTTGATTAATCAATACCCTGCGGCTGATTGGCTACGCCATAAATGAGCGGCAACCAGCGCACGCCATGGGGAGAATTGCGCTAACCATTTTTCTGTTTCTTTGGCGTTGGGTTGTTCTGGTTTATCGAGCAATGTTTGCAAATTACGCCTTACCGCAACATCTCCATGTAAAGAGCCATCTAAGTAGTTGAATCCTCTGAGTAAAGCATAGCTCACAGTCCAAGGGCCAATTCCTTTGATTTTTAATAATTGTTCAGTTATTTGATTCGCATTGGAGTGAGTGACATGCTGTGATAAATCAATTTGTTGATTTTCGATGGCTTCACAAAGGGCTCTGAGGGCGGTAATTTTCCCCTTCGAAAAACCCGTTTGGCGTAGCGTTTCGTCATCAACTGATTTGACCTGTGGTGTATCGGGAAAACACCAAATACCCGAAGTGTGCTGGATCCCCACGGCTTGGATGAATCGTCGACGAATGGCAATAGCTGCGTGAACACTGATTTGTTGGCCAATAATAGCCCAAACTAATGCTTCAAATGCACTGGCAGATTGATAAATTCGTAATCCTCTTTGTTTTTCAATGAGCTGGCCCAGTGTTGGGTTTTCACAGTAGTATTTTTCGAACTCATCAATATTCTGTTTCAAGCCAAGTACATGCTGTGCCAACGTTAACAGGTCTTGTTCATTGACAATGACAGATGGGGGATCAATTTCTAATGAAATTATTGCTTGTTGTTTTTTTAGCTCTAATGTCATTTTTGTGGCATGTTGTTGCCATATTATGCCTTTGTGTAATGTATTTTCTTCCACTATTTCCGCAACATTGTGTTGATCTCTTAAATGAAAGGCAAAAAAATCACCATAGAGGTAATTGGTAGGGAGTGGTAACTGTGCGGTAAATATTTGCATAATGATGGCCTTGTCAGATTGTTCTTTATTAGCAATATAATTGTGAATTAGCGCATTTAGTTACTCATTTTTTGTTGAGTAGGTATGCTATCTTATATAGGGTTATTTATTTTGTATTGATATTATTTGTCTGTTTAATAAGGATAATAAGGAAGTGTAAATGAAAACTGAAGGTCACAGTTCATCTCATGGCACTTCGGTACCATCACCACAACCAAGGAAAGAATTAAAAGGTATTGGTGGATGGCTTATTTTACCCATGTTAGGGATAATATTGTCCTTGATTATTTTGCCTTTTTCGATTTATGGGCAAAATGCTCAAGTGATTGAATATTGGGTTGAATTAACAGATCCACAATCAAGTTCATTTATTCCATTATTTAAAGAGCTAATCTACTTTGAGGTTTTAGGTAATGTTATTTTATACGCCACCTTACTTTTCCTCAGTTATGTTTTTTTTACAACGAAAAAGCTCACAATTAAAATTTATATTTTTTTCCAGATCTTTTCTTTAGTTTTGACGGTTACGGATATTATACTCGCAAGTATTTTATTGGATTTAGAGGTCGAAGCCTCCGATATCAAAGATATTTTTCGGGCTCTAATTGCTTGTGCCATTTGGATACCATATTTTTTAGTTTCAAAGCGTGTTAAAAATACCTTTGTAAATTAATAAATAAAATTATGCGGTTTACTTATTGGGTAGGTAAATGATGATTAAATGCAAACGAGTTTATGACCCTGTTGACGATAACGACGGTTATCGCGTGCTTATTGATAGACTGTGGCCAAGAGGAATAAAAAAAACAGATTTACAACACGACGCTTGGAATAAAGACGTTGCACCTTCCAATGAGCTACGAAAATGGTTTCATCAGAACACCGATCAGTTTGCACAATTTATCGAGCGATATCAGCAGGAACTTAATAACACAACAGCTTGGCAGGTATTGGTTTCACAAGCAAAGCAAGGTGACTTAACACTGTTATACAGTGCTAAAAATACAGAACATAATCAAGCAATTGTACTCAAGGCATTTCTTGAAGAAAAAATGCAAAGTAAATAGTAAATAAAGGTTATTTGAATGGATATTCAGCAATCAGCCACGCAAGCAGAGCCCGCAATAATATCACCAGTGGCTCACCCGGTAGTTAAAAAGCCGTTACAGGGGATCAGTGGATGGTTAATTTTACCGGTTATTGGTCTGTTTTATATGCTGTACAAAACCGTCATGATGTTATTGCAAGAAATTTCACAAGTACAAACAGCATGGCCATTGGCAACTCATGCAGATTCTGATTTTTATATTCCAGGCTTTGCGACAGGTTTTTACCTCTTACAAATAGGTTATGGTGTTCTAATTGCCCTATTTCTTTGGACATTTATCGCTGCGGTTAAATGGAAAAAACAGGCGAAGTGGCTGTTTATCACCACCATGGTGTTATTTACGTTAATGGTATTGGTTGCTCGTTTTATATTCCCATATATATTTGGTTTGGAAATCAATCACTCAAATATTATTACCGCTATAAATGGCAGCTTTTATTGCGTGTTATGGATCCCCTACTTTTTAGCTTCTCATCGCGTCAAAAATACATTTATCCATTAAAGTATACGGCCACTCCTATTTTGGCTGTGGCCTAACGTATGGTTATTTATCAGAAAGATTTAGCGTATGGGTTATATTGCAGTTTGCAATAAAGGTTTCATCGTGAGAAACCAGCAAGAGTGTTCCTTGGTAATCCTGCAATAGCGCTTCAAGTAGTTGTTTTGAATCCAAGTCTAAATGGTTATCCGGTTCATCGAGTAATAAAATAGCGGGTGGGCTCGGGCTATGTGTGAGCGCCAATAGTGTTGCTTTTAGTTGCTCCCCACCACTGAGCTGCTGTAGTGGCAGTAATGATTTATCTCCTCGTATTCGTAACATACCTAATTGCGTGCGCCACTGTTCTACTGTAAACAAGGGTTGGTATTGATGAAGGGCTTCAGCAACAGGTAATGTTTTATCGAGTAAGTTGAGGTGTTGGTCTAAATAGCAAAACTCCCCACTGAGGCGGCACTCTCCTGAATCTGATGGCAACAGGCCAGCAAGAACCTTAAGTAGGGTTGATTTCCCACAACCATTACGCCCTTGAATATGCCAATGCTCCCCACTGTATATGGTGAATGAAAGAGGTGACGAATAACCGTAAGGCAAACGCAAGTCAGAAGCAAAAATGGTGACTTTATTACCTTCATTTTGATAGTTAATTGTCATTTTTTGTGGCTTGATATGGCGGGCTTTCTCTTGGTTTTCCTGTTGTTGATTTTGTAGGTTATCCATAACCCGTTGGTGCCGCTCTGCGACGTTTGATTGCCTTTTCTCTGCCCGGTTTTTTTGCATATCAAGCAGTAATAAGGATTGCGACCCACCATAGCGAATTTTCTCTCCCTGTTTCTTGCGTTGGGCGGCTTTTTGTAATGTGGCTTGTTGCTGTTTTTTCTCTTGATGAATACGTTTTTCTAAGCGCTCACTTTGTGCATCGATTGCAGCGATTTCCGCGGTTTTTTGGGTATCGTATAACGCATAATTCCCCCCATACTCGTGTAACCCTTTTTCCGTTAATTCAAAAATAGCATCCATTTCGCCTAACAGGGTTCTGTTGTGAGAAATAACGAGACAACCAGCTCGGTGCTCTGTGAGTTTTTGGCTAAGCCATTGCCGACTTTGTGTATCTAAATGGTTATCCGGTTCATCAAGTAGCAAAAAGTGGTCTTGATGAAGAAATGCACGGCAAAGGGCTAGGCGAGTACGTTCACCTCCACTTAAATGGGCAATGGGGGCTTCCATTGAGATAGAGAGCCCTGCAGAGTCCAATAAACTTTGCCATTGGGAAGGTAAATGCCATTTATCTTCTGTGAGCTCAAAATCTGCCAAAGAACCATTTCCTGCCTCAATGCGTAAGAATGCGTGATAAAGCTCAGATATACCTAAAGCATCGACAAGCGTTTCTCCCGCTAGTCGCGTTAATTGCTCGACATAGATAAAGGGGCGGTTCCAATGTACATTTCCTTGCGTAGGGGATAATTGGCTAGCAAGAATACGCATCAAGACGGATTTTCCTTTGCCATTATGCCCAATTAGGGCATTTTTTTGGCATGACAACGTCCCACTTAGCGGTGAAAAAAGAGCGGTTTGGTTAAATTCAATATTGAGCTGTGAAAAGTGACAAACAATCGTCATATGCACCTCCAAAATAATGAGGACAGACAACGTCGTTGACTTATCAAGAAGCGTCGATGAAAGCGGTTGCCTGCCAGGAACAGAAAAATGAATACCAAAAGGGTATTGGAAAATATTTTCTGGCAGTGCTTAGTTCATCGTGAGGCGTACCTGCGAAGTTGGGTGAGAGATAAATTCGCATACATTATAAACAGGTCAAATTGATTTGTGCAACTTATCGTGATTGGGTTTTTTCTGAAAGTCGTACTAATTATTTAAAAATAGAAAAAACGATTTAAAAATAGAAAAAGCCAGTCAACAACTGCGACTGGCTTTTTCCATTAACAACGAGATTTTATAACAACGAGATTTTTACGATTATGCAGAGGTATTCTCTGACAACCCATTTTTTGCTAACCAATGAGCAATGCGCTGTTTTTCTTCTTCATTCAGCCACATACCCAATTTAGTGCGACGCCAAATAGCATCATCCAACTCTGTTACCCACTCATGTTTGACTAAGTAACGTAATTCCGCTTCATAGACATTCGCAGAGAATGCTTCACCAAGGTCACTGAGTGAATTCGCGCCTTCAAGGATCAATTTACTGTTGCTACCGTAAGTTCTAGCAAAACGTAGCGCTAAGCCTTCAGGAAGCCATTGATAATGTTGACGTAATACACGTGCATAACCATCACGGTCACAACCTTCGATATCACCACCTGGTAACTGACCATTTTTAGTCCATGGACTACCTGCATTTGGATAGTAAGTGGCTAATTTATTTACAGCAGCTTCCGCTAACTTACGATAAGTTGTTAATTTACCACCAAATACCGACAACAATGGTGCTTGGCCTTGCTCATCGTGAATATCCAATGTGTAATCACGAGTAATAGCTTGTGGTGAGTCTGACTCATCGTCGCACAGTGGGCGAACACCTGAGTAGTCCCAAACAATATCACTCACGGTTAACTGTTTTTTGAAGTGGTCGTTATACACTTTCAGTAAATAGTTAACTTCGTTCTCATCAATTTTGACGTCTTTCGGGTCACCTTTATATTCTACGTCAGTGGTGCCGATGATAGAAAATTCATCCATCCATGGAATAACAAATACAATACGGTTATCTTCATTTTGTAAGATATACGCTTGTGGTTCATCATGAGCACGCGGAACGACAATGTGGCTACCTTTGATCAGGCGAATACCGTAAGGTGATTTTAATTTCAGGCCATCATCAAAGAACTCTTTTACCCAAGGCCCAGTGGCATTAACCAGCCCTTTCGCTTTCCATGTATGGGTTTCACCCGTACGTAAGTCTTGAGCTTCAACAACCCATAAGCCATTTTCACGGTAAGCGCGAGTCACTTTTGTGCGAGTGCGAACTTCACCATTTTTACGTACCACTTCTTGAGCGTTTAACACAACTAAACGCGCATCATCAACCCAACAGTCAGAATATTCAAAACCTTTCGTTAATTCAGGTTTGAGTACGGAATTTTGGTTGAATTTCAGCCCTTTACTGCTTGGTAAGCTCACACGTTTGCCTAAATGGTCATATAAGAACAGGCCAATACGGATCATCCAAGCTGGACGTAAATGAGGCTGATGCGGTAAGCGGAAGCGCATTGGGAAGGCAATATGTGGCGCTAATCGTAATAGCACTTCACGTTCAGCCAATGCTTCGCTCACTAATCTAAATTCATAATGTTCTAAGTAACGTAAGCCACCATGAATGAGTTTAGAACTCGCAGATGAAGTGGCACTTGCTAAGTCTTGAGCTTCGAGCAGTAATACTGATAATCCACGACCTGCAGCATCTGCTGCAATTCCAGCGCCGTTGATCCCGCCGCCGATGACAATCAAGTCTTTAGTTTCCATGCATCCCCCTGAGATGTTCGAAACACTTTCAATAATGTTCGTTTTCGCTCATTTAATTGTAGTCAAAATAGATAGTGATGCCAACTATTATTAATGAAAAAAATAACAACTGCGTGATATTGGTAACAATTTTTTTTCAATACCCACACATAAAATATTGTTATTCACAATGGAAAAAAGAGAATTTCGCGCGAAAAAGAAAAAATGATGGTAAGGCTGAGGGCTAAAATAGGGGGATAGCAAGAAGCATGATGGCAGTGAGGACTACCATCATGAGAATAACTATTTGATTAACAAAGCTCTAATTGAACATTATGTTGCTCAATGACTTTGAGAATACTATCTGGTGGCTGTTTGTCAGTAAATAAGTAGTCAATCAGGTTCATATTGCCCAAGTTAACCATCGCGTTACGACCAAATTTAGAATGGTCGGTGACAAGCATGACACAGCGTGAGTTTTCAATAATTGCGCGTTTGGTACGAACTTCGTGGTAATCGAACTCAAGTAATGAGCCATCCATATCAATGCCACTGATACCTAAAATGCCGTAATCTAATCTAAATTGGGAAATAAAATCGAGAGTCGCTTCACCGACAATACCGCCATCCCGTGAGCGTACTTCACCACCGGCTAAAATGAGGCGAAAGTCTTCTTTTGGCATCAGCAACGTGGCAACGTTGAGGTTATTGGTCACCACACGTAGGTTTTTGTGATTAACCAATGCATGGGCAACGGCTTCGGGTGTGGTACCAATGTCTATAAACAGTGTTGCACCATCAGGGATCTGGCTTGCAACATGTTGTGCGATACGCGCTTTTTCATCTGACCACATGATTTTACGGTCATTATAGGCCGCATTTACAGAACTTGAAGGCAGTGCTGCGCCACCGTGGTGCCGCTGAATTTTATTTTGTTCAGCGAGATCATTGAGGTCTCGACGGATTGTTTGAGGGCTAACCTCAAAGTGTTCGACGAGTTCTTCAGTACTGACATATCCCTGAAGACGCACAAGCTCAACTATTGCATCATGTCTCTGGGTTTGTTTCACAGCGTTAGCCTCTAATTATTAAAATGTTTTATCTGGAGCTCTGGTGTTTAAAACTGTGTCTATTATCCCATACTCCCATTAATAAGCCGATAATTAACCCTGAAGTATGTGCGGCATTGGCGATATGCATGCCTAAAACATCGAAGTAACCGAAAAAAAGCCAGATAATGGAGAAAATCATTAACCCTCGAGGAACGCTAACGCCACTTTCTGGCCGACGTTCACCCGTTAACCACACATAGCTGACAAGGGCATAGACGACACCGGATAAGCCGCCAAAGTTGTTTTCACTAAATAGCGATTGCCCCCAGTTACTAAATAGCGCAGAGACCAGTAAGATAGTGAATAACTTGCCCGTCCCGAGTTTTCGCTCAACTTGCCCAGCGAGAAACCACCATAGTGCAAGATTGAAACCAATGTGTGATAGCGAAAAGTGCACCAATGCAGGACTAAACCAACGCCAAAGTTCCGTTTGTTGGTCGCCAATAGGCCATGCCAAATAACGTAGAACTTCTCGAGCATCGGTCATTTCTACCCAAAGATATACAACAATCGACAATAAAATAACAGCGATAGTTAAAGGGCCAGATTGCTCTTTAAGATAACCCCAAGTTAGATAATTGCGATATTGAAATTGAGTATCTGCGCTTCCTGTGTGCCAACTGGCTTCTAAGTAGCGAGGGTGATTTGGGTCTTGTAGAAAAATATCTAATTCTTTTTGGACTTGAGGTTGAAGCTGCTCATCTTCTAGCCAAAGCTCAAAGACGGCTTGTTCCTGTGATGGCTTTATTTTTAGGTGAATATTTTTGCTCGCCATATAGTCAACAAAAGCTTGCGCCATTCTGGGATTAGCAAAGGAGGTGATGTGGATCATGAATGCGTTTTCTCATCTAGAGAGCCGTAACGGCTTGTGGATATTCCCTTAACCAAGCTTCAAATCCACCATTGATGCTATATACAGATTCAAAGCCAATGTTGATCAGATACTGTGCAGCACCTTGGCTACTGTGCCCATGGTAACACATCACCATAACAGGTTGTTCGTAATCCGTTTGTTCTAGAAACTGGCTCAGTGACTCATTGGTGAGGTGATAGGCCCCACTCGCATGGCCTGCACGAAAACTTTGTGGGTCTCGCACATCTACCAGTATGGCGGTGCCGTCTAACCAATGTTGGTAGGCTTGCTCTGGTGTTAATGTTTCAAAATGGTCCATAAAATACCGAATACAGTAGGTAACAACCCATAAAAGGTTAAATGATAGGCACCCGTAAAGAACCGAGTGCCAAATATTCGTGGTATTGATTAATAGAAAGAGTGCTCGCCACGTTGGTGCTCGGTCAGGTCTTTAACGCCTTTTAGCTCACCTTCAAACATTTTGAGAAGTTCTTTCTCGATACCTTCTTTAAGGGTGACATCGACCATTGAACAGCCGTTACAGCCGCCACCAAATTGCAAAATTGCAAAGCCTTCGTCGGTGATTTCCATCAGGGAAACACGGCCACCGTGGCTGGCAAGTTGTGGGTTAATTTGTGACTGTAAAACATACTCAACACGCTCAATTAATGGTGCGTCATCAGAGACTTTACGCATTTTGGCGTTTGGTGCTTTTAACGTCAGTTGTGAGCCGAGTTGGTCGGTGACGAAGTCAATTTCGGCATCATCCAAGAATGGGGCGCTAATTTCATCAACATAAGCAGATAATTTCTCGAACTTTAGTTCTTTATCTGTGGCTTCAACGGCACCCGGAGGGCAGTACGACACACCGCATTCGGCGGTTGGCGTGCCTGGGTTGATAACAAAAACACGGATTTGAGTTCCTGGCTCTTGATTTTCCAACAACTTGGCAAAATGAGCCTGTGCTGCTTCAGTAATATTAATCATAATCATTTGCTCAATAATAGTTGACTGCTTTAGTTGGTTATAATACGCCCATTTACCCCTTTCCTACAAGGTGCGACACAGTGACCATGCATCAACAGTATGCGCTCCCGCACAAATCAACAATTGTGCTGCGCTATTCATGGTAGAACCTGTTGTAATAACATCATCAATAACAGCAACATGTAGGTTTGAAACAGAGTCGTTTAAGGTAAATGCTCCCTTTAGGTTGTTTCGGCGATACTCACGTTTTAGTGTAGTCTGTGCCAGTGTAGCACGACTACGCGATAATGAATTTTGCGAATAGGGGATATTTAACCATCTGGACAAATTTTCGCCTATTAATGCCATGTGGTCAAATCCTCTCCACCATAGACGGCGACGATGCAGTGGAATGGTGATGATTAAGTCCGGTTTTTGCCATTGTTGTTGGCGATAACCTGTGAGCCAAAATAATGCAAAGATACGTGCTAAAGTAAAAGCAAGCTGAGGTTGTTTTTGAAATTTAAAACGATGAATTAACATGCGTAAAGCGGCTTGGTAGGGGGTTACAGTGATAATTCTCTGCCATGGGGGTGGGCTCTTTAAGCAGCGTCCGCATTCCATGGTCGGCTGTTCACAGGGTAAAGCACAACGTAAACAGCAAGTTGGCATTTTAGGCAGTCCTTTGAGGCAAAAACTACAAACACCCTGATGAGGTAACTTTAGTGATTGATGGCATAGCCAGCAGCCCCCTTCCATTGTTAGCATAGTAGCGTCCCGTTAAAACGAATTGACAAATAAATGAATGAAGAGAGTGTAACGATGGCAAAGTTATATTGGCAGACCGTTGGTGAAGGTAAACAAGATCTTGTGTTGCTGCACGGATGGGGGCTGAATGCCCAAGTCTGGCAAACAATTATTCCGCGAATCGCTTCGCACTTTCGGGTTCATTTGGTTGACCTGCCGGGCTATGGGCGTAGCCAAGGTTTTTCCCCCATGAATATTCAATCGATGGCGAATATTTTGTGGGAACAAGCACCTAAAAACGCGATTTGGCTTGGTTGGTCACTTGGCGGGCTAGTTGCAAGCCGTATCGCGCTTGACCATCCCTATGAAGTTAAAGGGCTCATTACGGTTGCTTCCTCTCCGTGTTTTAAAGCCGAAGAAAACGGTTGGGCAGGGATCCGGCCAGAGGTTTTATTAGGTTTCGAGCAGCAACTTTCGGCTGATTTTCATCGCACAGTCGAGCGTTTTTTAGCATTGCAGACATTAGGGACAGAAAGCGCCAGAAACGACGCAAAAACCTTGAAATCTGTGGTACTCGAACAGCCTATTCCAACGGTTGAAACGTTAAATGCAGGGCTTGAATCATTGCGCACCGAAGATTTGCGCGAGGAATTAAAGCTGTTACCTATTCCTTTCTTGCGTATTTATGGTTATCTCGATGGCTTGGTACCGCGCAAAATAGTGCCAATTTTAGATGAACTTTACCCTAATTCGCCATCTGTCATTGTTCGAAATAGTGCTCACGCACCATTTATTTCTCATCCTGATGAGTTTTGCGAATACCTGTTGGATTTTCAAAGTCGCATCGAGGAATAAATAAAAAAATCAGCCTAATTCGAGGCTGATTTTTTTGTGGTGTGCCTATTATTTGATTTTATATACAAAATGAGTGCAATCAGTGCTTTCAGGGCAGCCTTTACAGCTACTGCCTGTTAAACAAGCACTGATATCGACTTGTTCAATTTTCTCTAAGCTAACGAGTTTCTCAACCATTGCTTGAATTAATGGAGCCGGTGTATTTAGCTGCTCACTGAGTAGCGCGATGTCAGCTTGCCCATATAAGGCGATTAAATCTCTTATTTGCAGCAAGCTAGTCATCGTTTTATTCCTTAGTGGCACGCATCACTTGAACAGCCAGAACATTGCTCTGCGGTTCTGTTCTTGATGTTCAGGGTTACGCGGCTACGCATGCGACGTAAGAATATGAACAAGGCAAGGTTGAACAGAACAACCGCGGCTATAGTAATCAAGCTGCTTTGTGGGTGTTCGCTAAATGTGGCAACTTGGTAAAACAGAGCCGCAAGGCTATAAGCCACATTTAAGCCCCACAGAATGGAGAAGCTCATCCAACTTTTATTGGTTTCACGTGCAATAGCACCCATTACTGAGACGCAAGGCACATACAGTAAGACGAAGATGAGGTAGCTATAGGCTGCAATTCCTGAACCAAATTTCGCTGCCATGGTACCCATTGAGCCGGATTCCATTTCTCCATCGCCTTTACTGGCTTCAATAGGGTTCGATAACGCGCTTAAGGTAAAGGTCTCTTTTAAGCTATCCCAAGTTTCAGAAACCGCATCTCCCAGTTCTTCCCATAAATTGAAAGATTCTGCATCGAACGGCTCAGAAGTAATGGCTTCAGCGGTATACAGGGTATTTAGTGTTCCCACTACCACTTCTTTGGCCATCGCTCCGGTAATCAACCCAACAGTTGCTTGCCAGTTATCTGCATGAACACCGATAGGCTGTAAAGCAGGGGTTATCACTTTACTGACAGAAGCCAGTGCGGAATCATTTATATTATCAACAGGTTTACCAGAGAAAGAGAAGCTATTTAATGCGCCAATAAAGATACTGGCAACGATGATGACTTTACCTGCACGTACCACGAAGCCTTTTAGGCGCTGCCATGTTTGAATCAGCAGTGTTTTGATATGTGGCACATGGTAAACCGGAAGTTCCATGATAAACGGAGAAGCTTCGCCACGCATTAGAGTATGTTTTAGTAGTAACCCAGTTAAGATAGCGACAACAATCCCTAAAATATAGAGTGAAAAGACCACGCTCGCCCCATTTTTGCCGAAGAAAGCGGCAGCAAAAACGGCGAAAATAGCTAATCTTGCACCACAAGACATAAATGGTGCCATTAAGACCGTAATTAGCCTTTCGCGCGGTGCGTCGAGCGTGCGTGCACCCATAATTGACGGTACGTTACAGCCAAAACCGACAATCAAAGGCACGAAAGATTTACCCGGTAAACCTAAGGCTTGCATGAGGCGGTCCATCACGAAAGCGGCTCGCGCCATATAGCCCGAATCTTCCAGTATTGAAAGAAACAGATACATCATCCCAATTTGTGGCACTAACGGTAAAACCGTGTTAATACCGCCACCAACACCTTGGGCAAGGAAAATAGTTAGCCAATCAGGGAAGCTAAAGTAGGCACCAACCCACTGAATACCATGAATAAATATCGCTTCTGACGCACCTTCAAAGAAGGGTTGTAAGGCGCCACCGATGTTGATGGCTAAAACGAACATCAAATACATCACAAACAAGAAAATAGGTACGCCGAGCCAACGGCTCAGAATAAATTTATCCAGTGATTGTGTTAGTCGATTTGGTTCAGCGGCACTATTGTTAATCGCAGCATTGCAAATGGTTGCAATAGATTGATAACGTGCGTCGGCAATGAGTAATTCAGGTTCTTCGTTTAAGCCTTCTTTCAGTGTTTGGCGTATCGCCAGCAATTGTCCTTCAGATATTTCTGCGCGTTGGCGGCTATATATGTCCCCTTCGAGGATCTGTAATGCTAACCAGCGGCGCTGCTGGTGGCTAAATTGTTGTGCTGAAATTTGTTCAGATAGTGAGTCTACAGCTTGCAATAACTGTGCTGGATATTCCACAAGGGCTTGCTGGCTATTTTGTGGATGTGTATCAATGGCTTTTTTCAGTTTATCGATACCAGTTGCTCGAGTTGAAACCATTGGGATCACAGGGCAGCCGAGCTGTTTTTCTAATTCAGCAATATTAATATCAATATGTTGGCTTTGAGCGATATCCAACATATTCAAGGCGACAATACATGGAACGCCTAACTCGACTAATTGCAATGTCAGGTAGAGGTTACGCTCTAAATTAGACGCATCGACAACATTAATGAGCATGTCTGCCTCACCACTTAAAATAAAGTAGCAGGCGATTTGTTCGTCAAGAGAGGTTTGCTCAGAAATAGTGGTCAGAGAATAGGTGCCGGGTAGGTCAACAAGTTCGATTTTGTGGTCATCTGTATGGAAGCGGCCCACTTTTCGTTCAACAGTGACCCCCGCCCAGTTACCGACCCGCTGCCTTGACCCTGTGAGCTGGTTGAATAAGGTCGTTTTGCCTGCATTGGGGTTACCAATTAAGCCGATCGTTAATCGTTTCATAGTGTTTGCCAATAATAAAAAAAGAAATACTTAAGCGGTGGTCGCTTCATCTAAGTTGAGTAGGGCAAGATCCTTTTTGCGTAGCACTAAGCTGACACGATGAGTTTCTATTTGAACAGGATCACCAAAAGGCGCTAAGCGCACCACTTTAAAGACAGAACCCGGAAGTAAACCAAGTGAGAGCAGTTTTTGTCGGTATGCAGGACTAATCTCTGGAGAGAAGCCTAGTATTTTGTAACTGCATTGAGGAAGTATTGCCATAGTGTCTTCCTAATCATTTAATTAATAATGATATCGATGACAATTGTTAAAGAGTGCAATTGCTCAGGTAATAAAGTCGCCAAACAAAAATAAATCTAATTAACAATGAGAATCATAATCATCCACCTTTTGTTATATTTAGCCTCTTTTTTCGTCAATTTGACTTGATGTGGATCAACGAAGCATTGAGTTTACGGTGTTCCGCTAGCGAAATTAATGGTGGAGTCAGTGAAGGGGAGACGGCTGAATTATACCCAATATATTGTTTGAACTAATCAATCACAGCATTATTTATTGAAATGGGCATCACAATAGGTACATTGCGATGCCCATAAAGAAAGTTAACGTTTCTTACCGAATGCCGCGGCAAGGGCATCACTCATGGCGCTGTTACCTGAAGATGCGTTGTTTTGGCGTGAGTTACCTCTTGATTGAGGCGCCTTACGCGCATTTTTGTCCTGTTCAGGGGCTGCACGGCGAGGGGCACTGTTAGAATCACCCGCTTGTTCATCTAAACGCATCGTTAATGCAATACGTTTGCGTGCAATATCCACATCTAACACTTTAACTTTCACAATGTCGCCCGCTTTTACCACCTTGTGTGGGTCTTCGACATAACTATTTGAAAGTGAAGAAATATGAACTAAACCGTCTTGGTGAACACCAATATCCACAAAAGCGCCGAAGTTGGTCACATTGGTGACTGCACCTTCTAAGATCATGCCAGAAGTCAGGTCTTTCATGGTTTCTACACCTTCGGCAAAGGTGGCAGTTTTAAACTCAGGGCGTGGGTCACGACCCGGTTTTTCCAGTTCTTTAATGATATCGGTGACAGTTGGAACCCCGAATTGCTCAGTGGTAAAGTCACGTGGGCTCAAGGTATTAAGCACCTGTGAGTTGCCCATAATTTCTTTGAGTGGCTGGCGGACAGACTCAAGAATTTTTTCAACAATCGGGTAAGCTTCAGGGTGAACAGTAGAAGCATCTAACGGGTTTTCACCATTGGTGATACGCAAGAAGCCCGCACACTGTTCAAAGGCTTTTGGCCCAAGGCGTGCAACTTTGAGCAACTGTTTTCTATCACTAAACTGGCCATTCTGGTCGCGCCAATCCACCACGTTTTGCGCAATCATTTTGCTTAAACCGGCAACGCGAGTCAGTAAGGCAACGGAAGCGGTATTTAAGTCAACACCAACGGAGTTTACACAGTCTTCGACAACTGCATCGAGTTTACGCGCTAATTGTGTTTGGCTGACATCATGCTGATATTGGCCAACCCCAATGGATTTAGGGTCAATTTTCACTAATTCAGCCAACGGGTCTTGTAGGCGACGAGCAATAGATACGGCACCACGTAAAGACACATCTAAGCTTGGGAATTCCAAAGCCGCAAGTTCAGAAGCGGAATAAACAGAAGCGCCAGCTTCGCTGACAATAACTTTCTGCGCAGTGACTTCAGGGTACTGTTTTTGGACTTCAGCAAAGAAACGTTCCGTTTCACGAGAAGCTGTACCGTTACCAATGGCCACTAATTCGACGTTATGTTTTTGGCAAAGTGCCGCAACGATGGTTGCCGATTTTGCGGCTTGTCCGGTATGTGGATAAATCGTATCCGTTGCAATTAATTTACCTGTTGCATCCACGACAGCAACTTTCACGCCAGTACGCAAGCCAGGGTCTAAGCCCATGGTGGCACGCATTCCCGCTGGAGCCGCCATCAGTAAGTCACTGAGGTTACGAGCAAACACGTTAATAGCTTCCTCTTCAGCTTTTTCGCGCAGTGAGCTCATGACTTCTGTTTCTAAGTGCAGTAATACTTTGACACGCCATGTCCAGCTGATCACGGCTTTACGCCATTGGTCAGCAGGAGCATTATTTAAACGAATATCTAAATGGCGGGTGATAATTTCTTCGCAGTAACTTTCTTTTGGTGGTTCATCAAACTGAGGGTCGCAGTTTAATGAAAGCTGTAAAATCCCTTCGTTACGACCACGGAACATTGCAAGGGCTCGGTGAGAAGGAACCTGAGCAACGGGTTCGTGATGTTCAAAGTAGTCACTAAATTTTACCCCTTCTTCTTGCTTACCTTCAGCAACAACAGAAACAAGGTGGGCATTTTTCCAGATATAGTCGCGAACTTTCGCTAAAAGAGCTGCATCTTCGGCGAAACGCTCCATAAGGATATAGCGAGCACCATCTAAAGCGGCTTTAACATCCGCCACACCTTTATCTGCATCGATATAGGTTTTTGCGAGTTCATCAGGTGACTGGCTTGGGTCATTCCACAGGGTATCCGCTAAAGGCTCGAGCCCTGCTTCAATAGCAATTTGCCCGCGGGTGCGACGTTTTGGTTTATAAGGAAGATACAGGTCTTCAAGTTCGGTTTTATTGAGCGTTGTGTTGATAGCGGAGGCAAGCTCTGGTGTCAATTTACCTTGTTCTTCTATCGACTTGAGGATGGTTTGCTTACGGTCATTCAATTCGCGCAAGTACCCTAAACGGCTTTCTAGCTGGCGAAGCTGAGTATCGTCCAACCCACCGGTAACCTCTTTACGGTAACGCGCAATAAACGGGACAGTATTTCCTTCATCTAATAGCGTGATGGCAGAAAAAACTTGTTTCGGCTGGGCTTGCAGTTCCGCTGCAATAATTTGGCTTAGAGTTTCATTCATGTCGAGTTTCAATACCTACTGTTTAAATACCTACTGGAAGAACAGTTAAAAATTTATTGCACTGTTATACTTGGTGGTAACGAGAATTTCCAGACTGAATTTGAGCCTATTGGTAGGAAAGTCTCAGATTATGTTCTATAAAATATTATAATTATGGGCTCCATTGGCTAATATTTGAAGGTTATGACTAAAAGTCTTTTAATTACACGTGAAGGTTGGGATGCGTTAGATAAAGAATTGAAATACCTGTGGAAGGATGAACGCCCTCGGGTAACTCAATCTGTTTCAGAGGCCGCAGCTCAAGGGGATCGCTCAGAAAATGCAGAATATATTTACGGCAAAAAAAGGTTGCGTGAAATTGATAGACGCATCCGTTTTTTATCTAAAAGGTTAGATCAGTTAAGGATTATCGAGCCTGATCCTCGCCAAGAAGGCCGTGTGTTTTTTGGCGCATGGGTTAAACTAGAAGATGAAAATGAAAATATCAGAATATTCCGTATCGTCGGTGCTGATGAATTCAACCCTACGAAACAATGGATTTCAATTGATTCTCCCGTAGCGCGAGCCTTGATAGGTAAACAGGTTGATGATGAAATAACAGTAAATACGCCGGGAGGGCAGGTGACTTATTTTGTATTAGAAATAAGCTACAAGCCACTAACCGTCTGAAGTGTAAAATGATTCATTAAATCCCATGTTAGTGGTAAATTAGTGAGCATTAATATTGTTTTACTTACATTCATTAAAAAAATAATTTGAAAGATGCACATCTTGAGGGCTACAAAATGCAGGAAAGTTATAAGGTTCTTGTCGTCGATGATGATATGCGTTTACGTGCGCTGCTGGAACGCTACCTCACTGAGCAGGGTTTTCAGGTAAGAAGTGCTGCAAACGCTGAACAGATGGACAGAATCCTGACGAGGGAATCTATTCACTTGATCGTCTTAGATTTAATGCTGCCGGGCGAAGATGGCTTATCAATTTGTCGTCGCTTACGTAGTCAAAATAACCCAATTCCAATTATTATGGTGACAGCGAAAGGCGAAGAAGTGGATCGTATCGTTGGCTTAGAAATCGGTGCGGACGACTATATTCCAAAACCTTTTAATCCACGGGAATTGCTAGCTCGTATTCGTGCGGTATTACGTCGTCAAGCTAATGAATTACCGGGCGCGCCATCTCAAGATGATGCGATAATTACCTTTGGTAAATTCAAATTAAATCTTGGGACGCGAGAAATGTTTCAAGGTGATGAAAATATGCCGTTAACTAGCGGTGAATTCGCGGTGTTAAAAGTATTGGTTTCTTATCCAAGGGAACCGTTGTCGCGTGACAAGCTAATGAGCTTAGCGCGAGGCCGTGAATACAGTGCGATGGAACGTTCTATTGATGTTCAGATCTCACGTTTGCGTCGCATGGTTGAAGAAGACCCAGCACATCCTCGTTATATTCAGACGGTTTGGGGATTGGGTTATGTGTTTGTTCCTGATGGAAGTAAAGCATGAAGCGACTGAGGTTCTCAAGGCGTAGTACATTTTCTCGCTCGTTATTTTTATTTGTAGCCTTACTGTTTGCGAGCCTCGTAACCAGCTATATGGTTGTGTTGAATTTTGTTGTGATGCCTAGCTTACAACAATTCAATAAGGTGCTGGCATACGAAGTAAGAACATTAATGACAGAGAAAATGGTCCTACAAGATGGAACCTCAGTGCGGGTATCTCCCGCGTTGCGTAAGAAAATCTACAATGAATTAGGGATCACCTTTTATGCACACTCAGCAGCGATGGAAGAAGGGCTGAATTGGGCAAAAGAGTATGATTTCCTAAGCGAACATATGTCGGAATATATTGGTGGCAAGGCAAGTGTTCACCTCGAATTAGGCCGAGAGTACCCCATTCTATGGTTAACGTCTTATCTTGCACCTGATATTTGGGTGCGAGTTCCACTGACTGAAATTGGGCAAAACCAGTTCTCCCTTGTTTTTCGCTATACATTAACGATTTTTCTCACCATTTTTGCGGGGGTATGGTTGTATATACGCTACCAAAACAAGCCATTACTTGAATTAGAATACCACGCCGGAGAAGTTGGTAAGGGGTTTGTTTTACCCCCAATGCAGGAAAAAGGTGCCACCGAGGTCAGGGCCGCTATTCGGTCTTTTAACCACATGGCAGCAGGGATTAAAACCTTAGAAAATGACCGAACTGTCTTAATGGCAGGGGTAAGCCATGACCTAAGAACCCCCTTAACCCGTATTCGTTTAGCAACAGAAATGATGAGCCCAGAAGATAGCTACCTGGCAGAATCCATTAATAAAGATATTGAAGAGTGTGATGCGATCATCGGCCAATTCATGTCTTACCTGAAAACGGGTCAAGAAATGGATATGGAATTCTGTGACCTTAACGCTATCTTGATGGAAGCAGTGAACTCAGAAAGTAACGTCGTAGGCGAAATTGAAACCGCACTTGAGCCTGGCTCAATGATTGTTAATGGTAACCCATTAGCAATTAAACGCGCGATTACCAATATGATTGTTAATGCCTACCGCTATGGTAATGGCTGGATCAAGGTCAGTAGTGGTAAAACGGAAGACTCAGTTTGGTTCCAAGTCGAAGATGACGGTGCGGGTATCAAAGAAGAAGATATTCATCGTCTGTTCCAGCCATTTGTGCAAGGTGAAAAAGCCCGTAGCAACAAAGGAACAGGGCTAGGACTGGCAATTATTCGCCGAATTGTTGATGCCCACGAAGGGAGTATTGAGATCCATAAGAGTGAGCGTGGTGGGTTTGCGATTAGGGCTCTTCTCCCTCTTAAAGAAAAAGAAGACTGATATCTCGTCATATTTCAAGCTGTAGGGGTGTTGCCTACACTCAACTACCCTAGTCACATACTTGTGTATGCTCCTAGGGATATCTTCGTTTGGCGCCTACCTACAACTTGAACTATTTAGAGCTATCTTTCTACTCTTCACACTTTGCGCCGCAGCGTTGTTGGCTGCAACACAAATTGTTTTGAGTATTATTTTATGGTTGCAGGATAAAAAATTTTTCGCTTTTATGACAGTCTGTCATTTTTCTTTTTGGTATCAATGTTGAAACTGAAATTTTTTAACTATTTGAATTTTATAATATAAAGATTCACTTCCCTTCGTTTTTGTTTTCTCTCCAGTGAAAAAATCAGCAATTGTCATAAAACTGTCATAAAAACGACATGTTGTCGTAACTAAATTGTCCTATTTTTCCTACCGTGACATACACCCAACAATTTTATACTTGATTGTTTCTATACATCCCCGGAGGGATTATGAAAATGACGCGTACCACCTTAGCAAGCGTAATGGCAGCAACTTTATCTCTGACCGCAATGTCTTCTTTTGCTGCTACCAGCCTGACCGGAGCTGGCGCGACCTTTCCTGCTCCTGTTTATGCGAAGTGGGCAGACTCTTATCAGAAAGAAACAGCTAATAAAGTAAACTATCAGGGGATTGGTTCTTCTGGTGGTGTCAAACAAATTAATGCAAGAACAGTTGATTTTGGTGCATCCGATGCCCCATTGACTGATGAAAAATTAAAAGAAGATGGCTTGTTCCAATTCCCTACTGTTATCGGTGGTGTGGTACTGGCTGTCAATGTAAAAGGTATTGAGTCAGGGCAACTGACGTTAGATGGCAACACATTAGGTGACATCTATTTAGGCAAAATCACTAAATGGAATGACCCAGCAATTGCTAAATTGAACCCAAATGTTAGCTTGCCAGACCAAGCTATTGCAGTCGTTAGACGTTCTGACGGTTCGGGTACCACGTTCGTATTCACGAGCTACCTTGCTAAAGTCAGCGCAAGCTGGAAATCAGACGTTGGTGCAGGTTCAACCGTTAACTGGCCGAAAAATAGCGTAGGCGGTAAAGGAAATGATGGCGTTGCCGCTTTCGTACAGCGTCTACCAGGTTCTATCGGTTATGTTGAATATGCTTACGCAAAACAGAACAACCTTGCGTATACTAAATTAATCTCTGCCGATGGCGAAGCGGTTTCACCAACGGGTGAAAGTTTCAGCGCAGCAGCGAAGAAAGTTGACTGGTCTAAATCTTTTGCTCAAGATTTAACAAACCGTGATGGCGCGAATGCATGGCCGATTACTTCAACCACATTTATCTTAGTTCACAAGCAGCAAGCGAATGCGGAAAAAGGCAAAGCAGTTCTTGACTTCTTCAACTGGGCTTATGATAAAGGTGGTAAACAAGCGGAAGCATTAGATTACGCAATTCTACCTCAAGAAGTCGTGACCGCAGTACGTGCAGCATGGAAAACAGAAGTTAAAGATAGCCAAGGTAAAGCATTATTCTAGGTGAGCTTAGGTTTTCTAAGTGCACTTAGGGTTGGAAATGGCGGGTAAGTGCTGAGGAACAGGGCTTACCCGCTCATCGTTGTAACGCAATCCTGTGAAAAAGAGCAGGAATGAAATGAGAACAAAGCGCATGGCCGAGAAAACAACGGCATTTAGAGCTCCCAGCAAATCAGGTGATGTGATTTTTAGTGCACTGGTAAAGATTGCCGCGCTCATCACTTTGTTAATGCTCGGAGGCATTATTATCTCCCTTATTTTTGCATCTTGGCCAAGTATGCAAAAGTTTGGGTTTTCGTTTTTATGGACCAAAGAGTGGGATGCTCCAGCGGAAGAATTCGGTGCCCTTGTGCCTATTTACGGCACTATCGTTACATCGTTAATCGCTCTGATTATCGCCGTTCCCGTTAGTTTTGGTATAGCGTTATTCCTAACAGAGCTGGCGCCTAATTGGTTAAAACGTCCTCTTGGTATCGCGATTGAACTTCTTGCTGCTATCCCAAGTATTGTTTATGGGATGTGGGGGTTATTTGTCTTTGCACCCCTGTTTGCCGAATATTTCCAAGAACCAGTTGGTAATGTGATGTCGAGTGTGCCGATTGTCGGTGAATTATTTTCAGGGCCTGCATTCGGGATCGGTATTTTAGCAGCGGGGATTATCCTCGCGATTATGATTATTCCTTATATTGCGTCAGTGATGCGCGATGTATTTGAACAAACACCTGTGATGATGAAAGAGTCAGCCTACGGGATTGGCTGTACAACATGGGAAGTGATTTGGAATATCGTGTTGCCGTATACCCGTAATGGGGTCATTGGTGGTGTGATGTTAGGCCTTGGTCGTGCGCTGGGTGAAACCATGGCGGTGACTTTCGTGATTGGTAATACTTACCAACTTGATAGCGCATCACTGTTCATGCCTGGTAACAGTATCACCTCGGCACTCGCAAATGAGTTTGCGGAAGCAGAGAGCGGTTTACATACCTCGGCCTTGATGGAGCTTGGACTTATCCTGTTTGTTATCACTTTCATTGTGTTAGCAATTTCCAAGTTGATGGTCATGCGTCTTGCGAAGAATGAGGGCCGTTAATATGTCGATATCTCAACCTATCGCAGTGAATGAAAAAGAACGAGCACGCCGTCAAGCGTGGCGCCGCCAAGTTAACAGAATGGCTCTATTTGTTTCAATGTTAACCATGGCTTTCGGCTTGTTCTGGTTAGTGTGGATTTTGTTTTCTACTGTCACTAAAGGGATTGATGGCATGTCCCTCAATCTGTTTACTGAAATGACTCCACCACCGAATACGGAAGGTGGCGGGCTGGCAAATGCCATCGTAGGAAGTGGTTTATTAATCTTATGGGCGACAGTTATTGGTACGCCTTTAGGGATTTTAGCGGGAATTTATTTAGCAGAGTATGGCCGTAAGTCATGGTTAGCTTCAGTTACCCGCTTTATTAATGACATTTTATTATCAGCTCCATCTATCGTTGTCGGGTTGTTTGTGTACACCATTGTGGTTGCTCAAATGCAGCACTTCTCGGGTTGGGCTGGGGTTGTGGCGCTTGCATTGCTGCAAATTCCAATTGTTATCCGAACCACTGAAAACATGTTGAAACTAGTTCCAGATAGCTTGCGTGAAGCCGCTTATGCACTTGGCACACCAAAATGGAAAATGATTTTATCTATTACGTTAAAAGCGTCGGTGTCAGGGATTATCACTGGGATCTTACTTGCAATTGCGCGTATAGCAGGGGAAACCGCACCGCTTCTGTTTACTTCACTGTCAAATCAGTTCTGGAGTACAGATATGAGCGAACCCATCGCCAACTTACCAGTGACAATCTTCAAATTTGCAATGAGCCCGTTCTCTGAATGGCAAGAGCTTGCATGGGCAGGGGTTCTGTTAATTACCCTATGTGTCCTGCTCATTAACATCATTGCACGTGTTGTGTTCGCACAGAAAAAACACTAAGCACCAGATAAATAAAGATTTAGAGAGAAAAGCAAACCATGATTAATGCAAACGATATTGCAAACAGTAAAATTAAAGTCCGTGACCTCAACTTCTATTATGGCAAGTTTCACGCACTGAAAAATATCTCTTTAGACATTGAAAAAAATAAAGTAACTGCGTTTATCGGCCCATCAGGCTGTGGTAAATCGACACTATTGCGTACCTTCAATAAAATGTATGAACTGTATGGCGAGCAGCGCGCAGAAGGTGAAATTTTACTGGATGGCCAAAATATCCTGACTGATAAACAAGATATCGCGCTGTTACGTGCAAAAGTCGGTATGGTATTCCAAAAACCAACACCATTTCCGATGTCAATCTACGATAATATTGCATTTGGTGTGCGTTTATTTGAAAAGTTATCCCGTGTGGAAATGGACGAACGCGTGCAGTGGGCGTTAACAAAGGCTGCATTATGGAATGAAACCAAAGATAAGCTACACCAAAGTGGTTATAGCTTGTCGGGTGGGCAGCAACAGCGTCTCTGTATTGCTCGTGGTATTGCTATTCGCCCAGAGGTTTTATTGTTGGATGAGCCTTGTTCTGCCCTTGACCCAATTTCAACCGGTCGAATTGAAGAACTAATTAGTGAATTAAAGTCAGAATACACAGTGGTCATTGTTACCCATAATATGCAACAAGCAGCACGCTGTTCTGACTATACGGCTTTCATGTATCTAGGGGAGTTAGTCGAGTTTAACCATACTGACAAAATGTTTACTACCCCAGAAATGAAGCAAACTGAAGATTATATTACTGGCCGCTACGGTTGATATGGAGCCGACGATGGATACGCTGAATCACAACAAACATATATCGGGGCAGTTCAATGCTGAACTGGAACATATCCATACTGAATTGATGACGATGGGAGGACTGGTCGAAGAGCAGCTTACCAAAGCCATTACTGCCATGCATAATCAGGATGAAGCCCTAGCGCGTGAAGTTATCGAAAATGACCATAAAGTCAATATGATGGAAGTGGCCATTGATGAAGAATGCGTTAAAATCATCGCGAAGCGCCAACCAACAGCGAGTGATTTGCGCCTGATTATGGCGATTTCAAAAACCATTGCTGAGCTGGAAAGAATCGGTGATGTTGCGGACAAAATTTGCCAAACCGCATTGGAAAAATTCTCTCATCAACATCAGCCTCTGTTAGTGAGTTTAGAATCATTAGGCCGCCACACAGTACAAATGCTACATGACGTATTAGATGCATTCGCACGAATGGATCTCGAAGAAGCCATTCGTATCTATCGTGAAGATGAGAAAGTTGACCAAGAGTATGAGGGCATCGTGCGCCAATTGATGACTTATATGATGGAAGACCCACGGACGATCCCGAGTGTATTAACAGCACTGTTCTGCGCTCGTTCAATTGAGCGTATCGGCGACCGTTGCCAAAATATCTGTGAGTTTATTTTCTACTATGTGAAGGGGCAAGATTTCCGCCATGTGGGGGGAGATAGTCTCGAAAAAATGTTGACTAAAGACGATTAAATGCTCGTCATATTTCGTGCTGTGGCGGTGTTAGCTTCGCTCGGCTAGCCACAACACGAACAATTTAGAGTATTGATGAATGAGGTTAATGTATTCGATAGCCTATTTATTACGATGAATACTCTAACACGTTCTTCTACCGACTTTCTTCTTGCTCAATAAGAGTCTATTGATGGTTTAACCATGTTTGGGGCACTTTGTTATCAAGGTGGCCCTTTTTTGTTTGGTCTTATATTCCATTTTGATATAAATATATTATTTAATATTATTTCAAGTGCTAAGCAATAGTTGATAGCTTGTGATGGTCGATTTACAAAAATTTACCGTCAGGGGTGTTCAATGAAAGCTCGTATTCTAACGACTGTTTTACTTACAGGTTTAGCGCTGACAGCGAATGTCGCTAGCGCAGATAAATTAGATGATATCAAACAAGCGGGTGTGATCCGTATTTCGGTATTTGATAGTAACCCACCATTTGGTTTTATTGACCCACAAACTAAAAAATTAGCGGGTTATGATATTGATATTGCACAAGAAATAGCAAATGGCCTAGGTGTGAAACTAGAGCTTCGCCCCACTAACCCAGCAAACCGTATTCCACTCCTGACTTCAGGTAAAGTTGACCTAATCGGTGCTAACTTCACCATTACAGATGAACGCGCAAAACAAGTTGATTTTTCTATTCCTGATTTTGCGACAGGCCAAAAATTTATTGCCCGTAAAGGCGTATTAAAAACACCAGATGACATCAAACCACTGCGTATTGGCGCAGATAAAGGCACTGTGCAGGAAGTCACTTTACGTGAACGTTTCCCTGACACAAAAGTGATTTCTTATGACGATACCCCGCAAGCGTTCGCGGCACTGCGTAATGGTAACGTCCAAGCTATTACTCAAGATGATGCCAAATTGGTTGGCTTATTAGGTAATTTACCTGAAAAAGTGAAGGCAGACTTTGAAATCTCTCCATTTAGCCTAACAAAAGAATACCAAGCATTGGCAGCAAGCAAAGGTGAAACTCGTTTGGTTGAAAACGTCAACGAAACACTGTTGAAACTGGAAAAAGACGGTAAAGCCGAGGTGATCTATAACCGTTGGTTTGGGCCAGATACTAAAGCAGCACAACCACGCGGAGACTTTAAATTCGCGCCACTGAGTGAGCAACAGCCACAGTCTTAATGGGTAACAGTAAGTACTCAGTGAGTTGAAGCCCCGCACTCTGTGTGGGGTTCTTGGTTATAAGGGATGAGTTTTTAATCACAAGCGGTGAAGGCAATAGGTCGTGAACAATGTTTGAAAAATTTTTAAATGGTGATTTTTGGTCTGCTCATTTACTAGCGCCGCAGTATCTAGAGTGGTTTGGCTACGGCTTTTTGATCACTGTTTGGATCTCGATTTGTACCATTGTTGCAGCCACTGTATTGGGTTTTATCGTTGCATCAGCAAAGGATAGCCAAATTGCTCCTGTGCGTTGGGCCGTGAGTATCTATATCTCTATTTTCAGAAATACACCTTTGTTGGTGCAGTTATTCTTTTGGTACTTCGCTTCCGGTGAAATTTTACCTACTGCTGCGATGGAGTGGCTCAATACCCCCCATGAAATCCATTTACTTGGAATAACAGTGGGTTGGCCGTCATTTGAATTTTTAGCGGGCTTTATTGGTTTGACCCTGTATACCGTGCCATTTATCGCTGAAGAAATTCGAGCAGGGATCCGCGGTGTTCGTCAGGGGCAAAAATATGCGGCATTTGCATTAGGGCTAACTTCATGGCAGGCCATGAAACTGGTGGTATTACCGCAAGCAGTAAAAATCGCTATGCCTCCGCTACTAGGCCAATATATGAATGTGGTGAAAAATTCATCATTAACAATGGCAATAGGTGTAGCGGAACTGTCTTATGTTTCTCGCCAAGTAGATAGCCAGACATTACAAACCTTCGCAGCCTTTGGCGTGGCAACCGTTTTGTATATTGCCATTATTGCAGTGATGGAAGGTTGGGGCCAGTGGCGCCAGCAGCGTAATTTGGCTCAGGGGGTATAAGATGGATTTTTCGATTATTGAGCAGAACTGGCAATATTTGTTATTTGGCACTTTCCCGGATGGCCCATTAGAAGGCGCAGCACTGACGTTAGTCATTAGCTTGCTTGCTGGTGCAGCTTCTATTGTATTAGGTACATTGGGGGGGATTGCATTAGCCATGCTGCGAGGTTTTTGGGTTAACCTATTCGCTGCAGTATTAGGTTTTTTCCGTGCAATTCCAGTAATTATGCTGATTTTTTGGACCTATTTCTTGTTGCCGATGTTATCGGGCACGGAAATTCCTGGGATAGCGACAGTTGTATGTGCATTGGCATTGATTACCTCTGCATATTTGGCTCATGCCGTGAAAGCGGGTATTTTAGCGATAGGTAAAGGGCAGTGGCAAGCCGGGATGTCCTTGGGGTTTAGCCGCTGGCAGGTATTGTGGAATATCGTATTACCACAGGCTTTACGTATGATGGTTCCGTCATTTATTAACCAGTGGGTGGCATTAATTAAAGATACCTCATTGGCTTATATTGTTGGGGTCGCTGAGCTGTCATTTTTGGCGACACAAGTGAATAACCGTGAAATGGTTTATCCTCTTGAAGTTTTCTTATTCGTCGCATTTATTTATTTTGTGATGTGCTTTGCGGTAGAAATTATTGCAAATAGGGTGGCGAAAAGGCTTAGTGCGCAACATCAGCCTCAGAAACTGGCAGCGAAACATCGTTTATTGTTTTGGCGTCGACAAAAACTATTAGCACTGTCTTAAATTAAACGTGGTGGTGAAATAACCGCCACTTCTTCTATTAGTTACCATCAATTCTTTTATTATTTCACTCAAGTGTATCAGTTAGTTAGGACATTTTTGCCCATTACAGTTTACGCAATCGTTTTCTTTTGTGATTTTTAATTGTAGTATAGGGCGAAAAAAACTTTTTTTGGGCGCGATATCTAATGAGTAATCAATCTTCTAGCTCGGCACAACCGCAGGGCTTGTTTCAGCGTGTTTTTAAATTACAAGAACATGGCACCACAGCAAGAACTGAGGTTGTTGCTGGCTTCACTACCTTCTTAACGATGGTCTATATTGTCTTCGTTAACCCTCAAATTCTCTCAGTTGCAGGAATGGATATCAAAGCGGTATTTGTCACTACCTGTTTGATTGCGGCTATTGGCAGTATTTTGATGGGATTACTGGCGAATTTACCTATTGCTGTTGCGCCAGCCATGGGGCTGAATGCCTTCTTTGCTTTTGTTGTTGTTGGAGCGATGGGGTACTCATGGGAAATCGCGATGGGCGCGGTATTCTGGGGAGCTGTCGGGTTATTTATTCTGACGCTATTTCGCATTCGTTATTGGATTATCGCCAATATTCCTCTTAGCCTACGCGTTGGTATTACCAGCGGTATCGGTTTATTTATTGCCATGATGGGGCTGAAAAACTCCGGTATTATTGTTGCGAATCCGGACACGTTAGTTTCTATCGGTAACTTAACCCACCATAATGTTTGGCTGGGAGCACTCGGTTTCTTTATTATCGCTATTCTTGCCGCACGCAATATTCATGCCGCGGTATTAGTTTCTATTGCAGTGACAACATTGATTGGCCTAGCTCTAGGGGATGTGAAATATTCTGGGATATTCTCAATGCCGCCGAGTATCACGAGCGTTGTGGGGCAAGTTGATTTCTCTGGCTCTTTAGACTTAGCGCTATCCGGTGTGATTTTTGCCTTTATGTTAGTTAACTTGTTTGACTCATCAGGCACCATGATAGGTGTGACTGACAAAGCGGGTATTACGAATGAACGCGGGACTTTCCCACGAATGAAACAAGCGTTATATGTGGACAGCTTGAGTTCTGTCGCAGGTTCAGCGATGGGGACCTCTTCTGTCACTGCATATATCGAAAGTTCTTCTGGTGTTTCTGTCGGTGGGCGCACAGGTTTAACTGCGATTGTCGTTGGTGTTTTATTCCTATTGACCATGTTTATCTCACCTCTTGCAGGCATGGTTCCAGCTTATGCTACTGCGGGTGCCTTGATTTACGTGGGCGTGCTGATGACTTCAAGCTTAACTCGCGTGAAGTGGGATGACTTAACCGAGTCTGTACCCGCATTCATTACCGCTGTGATGATGCCATTTAGTTTCTCAATCACAGAAGGTATTGCGCTAGGCTTTATTGCGTACTGTGCAATGAAAATTGGTACCGGACGCTGGCGTGACCTGGGTCTGTGTGTGATTTTAGTGGCGGCGATGTTCCTACTAAAAATGGTGCTCGTCGACGCCTAATATTCGTCATACTTCAAGCTGTGGCGTTGTTGTCTTCACTCGGCTACTCGGGTCACATACTTATGTATGCTCCCCGAGATAACCTCGATTGACGCCTAGCCACAACTTGAATTATTTAGAATATTTCTCAAGATGGCTCTCTATAAAACCACTTGGAAGATTAATCCCCCTTCAGATGGCTTTCCCGTCTTGTTACTTGCATGCAACAAAAATTATTTAAGGTATAATCAATAAAGTACTGTTGCGAAGGCAGGGTGGGATAAAAAATCCGCTGAAATTGCAAACTAGTGCTTTCCCCCTTTATGGGATCCTGCTAGATTTCGCAGCAGAAACTGACTTTATCAAGGTATCAGACCATGAATGCACCAAAAAAACCGGCTGCTAAGCCAAAGAAAAAATACCGTAAAACCAAAGAAGAAATTAATGCGGAAGGCCGTGAGCGTAAACGCGAGAAAAAACATCGTGGTCATAAATCCGGTAGCCGTTATGTAGAACAAGCATCTAACAAGCAAAATGGCGGGCAAAATGGTTCAACCGACCCTCGTTTAGGTAGCAAAAAGCCTGTGCCTTTAATTGTGGATGAAAAACAGGCCACGAAACCTGTGGTTGAGAAAAAACAGCCGACTGTCAAAGAAAAATTGACGCCAGAAAAAGAGCTGGAAATGCTGGAAAGCGATGATCGTTTAGATAGCATTTTAGCGCGTCTGGAAGATGGCGAAACCATCACAGCACAAGAGCAGCAGTATGTTGATACCTGTTTAGATCGCATTGATGAATTGATGAATATTCTCGGTATTGAATATAGCGAAGAAGAAGAGGAAGAAGACGAAGAAAAACTTGATGACATTATGCGCATCTTAAAAAGTAAATAATTTCGTTTAAAAGATCCCTCGTGCTAGCGGGGGATTTAGCTATTTTTTCTGCTAACTCACTTTTCTTTGATGTTGTATCAAATCTCTTTTCGCTAACATACTTTATAATATTATTTAAGTTGTGAAACTTTCACACTCACCAAATAACAATTAAATAAGGTGCAACCCGTTATTATGGTTTGAGCTTTTGGTCAATTGAGGAATGTTATGTCAGAGCAAAATATTGTTTGGGATCTTTCTCTCATTCAAAAATACAATTATTCAGGGCCTCGTTATACCTCGTATCCTACAGCCTTGGAATTCAACCAAGACTACGATGAGAATGCGTTTGTTCAAGCAACAAAACGTTATCCCGATCGACCTTTATCGCTCTATGTCCACATCCCTTTTTGCCATAAGCTTTGTTATTTCTGTGGCTGTAATAAATTAGTGACACGCCAAAAACATAAAGCTGATGAATACCTTAAAGTAATTGAAAAAGAAATTATCCAACGAGCCGCTTTATTAAAAAACCGCATTGTGACTCAAATGCATTGGGGCGGTGGTACTCCAACTTATCTCGATAAAGTCCAAGTTAGTCATTTAGTTGGTTTATTGAAAAAACACTTTAATTTTGCAGATGATGTGGAAATGTCGATTGAAATCGACCCGCGTGAAATTGAACTGGATATGATAGACCATCTGCGCCATGAAGGGTTTAACCGCCTAAGCATGGGCGTTCAGGATTTTAATAAAGAGGTTCAGGTGCTGGTTAACCGTGAACAGGATGAAGAATTTATTTTTTCCCTAATTAAACGGGCTAAAGAGACGGGGTTTTCCTCAACGAGTATTGATTTAATTTATGGTTTACCTAAGCAAACCCCTGAAAGCTTTGCGTTTACCCTAAAAAAAGTGGCTGAATTATCACCAGATCGCTTAAGTGTGTTCAATTATGCACACTTACCTAATTTATTTGCAGCGCAGCGTAAAATTAAAGATGAAGACTTACCGAGCGCAGAGCAAAAACTCGATATTTTGCAAGACACAATCGCGACCCTCACCAGAGATGGCTATCAATTTATTGGTATGGACCACTTTGCTCGCCCTGAAGATGAGCTTGCCGTGGCACAACGGGAAGGGGTTCTACACCGTAATTTCCAAGGATATACAACTCAAGGCGACTGTGATTTGCTGGGGCTAGGCGTTTCTGCAATCAGTATGTTAGGTGATAACTACGCGCAAAATCAGAAAGATTTGAAAACCTATTATGCGCAAGTTGAAGAGAAAGGCCAAGCGCTGTGGCGTGGCCTCGTTTTAACCGATGACGATTGCCTACGCCGTGATGTCATCAAAATTTTAATCTGTAACTTCCAATTGGATTTTGCCCAAATTGAAGCAATCTATCCAATTGATTTTAAATCCTATTTTAAAGAGGATTTAGAGTTATTGAAGCCAATGGCAGAAGATGGGTTGGTCGAAATGACAGACAAAGGTATTAAAGTTACGCCTCAAGGGCGTTTACTTATTCGGAATATTTGTATGTGTTTTGATGTTTATTTACGTGGGCAGATGAGGCAGCGGCAGTTTTCCCGTGTCATCTAAATACTCTTCATATTTCGCCCTGTCGCGTTGTTGGCTGCGTTCGCTAACCCTAGTCACATACTTTATGTATGCTCCTAGGGCTTAGCTTCTCTTGCCGCCTAGCGGCAGAACGAACTATTTTGAGTATTAAATATTCGTTATAGCGTTATTCCACATTCAGCATCTTCTGCGGGGGCTAGTATTTCGCTTTTTCGATTAGCTGATAAGCCGCACTGATGCGATCAGGGATGGGATACCATTTGTTGGACAAAATCACAACCGCAATTCGGTCTTCAGGAATAAATGCCGCATAGGTTGCAAAACCATTGGTTGAGCCGGTTTTGTTGTAGAAAGCTTGTGTTTCTGGCGGTAGTGCTGGTGTAATCGCTTCGACCTTTTGTGGCTGTAATGCCATTTCATCTCGGTTACCTTGCTGTAATTGAGAAATGGATACAGGCCATGAGTAACTTTCCCACATCATATCTTGCACAAATGAATCGGTCATATAGAACCCAGCATGCGTGTTCTCTATGGCTTCCTGCCACGGTTTAGCGACTTTCTTTGTTTGCATATTAATATCTAAGAAGCGAATTAGATCTTTAGCGCTAGATTTCAAACCATAAGATTCAGCATCTAAAATTTGTGGTGTTACACGAACGGGTTGATTGTTCTTATTATAGCCTTGAGCATAATTTTTCTGTTGATTTTTAGGGACATGAATATAGGTATGTTTCAGCCCAAGCGCAGGCAGCATCAGTTTTTCCATCGCTTGTTCAAATGGCATTTTGAGTTGTTTAGCCGTAACGATGCCGAGTAATCCCACGCCAAGATTTGAGTAAGAGCGATATTGTCCAATAGCTTTTTCAGGTTGCCACTGCTGGTAATAACGGAATAATTCCGCTGAATTCGTAATGCTATCAGGCACAAATAACGATAAACCGGAAGTGTGAGTTGCCAAGTTCATTACTGTGATTTGGTCAAAAGCAGACCCTTTTAATTCAGGAAGATAGTGGCTTACCTTTTGCGAGAAATCGAGTTTTCCTTGGTTTTGTGCATAGGCTGCGAGTGTGGCTGTGAATGTTTTAGATAAAGAGCCAATCTCAAATAAAGTCTTATCACTGACAGGCACTAAGCTTTGCTTAGATTGCACACCATAATGATAAATATAGTGTTTTCCATCAACGGAAATGGCGACAGACATTCCAGAGATCTGTTTTTGTTCCATCAGAGGTTTAATAATGTCATCCACATCCTTTTGAGTGAACGCATTAGCGGATAGCGTGGTTAACGCCAAACTCAGAGCGACAAAAATTCGCCCCTGACGAAAAAGGGTTTTCATAGAGTTATTCCAATAAGTACAAGTTTAAGTTATTGCTAACAGGAACTGAAAGCGCTTCATTGTAAATATAAAGTGCTTTAATATAGGCTATTAGGCGGTTAAACCGCGATTTCAAAGTAGTATGCATGCTTTCAATCATTATTTAAAACGATATAAAATTCGATGAGGTAAAAGAAAATCTTATGGCAGAAAATTATCGTCATCGGCTTCCTCTCAATGCGCTTAGGGCTTTTGAAGCTTCAGCACGGCATTTAAGCTTTACGCGAGCAGGAATAGAATTGAATGTTACTCAGGCGGCTGTCAGCCAACAAGTTAGGCTGTTAGAGGAGCAATTGGGACTAGAACTATTTATTCGTTTACCTCGAGGGCTTGCATTAACTGAAGAAGGTTTTGCATTATTGCCTGTTTTGAGCCGCTCTTTTGACCAAATTGAGTCACTATTGTTGCAATTTGAAGATGGTCATTATCGAGAAACCTTAAGTATTTCAGTTGTTGGCACATTTGCTGTGGGCTGGTTATTGCCAAGACTAACGCAATTTTCGGAGCTATATCCTTATATTGATTTACGCATTATGACTCATAATAATGTGGTGAATTTAGCCGCTGAAGGCGTTGATTTTGCAATTCGCTTTGGTGAAGGGCTATGGCCCCTGGTAGAAAATATCCCCTTATTTTCAACGGCGCATACGGTGCTTTGTTCAGAGAAAGTCGCGAGCTTACTTAATCACCCATTAGATTTAAAATCCCACCAGTTAATGCGTTCTTACCGTAAAGATGAGTGGGAGAAATGGTTTTTAGCCGCAGAAGTGGAACCATGGCGTGTCAAAGGGCCTGTATTTGATTCTTCTCGATTAATGGTTGAGGCTGCGTTATTAACTGACAGCGTGGCATTGGTGCCAAGTTGCATGTTTAGCCATGAATTAAGTGCAGGGGAGTTAGTTCAACCTTTTGATGTATCTGTAACACTGGGTGGATATTGGTTAAGCCGTTTAAAGTCGAGAGTCATGACACCAGCGATGGCGATATTTCGCAATTGGTTGGTGGAGGAGTCTAAAAAAGAATAATAATTCGGTGCTATGCTATAAATAGAAATAGCACCGATATTTAATCTATTGGCATATTATAATGCTCATATTTAGCTGTTAGAATACCAAAGCTTCAGCAGAGAAATAATTCTTTTTATTAATAGGGAGTTCTGTACTATTAATATTCGTAATGGTTTCAGTAAAGAAATAGATTGGCGAAACATTAAATATTTGTGCCAATTGGTAAATGGTATCGACATGAATATTAACTTCACCATTTTCATAGCGTGATTGGTGCTGTTGGCTAATACCTAACAACATGCTTAACTCTTTACCACTCATTCCGTGACTTTCTCTTAATGATCTTATTTTTAAACCGACGGATTTAGATATTTTTCGTTTCATGATTCTCTCTCTAATTTATTTTGAATATTTCAATGTGAATATAATTAAATATTTTTAATGTAATTTTTCTAGTGTTGATATTACTAATTAATTTATTCATTAAATGTCATGAGACTGAAAGAATTTTTTAATATCAATCTCAAAATACGTTGCATATTGGAACAATCTATCTAAAGTAATTCTATTCACGCCTCTTTCATATCGTGACTGCTGTTGTGGGCTGATGCCAATAACCTCGGATAATTCATTAACTGAAAGTCCATTCGTTTTCCGATAAAAAAGTATTTTTTTGCCAATTAGGTAAGATACTGAATAAGGCATGTATACTCCTATAGTTATCTTTTTATTTCTAAATAAACACTATGAAAGATTACTCCTCTATTTTAACCATTTTAATAAAATAGTAAATTTGCTATTTATCAATTGTTCGATGATATTTTTCGATGTTAGCAATAAAAATCAAATTATAAATAAATTAATATCTTTTTATGATGAATGTTGAATGCTATTTATTCATATCTTATGTTAACCGACGCTGTTGAGTTTGCAGTTCCTGCAGTTATATTATTAGCAGTCTTAATATATCTAGCTTTCCAATTAAAAATATAATCGCCACCTGCAACATTGTTTTGCAAAGTGAACTTTGAGTTGAGCTTTATCGGGTTACTGTTTCTATCCAATAATTGGATAGCGACTCCGGTCGCTTGCCCTTGCCCAGACAATTTAATCTTCCCTGTATTGGTATCAACATACCCAGCACTACTTGTGACTGTCACTTTTAGATTGGTGCCCGCAGCGCAGCTTAATGTAATGGGTATATTGACACTATTGCTGGTAGAGCCCACAGATTTAAATTGAGTGTCATACCAAGTTCCTAAGTTAACATTGTAACTATTTGCTTTTGTTGAGCACTTTAATACATTAATTTTGATAGCACCTGCTGGAATATTCAACGATGTTAAATTCCACGTACTGTTATGTGGTGCTGGGTTACGCTGTGTTAGTCTTCCCACATGCCCTGCCTTTAAATTTCCACCTTGTGTGACTTGCCCAGTTTTTTTAATGGTGATGGTCCAATATGGATTAGGAATTCCCCAAGCGGCAGGGTTGGCACCTGTTGGTGGCCCATAACGTGTATTTAAGAAACCAATTTCGGTTGCTTTTACTTGGATGCTAATACCCGGTATATTACTGGTTGCAATTTTATTACCGTTTGGTACCCAACCATTCACATAGTCAGCATGTAAATAGGCATCACCACACCGGCCATTACTCATTGGGCCTGAATATGTATTGATATGTGAGCTCTTAAAATTGACTTGAATAGTGGCTAAATCACGAGCCCCTGTATCATCATATTGCAGTGAATAGGTTCTTGCCGGTACATTCACCACAACATTCCGTAAATTAGGGTTTTGAATACAGGCTGCTTGTGTATATGCAGAATAAGCAAAAACCGATCCTATTATTACCAGTAAAATTTTCTTTTTAGTCATAAAATATCCTTAACATTTACTTTTTTTATTAAATGTCTTTCTTCTGAATGCTCAATCTCATTGATCTCCTTAGAATTGAAAATAAAAAAAGCCATAATATCAATTTCAAATATCTTAGAGTAATGATAAAGCCTATCAATATTAATTCGATTAATACCACGTTCATAGCGTGACTGTTGTTGTTCACTTACACCCACGATATTAGATAAATTTTCTAATGTCATGCCTTTCATTTTTCGGTAATAGGTGATTTTATTGCCAATTATTTTTGATATAGGATAGTAATTAGGCATACCGCTTTCCCCTTTCCCCTATTAAAACTGATATAATCAAAACAAACTTACTTACTGATATGTAAATGTAAATTCTAAATGGCTTTTAAATGAACCTGCAACCATACCACTTCCATAACCCGAGACTCGTGCTGATAGTGGTATTTCAACATTTCGCGTTTGTGTATTCACATTCGCGGTAATGGTATCGCCATTTTTTATTGTTGTTTTATTGGCGGTATTGGCTAAATTTAATGCCACATTTTTCGCCGAACCATTATTAATAAAATGTTCAGTTACTGTTGAGTCTGGTGTGCCGGATATTTTCATTACAGCTTTGGTGGTGCCGACAGGGCAATTTTTTAGCTTCACGGAAAAATCAACCCACGGAGACTTTTGCGTATCTTTGATATTCCAAATATTAATTTTTTTCAAATCGATTAAATAGTTATTTTTTTCAACCTCACAAGGCGCTGCAATAACGACGCCATGCACTTTAATATTTGCTGTTAGCCCAAATGCAGTTAAAGAACAGCTCATTAGTGATAGTAATAGGATAAAATGTCTCATATTATTCTCTCTTTTATAAATAGGTAATGGTTGCCGTAATATTGGCGGAAATAGTTCCCGGAGTGGCATTACCTAATGAGCTAAAGGCACGTGTGCGTAATGGAATATTAATATTCGCTTGCCCATTTGTCGGAACTTGTAATACTTTTTGGTTACCTAAAGCGGTTGTTCCATTACCATTTTGTAGTTGAACAGCTAGGTTTTTAGCCGTACCTTGGTTTTTGTATAAGCTGGCTGCATCCGCAGTATCCACGGTTCCTGTAAATGTCAGTTTTACTTGGTTAATAAAAGATGAACAATTATTTAGGCTGATATTAAATGTGTTCCAGTTAGAACCTGAACTTGCATTACGAAATACATCAGCAGAAATATTTTTCAGGTCAATATCAATGTTATTCCCACCGGTAATATTGCAAGTTGCGGCTTTAATATTTCCGGTAAAATTCAATGTCACTGTGCTAGCAGCAAATGAATTTCCACTGAATATTAAGCTACTAAGTAAAAGTAAATTTTTAGATATTTTTTTCATTTTTTATTCCTACTCATAGCGAATATTTACAGTCGCAGAGGCGTTTGCTGTACCTGGCGTGATACTCGCGGCCGTTTTGATATAGCGAGCCTTCCAATTGAACATATAGTCACCAGCAGGCACATTATTTTGCAGGCTATTCATAGTGTTCAATTTGATCGGGTTATTATTTTTATCCAGCAATTGTATTGCGACACCAGTGGCACTACCAGGTCCCGTTAGAGCTAATTTTCCTGTAGCCGTATCTTCATATTTAGAGCTTGTTACCGTCGCTTTAATATTGGTGCCCGCCATGCAGTTTAATGTAATGGGAATATTGATATTTGTACTGGTACTGCCAACAGCGGGAAATTGGGTATCATACCAATCACCTAAGTTAATGGTAGGAACTGAATTTTTTAGTGAGCAACTGAGTACATTTATTCGATAGTTAGTGGAAAAAGAGACAGTTGAAATAATAAAATCAGTACCTGTTTTTCTATTTTGTTGATAAAATCTAGCGAGTTGCCGTGTTGAAATAATCCCACCAGAAGTAACATGACCTGTTTTTTCTATACGAATATCCCATGTCGGATTCGTAAATGTCCATGTAGTTGCCGTATATGGACCATTTACAGGAAAGAAAGTATCTGGCCCAAAGCTATTAATTCTCGCTTTGATACCAATACCATTAATTCCACTTACGGCCATACCATTACTGACTGGTGCTAGATAAATACCAACTTGATTTCCGCCACAATCTTGACCAACACCATTAGTCGGGTTATAAGTCCCCGAATAAATCGGTAAAGATATAGATTTTAATTGATAAGACCTAGTGTCATCATATTGTATGTTGATTGTTTCATTAGGTATTGTTTTTTGTATGTTTCTCCATGTGGGATTTTGAACACAAGCTGCATTAGCATATCCTGAGTATAAATATATAAAACTCATAGTTAATATCGATTTATAAATAAGATTATTCATAACTGGCCTCCTTATTATCGGCAAACAGCAGTTGTTTTATATAAACCCATATAATTCGATATGCCTGCTAAGTTATAATTTACTTGGCACTGTTGTTTATCGTTATATTGAATAATAAAACTGCCATTTTCAGCTAAACCAGATAAATAAATTTCACCATCATTACCAACCATGTTATTTAACTGTGGATTATCTTTAAATATCGCTTGGGCACCAAAAGGTACAGGTTTGCCATCAGCAAAAGTTAATATCATAATGGCTCGATATCCGACATTTGCGGCAAAGCTGGCTTTCACCAGTGCACCACGGCTTGGTGCAACACTTTGGCTGGTTAACTCCATTTCTGTATTTTCAGGTAGTTCAGAAGTGTCAATATCAATCACATTTTTACGGTAAGCCGTAACATAAGGCACGAGTGCATAACCTTGGTTATTAGTGACAACCCCTGCTTGGTTTAAGACGGGTACATCACCTGCATCTGGGATTTCAACAATAGCCGCGGTTTCGCCTAATTGTTGACCGAGTACAAGGCCGCCAGAGTGAGCCACTAAGCTGCCATTAACCCCGTAATAAAGGTTATAGTTGTCTTTGCTATAGCCAGTTCCGCCTGAAACTTCACCATATTGGCCTTTATAAGAGGCGTTCATATTGCCGCTCGTACCTTGTTCTTGAGTGGTGAAACCCTGCTGCATGCTCCAATTCAAGCGATTATTGAGTTGTGAAGCAGAAAGCCCAATACTGCCTGTGCTTGGGCCGTTACTGCTGCTGTTACTGTTAAAGTTGTAATAGAAGGTGTTATCAAACACAGTAAACGGCACACTGACCGAGAACGCTAATTGATGGTCATCTTCACTTTTCGTGCGACTGCCGGAGCTATAGGAGTAGCTATTGGTATTTTTGTTATAGGTATAATTCAAGCTATAACTAATGCCTTGCCAACTGTTGTTGTAACCCACGGTGGCAGATTGTGTTTTACGGTCACTATTCCAGTAGTCTTCATTGATATAGCCCACGGAAATTGAACCAAAGTTATCCCCTAAGTTTTGGCTGAGCGTAATTTCACCACGATTACGGCGGCGTTCAATTTCTGGAGCATAGTTTGTATTTCTATAACCATCAAAGACTTCTGCTAAACTGTAAAAGCCTTTAGTAGAGTAACGGTAACCAGCTAATGCGATATTAGTACCAATATCGTTGATATTTTTGTTATAGCGGAAACGATATGACTGGCCTTTTTCCTTAACGTCATTACTCAGCGTTGAATTTGCATGAGTAACGTCAATGGATAATGCACCAAACCGTCCAAGGTTTTGGCCTGTACCGATGGAGTAAGATTGGTAATGCTCACTCACTTGGCTACCACCATAAGCGGTAATACCATACGGTAAACCATAGATTAAGGTGAACTGACCAAATTTTGTTTTATCAATGCTACTGTCATAAGCGCGGTATTCACCGCCCGTTACGCTATAAGAAAAATATCCTTCACGCTGCAATACGGGTAATGAGGCAAAAGGAACGATCTGATATTGCTCGCTACCATTGGATTCTTTTATTGTGACATGTAAATCACCACTTCCCCCTGTTGGGTATAAGTCATTGATTTCGAAAGGGCCTGCAGCAACCTCGGTTTGGTATATAATGTAACCATTTTGGCGGATCGTCACCTGTGCGTTACTGCGGGCAATCCCACGAACGACGGGGGCGTAGCCGCGTAAACTCTCAGGGGACATATCATCATCTGTCGCAAGCTGGGCACCACGGAATGGCACGCTGTCAAAAACCATCGAAGGTGAAACACTATCCCCCAAGGTTAACTGACTTTTGATGCTATTAATGCCACGTGATGCGTAGGTATAGATAGTATCCCATTTACCGGATTGGTCAGTGCTACTTGACCATGTTGTGTAATTGCGTAACCGCCACGCTCCAATATTTAAGCCGGGTCTTAAATTTACATAATGAGATGTATTATCCGAACCACTACTTTTGCGATCGTAATTTTTAGAGCCGTTATAGCTGTAATTTAATAGCAGTGCGTTGATCCCATTATCGATATTGGCTAAGTCAACGTAACCCCTTGGGTTTCTATCCAATGCGATTTGGGGGATGCTTAAATATAAACGTTGAGAATCGAATTCAAAATTACTTGTGGCATCAGGAATAGCTGCAAGGTTTACACAGTGACTGCCTGCGGTTTGCAATTCAGGGTATTCCGCTGTTTTGATACCAAATTCTTTAATATCAGCCAGTGATAAACACGGAACTAATTGGTTATGGTTATTTTTTTCAAATTTAAGATTTTTAGCACCAATTAAGTTAGTGTTGACATAAATATCAACATAGTAGGCACCAGCTAGTTGTTCATTATTCTCAAACTGCGACAAATCAACCGAATCTTTATTTGGTAACTCTAAAAAGTCAGGGTCAAAGTAGACATTATTTTCTGTTTTTTCTTCAGCATATAGCGATGCGGTATAGCCTAAATATAATAGTAGGCCTAGAGATATTTTATTTATTTTCATGATAAAGCCCAACTTATTTTATAATTTTATATTTTCTTTTCGAGTGCTTCTGGTGCTGCACCATAATCATTAATAACTTCCCATTTAATTGTTCCATTAGTAGTTGAGTTATTAACGTCAAAAGTTGCACTTGAGAAAGGTGCCGCATAAGAAACATCATTAGCTTTTGTTCCGTTAAAGCTGATGCTCTGGAAATTCATAAAATACGGCGTTGGGTTTTTAACCGTAATTTTATTTCCAGATTTAGACCACACTAATTTTTTTTGCTCTTCAATAAAATTAACCTCTTTTAATGCTTTAGGGCGATAAATTAATTTCATTTGCGTTTTAAAGGCAATTTGTAGTGAGTTTTCTGTTCTTTCTGTTGCTGGGATCGTTTTTATATTTAACCAGAACAATGATTCTCTATCATTAGGTAATTTATTTTCTGTTAAAAATATTCTAAGTGCATTAGTTCTATCTGCATTTAGTCTAAATAATGGTGGTGTAATAGAGAAATCAGACTGCTTTTTTTCATCTATATTATCTATCCAAGATTGAATCAAATAAGGGATTTTATCTGGATTTTCTACACTGATGCTGACATCTTTGTTTCCCTCGTTATAAATAACACGGGTTCCACCAATAATAACACCAGCATTCGCAGTGTTTATTAGTGCTAATAAGGAAATGAAAATATAGATAATAGATTTCATAATACCACCATTGATTATTATTAGATAAGGCTTAAGTCCTTTTAAACCTTATTTATTACTTAGTTATAATTGATTGTGAAAGTTGCTGTCGCATTTGCAGGACCAGGAGTCACTGTGTCAGACTTAGCAATATAACGCGCTCTGAAATCTAAATTATTTTCCACATTTTGTTGTAATGGATATGCTTTAGAGGCAGTAAATAATGGAACAATTTTATTCGTATCATCAGTAATTTGAATACCAACGCCAGTTGCAACACCCGTTTCTTCTTTTAATTTAATAACTTCATCATCACCAATATAAGAATCAGCATCAAATTTCACTGAAGCTGTTGTTACTGTAGCAGGGCAATTAATTAATTTAATTGTAAATTTAGTTGCTGCCGCTGTACTTCCTGCGTTTGGCAATGCTTTTTTAGATACTTGTCCTAAGTTTACTTTTAGTGCATCAGAGCCAGCTGCTAATTCGCATGCTTGGTCAATGATTTCACCTGTAAAGTCGATAGTACCATCTGCTGCTAATGCATTATTAACAGCAACGATTGAGGTTGCAGCAATTAATGATGCAAGTAAGTTCTTTTTCATTTGTTTTTCTCCAAAAGATAATTATTTATTTTTCATTGAGTATATAAAAGCAATAGTTACTCAATTGAAGAGTATTTTGGGACTATTTTTTAAAATAAACAAGTTTTGTTAAAATTGGAAATATATAATCAAATATTAATGAATTTAAGTTTTTTAATTGAGTTAACACGCTATAAGAGAGGGATTGATATACTATATTGAACTAAGTCAAATATAATTTTCAATGGTTTTTTGACTAAAGTTAAATAACGATATAAAACCAAGAATAATTATAAGGAGGGATATAAGTTTAATTTATCTCTCATATGGTGATTATTTGGGGTTATACGGTTTTGACATATTAGACCACATACAGTGGATGTTGTATTTTTACTATCGAAAAATGAAATAATAGTATAGTTATCGGATTTGGTAGGTCTAAATGTGCTATATTTTGTTTTTATTGGTTAGATAAGACTAGATGTGTAGTCTTAATTTGATATGATTGAATTAAGACTACATGAGCGAAGATTATTTTTAATTGGTAAAAAAGAGCAATAGCCTAACGATATGCTATATTATTTTATTGTTAACACTATTTGTATAAATTGAAATTATGTTCTGGCGATAATAGGCTTTCAGCTTGCAATATTTTTCTTCTATTCTGTTTACTATCCATTTTGCTAACTGGTATTGGGATGGCAAAATCAATAATTAATTCCTGAATATCAAGTTCTAATATTTGAGAAATAGAATAAAGAGTATCAACATGAATTCGTATTTCTCCAAGTTCATGGCGGGATTGATGCTGTTGGCTGATCCCGAGCAATGTACTGAGTTGCTGAATACTCATGTTTTGATCTTTTCTGAGTGAGCGGATCCGTGCTCCGACAATTTTAGATGTGTTTTTTTTCATACTAATAACCAATAATGATTAAGTAAAAATACTATAAGGGGAATGATTTTTTAATTTCATTACCATTTTTAATTTTTATTTTTTCATCTTCATTAAATGAAAAAAAATAACTAATATTGACATCAAAATAATTGGAATACTGCTTTAGTCTGTCTATTGATATTCGGTTATTTCCCCGTTCATAGCGTAATTGCTGTTGTTCACTAATGCCAATGTTTTTAGCAAGGGCTATAAGAGATAGCCCTTTATCTTTACGCAATGATTTTATTTTATGGCCAATAACCGCAGAGACAGGGTAATAATTGCTCATTATTCAACCTCATTGATTTTTTATTCTTAATAAGTAAAAGAATGCCTTGTACCTTCAAGATATATCTATCAGGTATTATGGTTTCTATCTTGATTTAAATCACACGCATTCGAACTATACAGTTTTTATTTGGATATTAGTCAAGATAATAGCCAGACTTTGTTAATGATAAACAAATGTAAAATCAAGATGGCTATTAAATGAACCACTTGTCATGCCTGAGCCATAGCCTGCCATTCTCGCTGATAGCGGAATATCAACTTTGCGGGTTTGTTCATTAACGGGCACCATAATTTTTTCACCGTTTTTTATCGTGGCTTTATTTGCATGGTGGGCTAAGTTTAATGCGACGTTTTTAGCACTACCGGTATTAACAAAATAATCCGTTGTGGTTGAATCTGGTGTGCCTTTAATCTCCATAATGGCTTCCTTGGTACCCATAGGGCAATTTTTCAATTTAATTGAGAAATCAACCCACGGTGAAGTTTGTGTATCCCGAATATTCCAAGCATTGACTTTTTTCAGGTCAATGACATGATTGATGGTTTCTAATTCGCAGGGCATAACTGCGACATAACCATGTACATTGATATTAATTTGTTGGTCTGCTGCCAATGCGGGGCTGGAAGCAAGACAGAATAAAAGCACCATTTTTTTCATATTATAAGCTCCAGTTTATAAATAGGTGATGGTAGCGGTGACATTGGCTGAAATAGATCCAGCCACGACATTACCTGCCATGCTAAAAGCCCGCGCACGCAGTGGAATAGCGATATCAGATTGCCCATTTAAGGGCACTTGTAATATTTTTTGATTGCCTAACGGTGTGGCACCATCACCACTTTGTAATTGCACAGCTATATTTTGAGCAGTACCTAGGTTTTTATATAAGCTAGTCGTATCAGCCGTGTCCGCAGTACCTGCAAATGTCAGTTTGATTTGGTTGATAAATGACGAACAGTTATTTAAATGAATATCAAAATTTCTCCAGTCGGATCCTGTCTGCGCGCCATTAAATATATCAATCGGTAAACGTTTTAAGTCAATATCAATATTGTTGCCGCCAGAGATATTACAGGTAGCGGCTTTGATATTGCCTGTGAAATTTAGTGTTACAGTATCAGCTGCATTAACCAATAAGGGTTGATAAAAAATATTTATAGTTAATAGTGTGAATATTATTTTTTTCATGAAAGCCTCTATTCGTAGCGAATATTAACGGTGGCTGTTGCATTCGCACTTCCGGGAGTAATTTTGTCTGCTGTTTTAATATAGCGAGCTTTCCAGCCAAAAATATAGTCGCTTTCAGGCACATTATTTTGTTGTGTCCACTGAGTATTTAGAGGGATGGGGTTACTTGCGTTATCTAATAATTGTACTGCAACGCCTGTAGCTTTATTCGAACCACGTAAACTTAATTTACCTGTTGGTGCATTATCTATCGCGTCAGATGTGACATTGACTTTAATATTAGTGCCTGCAGCACAAGATAATTTAATTGGAATATCTATATTGCTGCTGGTATCACCGACTTTTTTAAACTGGGTATCATACCAATCACCTAGATTAATATTGTAGGTACCCTGTTTTAAAGAACAGTTAAGCACATTGATATAGATAGAGTTTGGTCTAATTGCCAAGGTTGCCGTTTTATAAAAAGTAGATCCCGCGGCTTCATTGCGATTGGATTTTGTCGCTATTATTCCACTATCTATATATCCAGATTTAGTTACCGGCCCTGTTTTGACTAGTGTGAGGGTAAAGTGACCAGCTAATCCAGCGTTAAACGCACCAAATTTAGCATTTTTGCTAATATAGTTATAGGCTGTCCGTGGAAACTGTATACTGGCAGGACATGAAGGGCAACTATCAGCCACAAATCTTACATATTGAGATATTCCATGCACATTTGTAACGAGAGGGGTTTGAGATGTTTGCCTATTAGCATAAGCATATTGGTAGTAGACCGGACCAATATTTGAGTTGTAAGAATCTAAACCGTTACACTGAGGATTGAAGTCTTTGCCTATATTATTAACATACATATCTAATGGAGCACTAGAATTTGCAATAATTGTTTTTAAGTCCCCTGTAAATGTATTGTCAAATGGAATGTTAATAATATGCTTGCCATCTATAAACGCTTCTCTAACAGGTTGACCGATAAAACAGTTGTAAGCTGCATTAGCTTTACCTGCTATTAAAATAATAGTTGTGGTGAATAACACTATAAATTTCATTACGTATTTCCCTCTTATCGGCATACCGCAGTAGTTTTATATAACCCCATATAATCCGAAACACCGGCTAAGTTATAATTAACCTGACACTGTTGTTTCTCGTTATATTGAATAATAAAGTTCCCACTCTCAGTTAAACCGGATAAATAAACTTCGCCATTATTACCCACTAGATTATTTAATTGTGGGTTATCTTTAAATATGGCTTGTGCGCCGAATGGTACGGGCTTCCCATCTGCAAAATTCAATACCATAATGGCGCGATAACCGACATTGGCAGTGAAACTGGATTTCACTAGCGCTCCACGGCTTGGGGAGACAGACTGGCTAGTGAGTTCCATTTCTGTGTTGTCAGGTAACGCCGAGGTATCAATATCGATGGTATTTTTGCGGTAAGCGGTGACGTACGGCACTAACGCATAACCTTGGTTATTGGTTACTACACCCGCTTGGTTTAATATGGGAACATTCCCTGCATCAGGCACTTCTACCAGCGCAGCAGTCTCACCCAGTTGTTGCCCTAACACTAACCCGCCCGGGTGAGCGACAAGGCTGCCGTTAGTTCCGTAGTACAGGTTATAGTTATCTTTGCTATAGCTAGCACCACCAGAAATTTCACCATACCTGCCTTTATAGGTGGAGTTCGCATTACCAGAACTGCCTTGCCCCTGATCGGCTAAACTTTGTTGCATGCTCCAATTTAAACGGTTGTTCAGGTGAGATGCTGATACACCGATGCTACTCGAACTGGAGTCTCGGCTACTGTGGTTACTGGCAAAGTTAATGTAGGCGGTATCTTCAAACAAACTGAACGGAATATTGACCGAAAAAGTAAATAAATGGTCTTCATCACTGTATTTTTTTGCCCCAGCACTCTGCGAATAGCTGCTGGTATTCTTGTTATAGGTGTAATTCAGCCCGTAACTGATCCCTTGCCAGCTATTGTTATAGCCAAGGGTTGCTGACTGTGTTTTGCGGTCACTATTCCAATAATCTTCATTAATATAACCCATTGAAATAGAACCGTAAGTATCCCCTAGGTTTTGGCTGAGGGTGATTTCACCGCGATTACGGCGGCGTTCGATTTCAGGAGTGTAAGTGGTATCACGGAAGGTATCAAACACCTCGGATAAACTGTAATACCCTTGGGTCGAATAGCGGTAACCTGCCAAAGCAATATTGGTGCCGATATCATTGAGGTTTTTGTTATATCTAAAGCGGTAAGACTGACCACGTTCTTTGCTGTCATCACGCATTTTGGCGTGAGATTGGGTAATATCAATAGACAGCGCCCCGAAGCGCCCCAAGTTTTGCCCAGCACCTATCGAATAAGATTGGTATTTTTCACTGAACTGACTTCCTCCGAACATAGTGATGCCATAGGGTAAACCGTATACCAAAGTGAACTGACCAAATTTGGTTTTATCTACATGGCTATCATATGAACGGTATTCACCTGCGGTGGTGCTATAAGATAAATAACCCTCACGTTGCAGCACGGGGAGTGAGGCAAAGGGTACAATTTGCACCTGTTCGCTGCCGTTCGACTCTTTTATCGTCACATGTAAGTCACCGCTGCTGCCGGTTGGATAGAGGTCAGTGATTTCAAAGGGGCCTGCTGCCACATCGGTTTGGTAGATGGTGTAACCGTTTTGGCGAATGGTAACCTGTGCGTTGCTGCGAGCTATCCCGCGCACGACTGGCGCATAGCCACGCAGACTTTCAGGGTACATATCATCATCGGTGGCGAGCTGAGCCCCACGAAACGGTACACTGTCAAATACGTCTGACGGAGATACGCTGTCTCCCAAGGTTAGTTGGCTTTTTATGCGGTTGATCCCACGGGAGGCGTAAGTATAAATAGTATCCCATTTATTGGGCTGCCCTGTGCTGTTGGACCACGTGGTATAGTTGCGCAAACGCCATGCCCCAATATTTAAGCCGGGGCGTAAATTGACGTAGTTTGAGGTGGTGTCTTCTCCACCTTTACGATCGGTATTTTTAGAACCGCTATAGCTGTAATTCAGTAATAGAGCGGTAATACCGTTATCGATATCTGCAAGGTCAACATAACCCCTCGGGTTTTTCGCCAGCGCGATTTGCGGAATACTGAGGTATAACCGCTGTGAATCAAATTCAAATTGGCTTGTTGCGTCAGGAATGATTGCTAAATTGACGCAGCCTGTTTGGCTATTTTGTAGCTCAGGATAATCTGCAATTTTAATGTCGAAGCTTTTTAAATCATCCAGTGTTAAACAGGGAACAAGTTTATTCTCGGTATTTTTATCAAACTTTAAACTTTTTGCTCCGATTAAGTTGGTATTGACATAAATATCAACGTAATAATTACCAGCCAATTGTTGGTTATTTTCAAATTGGCTTAAATCGACCGCATCTTTATTGGGTAACTCTAAGAAATCAGGATCAAAATAGATATTTCCCTCTGTTGTATTATTGCCGATGGCATTTTCAGCGTATAAAGGTACCGTATAGCCTAAATAAATAAGTAGGCTAAAGCATATTTTATTTATTCTCATTTTAACAACCTAAATCAATTTTGGGCTATATTTTCGCTTCAGCCAGTTCAGATGCAGAGCCGTAGTCATTAATGACTTCCCATTTCACCGTGCCATGAGTGGCAGCATCGTTAATCTCAAAAGAAGTGCTAGAAAACGGTGCAGCATAAGAGACGTCATTCGCCTTTTTACCGTTAAAGGTTATGCTTTGGAAATTCATAAAATACGGCGTCGGGTTTTTTACCGTAATCATATTGCCTGTTTTTGACCAAGTTAATTTTTTTTGTTCTTCAACAAAATCAACGTTTTTAATTGCAGAAGGACGATAAATTAATTTCATTTGTGTTTTAAAGGCAATTTGTAATGAATTTTCCGTGCGCTCTGTTGCTGGGATCGTTTTTATATTTAACCAAAATAATGATTCTTTATCTGTCGGTAAGGTATTCTCGGTTAAAAATATTCTTAACGCATTGGTTTTATCTGCATTTAATCTAAATAATGGTGGTGTAATGGTAAATGCGGATTGCTTATTTTCATCAATACCATCAATCCATGATTGAATTAAATAAGGAATTTTATCAGGGTTTTCGACACTAATACTGACATCTTTATTTCCCTCATTATAAATAACACGGGTGCCGCCAATAATAACGCCTGCATGGGCTAAATTAATCAATAAAAATGAAGAAATAAAAAAATAAACTAAGCGTTTCATATTAGTACCATTGAATAGAGGAATAAGGTTTAAATCCCTTTAAACCCTAAAAGCCAATTAGTTATAATTGATAGTGAAGGTTGCGGTTGAGTTTGCTTGACCAACGCCAACGCTATCAGACATTGCAATATAACGAGCAGTAAAATCTAAATTATTTACTGTCTTTTCTTTTAATGCATACGCACTAGATTCAGTAAATAACGGAACGGTTGTTCCGGTGACGTCCTGAATTTGAATACCAACGTTTTGTGCTGTTGTCGCAGCAGTAGGGTCGGTTAACTGGAGTACACTATTATCACCTGCGTAACTGGTGGCATCAAATTTAACCGTTGCGCTAGTCACGGTTTGCGGGCAGTTTTCTAATTTGATAGTAAATTTAGTTGCTGCTGCCGTGCTACCTGTACTCGGTAATGCCGTTTTAGCGATTTTTCCTAAGTTCACGGTAAATGCATCAGAACCAGTTGCAAACTGACAAGCCTGGTCGGTAATTTCACCCGTAAAATCGATAGTTCCATCAGCCGCTAATACATTATTAATGGCAAAAACAGACGATGCCGCAATTAAATAGGCAAAGACATTTTTTTTCATTTATTACTCTCCAAGAGGATATTTATATGATGAGATTGAGTCAGTGAATATATTCAATTACTCAACTGGTGAGTATTTTGGCTTTTATTTTAAAAATAAACAATATGAGAGTAATTTAGGTTTAATGCCCTTTTGAGGTGTCATTTTTATATCTTGTATTTGATATTCACATTATAGGTTGTGGGTTTTTTGTGGATATTTTAATAAATGTTGGTTTTTCAATATTGGGATTTTTTCTGAAGATAAAAATAAAAATTAAATAATTAAATTAGTTTTAAGTTGGTGTTTTTTTGTTATTACTTAACGCATGATGTGTTTTTGTGGTGTTTAATATCATTACATTATTTTAATTTTTTTATTTTAAAGTAAAAATAGTCTAAAATGTACTGTAATAAAAGTATAATCTTAAAACTATCATCATTAATAGTAATTTATTTAACGTTTAAATATCTTTTTCTGATGCGAGTTAGTTTGGAATTATTGAATATTAAGATAAGCATGAAATAATAAATTAAGTCACGCTTATCTTAATAGGATAGTCAATTGGGGGGTTATTCAATTCCTAGCTCTTTTAATTTACGAGTTAGTGTATTTCTTCCCCAGCCTAATAAACGGGCGGCTTCTTGTTTATGGCCATTGGTGTATTTTAACGCGCAATTTAGCATTGTACGCTCAAGTAAGGGGATGGTTTGTGCAAAGAGATCTTCTTTACCCTCCATTAATGCGTTATCAGTCCACTCTTCAAGTAGTTCAAACCACTGAGCAGCAGAACTAGGATTGTGTGATGATAACGATTGTGTTGGTATGGCGTCGGTTTGCGATGATTTTACCACTGTATTTTGTTGTGGATGCTCTTCAAGCAAATCATCGGGCAAATCTTGCGGTAAGATTTCTTGGCTTGCTGCCATCACGGTTAACCAACGGCAGACATTCTCCAATTGGCGAACGTTACCCGACCAGTAATAGCGTTGAAGAATTTTTTCGCTGTCAGGGTGGAGAACTTTAGCCTCGACACCGAGTTCTTTCGCCGTATTTTGTAGAAAATAATTGGCGAGACGTGGGATATCTTCAGTGCGTTCACGTAATGGCGGTAATTGCACTCGAATGACATTTAACCGGTGAAATAAGTCTTCACGAAATAAGCCTTCTTTAACCCGTTTTTCAAGGTCTTGGTGGGTGGCGGCAATAATCCGCACATCCACATTAACTGGGGTATAACCGCCAATACGATAGAATTGGCCTTCCGCCAGAACGCGTAATAAGCGAGTTTGTACATCAAGTGGCATATCACCGATTTCATCTAGAAACAGAGATCCATGGTTAGCTTGCTCAAATCGCCCTTGACGTACTTGATTCGCACCCGTAAATGCGCCTTTTTCGTGGCCGAATAGCTCAGATTCAATTAAATCTTTGGGAATGGCGGCCATATTTAATGCAATAAAAGGGGCATCAGCACGGGGGCTGTGCTGATGTAGTGCGTGGGCAACTAACTCTTTCCCTGTTCCTGATTCACCATTAATAAGCACACTAATTGATGAGCGCGATAAACGACCAATAATGCGATAAACCTCTTGCATAGCCGGTGCTTCTCCGATCATGGTCGAAGAGACAACAGGAGCGGGCTGTTTAGCTTCACGGCCAGTATGGTTTTGTTCACGGCTATGATTCAGAGCGCGTTCGACTAATGCGACGGTTTCATCAATATCGAAAGGTTTTGGTAAGTAATCAAAGGCACCTGACTGGTAGGCATTTACGGCAGCATCAAGGTCAGAGTGTGCTGTCATGATAATAATCGGCAGGAGGGGATATGATTGTTTGATGGTATTCAGCAGTTCAATACCATTTGTGCCTGGCATACGGATATCAGATAACAACACATCAGGGAGTGAATTTTCTAATGCGGCGAGTACAGCGTCCGCACTGTCAAAGCAGGTGCAAGCGAACTTTGCATTATCTAATGCACGCTCAAGTACCCAACGGATGGAGCTATCGTCATCAACCACCCAAATTTTTCCCTGCGTCATGGTTATCTCCTATTTCTTAATTGGTAGATAAATGGAAAACTCAGTGTGACCTGGCCAACTGGTGAACTCGATTTTTCCTGCGTGTTGGTCGACTAAACTGCGGGCAATTGATAGGCCAAGTCCGGTCCCATCAGGCCGTCCACTCACCATGGGATAAAACAACGTATCCTGAATTGCCAATGGAATACCGGGACCGTTATCTTCAATATCAATACGTGCAGCTAATCGATAACGCTCGCCTTGCAGTGTGACTTGAAAAGCAGTTCGTGTACGCAAGGTGATATAACCCCCCGTTTCAGCGAGAGCTTGTAATGCGTTTCGGGTGATATTTAGAAGCACTTGCTCGATTTGGTCTGGGTAATACTCTAATTCGGGCAGGCTTGGGTCATAGTCACGAATTAATGTCACGTTATCGGGTTTTTCTAATGACACCAACCGCGTTACATTTTCCATAATATGATGGATACTTTGCTGTGTTTTCGGCCCTGGATATTGTGGGCCAAGCAGCCGATCAACCAGTGCTCGCAGGCGGTCAGCCTGTTCGATAATCACTTGAGTATATTCATTTAATTGTGGGGCAGGCAGCGCTTTAGATAGCAATTGCGCAGCGCCTCGCAAACCTCCGAGAGGGTTTTTGATTTCGTGAGCAAGCCCACGGATCAGTTCGCGGGCGGCCAATTGCTGGGCATTCTGTGCGAGTTCTTGGCTCAAGCGCCGTTGGCTATCTAACTGTGAAAGCTCAACTAAAATAAATTGCTCTGAAAAAGGCTGTGCGCTGAATGACATCACATGGGAATGGTTGTTAAACACTAAGGTGACTTCATTTTCGGTAAAACTATGGCCTTCTTTTAAGCTATTGAGCATGAGTTCATCATTGAGTGAACAATAACTGAATAACAGTGGTAGAGGCGTACCGTATAGCTTGCGCTGGCTTTGGGTTAAGATCTGGAGTGCAGCATGGTTGGCGTAATGGATAACCAAATCGTAATCCAAAATTAGCACGCTATTAATGAGGGAGTCGAGAATGTGTTCCGGTGCTGGCAAATGTTCGGTTTTCATGTAATGTTGCTCCTGCACTATTTTGGTGCATTATACCTGATAGACCAAACAACCGATATTTGATTTTTGTTGCGTAAATACGTTAGAGATAAAAGGCCCCATCAAAAGATGGGGCAAGTGCTTCACGGCAACAAAGACTAACAGTGGAACGGCGTGTTACACACTGTAGTACATTTCAAATTCGAGAGGGTGTGGTGCCATACGAACACGCTGGATGTCGGCACGGGTTAATTCAATATACGCATCGATAGCGTCATTAGTGAATACACCACCACGGGTTAAGAATTCACGGTCTTTATCTAATTCCGCTAACGCTTCGTCTAAAGAGCCTGAAACAGTTGGAATTTCTTTGGCTTCTTCTGGTGGTAAGTCATATAAATTTTTGTCCATCGCATCACCAGGGTGGATCTTGTTAATGATGCCATCAAGGCCTGCCATTAACTGAGCAGCAAACGCTAAATATGGGTTAGCAGCTGGATCTGGGAAGCGAACTTCAATACGACGTGCTTTCGTGCTCGCAACGACTGGAATACGAATCGAAGCAGAGCGGTTACGTGCAGAATATGCCAACATTACAGGTGCTTCAAAGCCCGGAACTAAGCGTTTGTATGAGTTAGTTGTTGGGTTTGTAAATGCGTTCAGCGCACGTGCATGCTTAATAATACCGCCAATGTAATACAGCGCCATTTCGGATAAACCACCGTATTTGTCACCTGCGAACAGGTTAACACCGCCTTTAGATAAAGACATATGGCAGTGCATACCAGAGCCGTTATCACCCACTAAAGGTTTTGGCATAAAGGTCGCTGTTTTGCCGTAGGCATGGGCAACATTGTGAACAACATATTTATAAATCTGGGTTTCATCCGCTTTTTTCGTCATGGTATTAAAGCGGGTTGCGACTTCGTTTTGCCCAGCGGTTGCCACTTCATGGTGGTGAGCTTCAACAACCAAGCCCATCTCTTCCATAGTGGTACACATAGCTGAACGCAAGTCTTGTGATGAATCAACTGGTGGAACTGGGAAATAACCGCCTTTTACTGCAGGGCGATGGCCTTTATTACCACCTTCGTATTTGGTTCCCGTATTCCATGCCGCTTCGATATCATCGATATGGTAGTAGCTACCGTGCATGTTGTTGCCAAAACGAATGTCATCAAAAACGAAAAATTCAGGTTCTGGCCCAAAGAGAACGATATCGGCGATCCCACTTGAGCGCAGGAAATCTTCTGCACGTTTTGAAATTGAACGCGGGTCTCTGTCATAACCTTGCATAGTGCCCGGTTCTAAAATGTCACAGCGTATAATTAACGTAATATCTGCAAAGAACGGGTCTAACATTGCAGTTGATGGGTCTGGCATTAATACCATGTCTGACTCATTGATGCCTTTCCAGCCACCAATAGATGAACCATCAAACATCTGGCCTTCTTCAAAGAAGTCTTCGTCAACTTGATGAGCAGGGATAGTGATGTGTTGCTCTTTACCTTTAGTGTCGGTAAAACGCAGATCAATAAATCTAACATTGTGCTCTTTAATTAACGATAAAACATGTTCAGCGGACATCTCGGCTCTCCTGGTCGGGTCTAATCAACAAATCACAAGCTATCATTTGACAGTATGTCTGTTGTTTGTCTGGCGTGTTAGTTATATAAAATTAGTTATATAAAAATAGTTAGCACGCGCTCTATAAATAGATAAGCGAAAAGCGTGCCAACTTTTTAATTATAGTAAATACTGATTGTTACGTGTGGACGAAGGGAGCCATCTAGCTTTCTTTATATGTAATGCACTAGTTTGGTGCTAATGGTTCTGTTTTTGCACCAAATTGGTGCGAATGGCGTTTATAGATGAGAATTCAAATAAAAAATTAGCATTGTGCTCTGCTAGAGCACAATGCTGACGAGATAAAAAAGAAATAAGGTTGCTCAAGGTGAAACAGCAACATTAATCTTCATCGCTATTTGTTAATAACGTATTCACTTCTTCAATTTGTTTTACTGCATCATTGATAATTGAGGCAATTTGGCGAGTTTGTTCTTCATTTAGCTGTTTTAAAACCATTTTGTGACGTAATAATGCTTTAAAGCGACTAACAGCCATTTCAATGTCTTCCGCCAAATTACTGCCTTGTTGCATATCACGCGCTTTTGCTAGTTTGCGAGCAATAACAGCTTCAATTTCTTTATTTTGAGCTAGATGGGCTGCTCCCTCAGGAGTAATGGTAAAACTTTTGCGATTACGCTCAACAATCTGAGACTCTAGGAAGCCTTGTTCTTCTAACAGTGTTAGAGTTGGATAAATAACACCGGGACTAGGCACATATAAGCCATTTGAGGCTTCTTGAATATCTTTGATAATTTCGTAGCCATAGCTTGGTTTTTTAGCGACTAACGAAAGTACCATAATATGAAGATCACCATGGTCGAATAAACGACGCAGCCCTTTGCCTCTTCCACGGCCTCTTTGGCGGTCATCG